>NZ_CAJXGF010000041.1 GCF_913053745.1 uncultured Nitratireductor sp.
CGTACCTTCGCAGATGGTAGAAACATGCGACACTGCCTTTCCAGAGGCATTTTACAAGGCAGCCGAGAGGAGGAAGACTGAAATGAGACGTTTACTGCTGACGATTGTCCTGACAGCACTCGCGCCCATATTCGCTTTCGCCGGCGACGCCGAAATCCGCGCCGCCCAATCGTCCATCAGGAACCAGATCGAAGCGTTTCTGGCGGGGGACAATGCAAAAGCATATTCCTATGCGGCACCCAACATCAAAAAGCTGTTTCCGACGCTCGAAAGATTCATGGCGATGGTGACGCGCAGCTATCAGCCTGTGTATCGTCCACGCAATTACGCCTTCGGCAAGTCAATCGAGCCAGACGCATCCACTGTCATGCAACGCGTTCTGACGACCGGAGCTAACGGCAAAAGCTACGAAGCGGTCTATACTCTCGAGCGGCAGGCCGACGGGACATATCGGATCACCGGTGTCAGCCTAAAAGAGGCCGACGCGCTCGCGATCTAGAACCTTTTTAGATGCGATCACGCGCCTCGTATCGTTGACGACAAAGGCCGTTTGCGACCACACATCAGCGCTCGAAATCCGGAAGGCTTTTAAACGCCGTCTTCAGGGCGTCAGACCAGCCCTCGGAAATTGCCCGCAAATATGGATCATCGGCTTCAATGCGTTTTTCATAACCGATCCGGAAACTGTCGTTTTCATAGAAAAGAAGGTCGATCGGCAGGCCGACGGAAAGATTGGACTTAAGCGTCGAGTCGAACGACACGAGCAAAAGTTTTACCGTTTCCTCCAGGCTCATCGTTGGATCGAAAGCGCGCACGAGAATGGGCTTGCCGTATTTGGTCTCGCCGATCTGGAAAAAAGGCGTGTCCGCGCCGACTTCAATAAAATTGCCTTCCGGGTAGATCAGGAAAAGGCGCGGCTCCATACCGCGGATCTGCCCACCAAGAATGAACGATGCGCCGAACGCATCGGCGCTTTGGCCTGCCGGCGCCGACTGGCGAATAACCTCCTTGACCGTATCGCCCACCAGACGGGCCGCCTGGTACATGGAAGGCGTCTCGAGCATCGAGGCCGTGCGTTCGTCCGGTGCTTTGGTTCGTTCGTCAAGCAGGCTGACAACGGCTTGCGTCGTGGCCAGATTGCCCGCCGAAAGCAATACCAGAACCCGATCATCGGGTTCTTGCCAGCAATGCATCTTTCGGAAGGTGGAAATGTTGTCGACTCCGGCATTTGTCCGTGTGTCGGACATGAACACCAAGCCCTGTCGTGTTTTCAGTCCGACGCAATAGGTCATCCGGACCGTGCCTCATTGAGATTCGTCATGAACGATTACTGCTCAACCGTGATCTGAACCGCAAGCTCTTCTTGCGCCTGCCCGATCCTGATCCCCATAACGGGCATCGCGTCGCGATAATCCCGGCCCGTTGCGACCCGTACATAACGGGAATCAGCCGAAATGCCGTTGGAACAATCAAAAGCGACCCAGCCCAACCCCTCGAGATGCGTTTCTGCCCAAGCGTGGCTCGCTGCCTGCTCGTCGCTGTCGTCCATGCGCAGATAACCGCTCACATAGCGTGCAGGGAACCCCATGAGACGCGCCGCGGTCAGGAAGATATGGGCATGATCCTGACACACACCCTCCCCGTTCGCGAGTGCCTCCTCCGCCGTGGTGGCGGCATCCGTCGTGCCGACCTTGTAGGCGACGCGCTCGCGGACCTCGCTCATGAGGGCATGCAAACGTTCGACATCCGTATCACCTGGAATGTCTTTGAGTAGCGCCGAAATGCCACGTCCTGCACTGCAAAGCGCAGTTTGCTGTTCAAACAACCAGAGCGGTGCGAGGCCTTGATGCTTTCCTGTCACGCCCGCGGTATCGCGGGTCTCCACCACGCCCGACGCTTCGAGCACGATCGCTCGAGGGTCGCCATCGATGCTGACCAGACGCGTGTCGTTTCCAAAGCCATCGATGAACTGCGCTTCCCGCACTGCGCCTTCCGTCTTTAACGACCATTCCAAGACTTCCTGCGTGGGCCCGCTTTGCGGGAAAAGGCGCAGGCGCTGCAGCGCATAGGAGAGAGGCGCGTCATACCGGTATTCCGTGCGATGCTTGATTTTCAGGCGCATTGGGCGGCCCTCAGTAGAAGCGGAAGTCTGCTGCAATCTGGTTCCCCAGCGCTGCATTGTCGCGGATGAAGTCGCTCAGGAACTCGTGCAAACCTTCATCGAATATATCCGAGACGGCGGCGGTTTTCAGTTTTTCCAGCTTGGTATCGGCCATTTCATTGCAGGCTCGTCGATCGCCATATTCATCCGCCAAATAATCGAGGGAATCGCAAATGCCCCGATAGCAGAAGGCCAGCGAACGCGGCATCCGGCGGTTGAGGATCAAGTAATCGGCGATGTTGACCGGATTGAAGTCGCCCTCATGGGTCCAGCGATACGAGCGCAATGCCGAGACCGAACGCAAGATCGTCTGCCACTGGCTGTTGTCGAGCGACGAGCCAACCCACGCGGCCGAAGGCAAAAGCACATAGTATTTCACGTCGAGTATACGCGCCGTGTTGTCAGCGCGCTCGATCATCGTCCCCATTTGGGCGAAATCGAAGATCTCGTTACGCAGCATCGTGCCCTGAAACGCACCGCGAATAAGCGCCGTTTCACGCTTCACCGCATCGAGGACGGCGGGCAGGTCAGGCTCGTCGACGCGCCGTTTCAGCATTCGGTGCAACGCCATCCACGCCTCGTTCACGCTTTCCCAGGTCTCTCGCGTCAGCGCGGTCCGCACCATGCGCGCATTCATGCGTGCGGTATCGATCGAAGAAAGAACGCTGGAGGGGTTGGCTGTGTCTCGAAGCAGGAAATTCGTCACCGTCGCCGTGTCGAACGTGTCGTTTTCCTGCTCGAACAGATCCCGCACACCCGCGCTCGTCAGGACGGAAGCCCATTCGTCTGAAGATGCGCTCGTTTGGGTCAGTGCGAGCCTCAGCCCAGTATCGACAAGACGTGCCATATTCTCGGCCCGCTCGATATAGCGGGCCATCCAGTACAATCCGTTCGCCGAGCGTCCAAGAAGCATATCAGAGCGCCCTAATCATCCAGAACCCAGGTATCCTTGGTGCCACCGCCCTGCGATGAGTTGACCACCAACGACCCTTTCTTGAGCGCCACCCGCGTCAGACCGCCCGGCACGATGCGAATGCGATCGGACACCAGCACGAAAGGACGCAGATCCACATGCCGAGGCGCGAGCCCCTTGCCGGTCATGATCGGACAAGTAGACAGCGAAAGCGTGGGTTGCGCGATATAGTTCTTCGGCCTTGCCCTGAGTTTTCTAGCGAAGGCCGCACGCTCCTTCTTCGAGGCGGCGGGGCCCACCAGCATGCCGTAACCGCCGGAACCATGCACCTCTTTGACGACCAGTTCTTCGAGGTGCTCGAGCACATAGGCGAGGCTGTCCGGTTCAGAGCACCGCCAAGTTGGCACATTCGGTAGAATCGCCTTGCGGCCAGTGTAGAATTCGACGATCTCGGGCATGTAGGAATAGATCGCCTTATCGTCGGAGATTCCCGTTCCCGGCGCGTTGGCGATGGTGATCTTGCCAGCGCGATATACATCCATGATGCCCGGCACCCCAAGCACGGAATCGGGTCGAAAGGTCAGTGGATCGAGATAATCGTCGTCCACACGGCGATAAAGAACGTCGATCCGCTTGTAGCCTTGGGTGGTGCGCATCGCCACATGGCCGTCAACCACGCGCAGATCGGGCCCTTCAACCAACTCGACACCCATCTGGTCGGCGAGAAATGCGTGCTCGAAATAGGCAGAATTGAAACTACCGGGTGTCAGGACGGCTATGGCCGGTTTTCCATCGCATTGCTGTGGTTTTACGCTGGTGAGCGATTCTCGTAGAAGCTGAGGGTAGTTCTCTACCGGCAGCACTTTGACCTGCTGAAACAGCTCGGGGAAAAGCTGCATCATGGTCTCTCGGTTCTCCAGCATATATGAAACGCCAGAGGGCGTGCGGGCATTGTCCTCCAGAACAAAGAAGTCGTTTTCGCCGGTGCGCACGATGTCGACACCGGTGATGTGTGTGTAGACTCCGCCGGGTGGCCGCACGCCGATCATCTCGGGCAAAAAGGCCTCGTTGTTGGAAATGATCTCTTTGGGAATGCGTCCCGCCCGCAAAATTTCCTGACGATGATAGATATCGTCGAGAAAAGCGTTGAGCGCCTGAACGCGCTGTTCGATGCCCTGTACGAGCCGGCGCCATTCCTTACCAGAAATAATGCGTGGAACGATATCGAAGGGGATAAGCCGTTCGGCGGCTTCCTGATCGCCGTAAACCGCGAAAGTGATGCCGGTTCTTCGGAACACCCGCTCGGCATCGTCGGCCTTCTGCTTCAGGCGTTTGGGATCCTGCCGGTCAAACCAGCCCTGATAGTCTTCGTAAGGATTTCGGGCCTGGCCCCCCAGGCGCATCTCGTCAAATGGCGTCAAGAAATGCTCCTCTCCCGAGCATTTCAACGGGGATACCAGAAAAAAGCAAGTTGTTTCTATAGGTTACGAAAAGTGCCCCATGCCAGAGCACAGCATGCCCAGTCTTTGCGCCGTGATTGCAGGTCTCTGCCACATGTTTGGGCAGTTTTCGTCAAAGTGGGGGCAGATCGCCCTTTTCCCAACCGCTGCTGATCTCGGCGGCGCGTCCGGCAAACCTGCCAGCCTCGATCGCGTCTCTTATATCCTGCATCAATGATTGGTAATAAGCGAGGTTGTTCCAGGTGAGCAACATGCCGGCGAGAGACTCCCCCGCCTTGACCAGATGGTGAAGATAAGCGCGCGAATAATCGCGGGCAGCGGGACAATCGCTCTGCTCGTCCAGCGGTCGCATATCCTCAGCGTGCCTTGCGTTCTTCAGATTGATCTTGCCGTGCCGGGTATAAGCGAGGCCATGCCGCCCGGCACGCGTCGGCATTACGCAATCGAACATGTCGATCCCACGCGCCACCGACTTCAGAATGTCGTCGGGTGTGCCAACACCCATCAGGTAACGCGGTTTCTCAACGGGCAGCACGGGACACGTGGCTTCGAGCATGTCGAGCATCACCCCTTGCGGTTCTCCGACCGCGAGCCCGCCGACCGCATAGCCCTTGAGGTCCATTCCCGCCAGGGCGCTGGCCGAACGCTCACGCAGGCGAGGCTTGTCCCCACCCTGCACAATGCCGAACATCGCTTTGCCCGGCTGATCGCCGAATGCAGTCTTGCAGCGTTCGGCCCAACGCAGCGAGAGTTCCATCGCTCTTTCGATCTCAGCATCTTCAGCCGGCAGCGCCACGCATTCATCGAGCTGCATCTGGATGTCCGAACCCAACAGCCCCTGTATCTCGATCGAGCGCTCCGGCGGCATCTCGAATACCCGGCCATCCACATGAGAGCGGAAGGTGACGCCCTTTTCGGTGATTTTGCGCAGGTCCGCCAGCGACATGACCTGAAAACCACCCGAATCCGTCAGGATCGGATACGGCCAGCGGGCAAATTCGTGCAAACCGCCAAGCCGGGCCACCCGTTCGGCACCCGGACGCAACATCAGGTGGTACGTATTGCCGAGGATGATGTCGGCGCCCAGGTCATGCACCTGATCCATATACATGGCTTTGACCGTGCCCGCCGTTCCCACCGGCATGAAGGCCGGCGTGCGGATCGTACCGCGCGGCATGGAAATCTCGCCTCGGCGGGCATCGCCATCCGTTGTCATAAGTCGGAAGGTGAACCGGTCACTCACGGTTGATCGTCCCTGAAAAGCAGGCTGGCATCGCCATAGGAATAGAAGCGATATTCGTTGCGGATCGCGTGATCATACGCACGCTTCATCGTGTCCGTACCGCTGAAGGCCGAAACCAGCATAAAAAGCGTCGACCGCGGCAGATGAAAATTGGTCATCAGCACATCGACCATGCGGAAGCGATAACCGGGTGTGATGAAGATGTCGGTCGCACCGGACCAGGCTTCCACTTCGCCGTTTCTTTGCGATGCACTCTCCAGAAGCCGTAGCGATGTCGTGCCCACCGAAACGACACGTCCACCCCGTGCTTTCACGGCGTTCAGCGCGGCCGCAGTCGCTGCGCTCACCTCGCCGCGCTCGGAATGCATCTTGTGATGGTCGGTATCGGCCACCTTCACGGGTAGAAACGTACCCGCTCCCACATGAAGCGTCACGAAATGCCGTTCAATGCCAGCGGCGTCGAGTGCCCGCATGAGCTCAGGCGTGAAATGCAAACCCGCAGTCGGTGCCGCCACAGCGCCCTCCTCACGCGCATAGACGGTCTGATAGTCAACCTCATCGCGCGCATCCTCCGCGCGCTTGCCCGCGATGTAGGGCGGCAGAGGCATATGACCGGCAGCGGCAATGGCTTCGTCCAGCACCGGTCCGGAAAAATCGAAGACTAGAAGCGCTTCACCGCCCTCGCCCTTCTCCGCGACCGTCGCCTCCAATGTGCCCAGAAAGCAGCTTTCGCCTTCGTGGCCGAAGTGAATGCGCTCACCGACATTCACACGTTTTGCGGGCTTCAAAAAAGCGCGCCAGCGATCGGGCCCCTCGCGCATATGCAGTGTGGCTTCGATGCGCGCTTGCGCCCCGCCGCGGCGGCGGATGCCACCCAAACGCGCCGGGATCACCTTCGTATCGTTAAAAACGAGAGCATCGCCAGGCCGAAGGAGGTCGGGAAGGTCTCGCACCACATGGTCGTGAAGGGTTTCGCCCCGCACTGTCAGAAGCCGTGCGGAATCACGCGGATTGGCCGGCCTCAGTGCAATCCGTTCTTCCGGAAGATCGAAATCGAAAAGGTCTACGCGCATCGCAAATCGGCTGGCGAGACACCGGGCGACGAACATCGCCCGGTGACGGAGAAATCAAGCGGCGTCGGCCGCGACCCGCATGGAAATAATGGAGTCGGGCTCGGAAACCGGTTCGCCGCGCTTGATCTGATCGATGCTGTCCATGCCCTCGATGACCTGCCCCCACACGGAGTACTGACGATCGAGCCACGGCGCCTTGTCGAAGCAGACGAAGAACTGTGAATTGGCGGAGTTCGGGTTCTGCGAGCGCGCCATCGAGCAGGTGCCCCGCTCGTGCGCCATGTTGGAAAATTCGGCCTTCAGGTCCGGCTTGTCGGAACCGCCCATACCAGTCCCCGTGGGGTCTCCTGTCTGAGCCATGAAACCGTCGATTACGCGATGAAAGACGACGCCATCATAAAAATTCTCGCGTGTCAGTTCCTTGACGCGGCTCACATGTCCGGGAGCAACGTCGGGAAACAACTGTATGACGACCTTGCCCTTGGTCGTTTCCATGACGATGGTGTTTTCCGGATCCTTGATGTCAGCCATTCCTGTACCTTTCCTATCTTGATAGTGCCGCGGCTAGTTCGCGTCGTCGCTCGCCATGCGCGCGGAGAGAATCTTGTCCGGATTCTGCACCATGCCATTCTGGGCGGAATCGCCCTTCTTGATCTTGTCGACCAATTCCATGCCCGATTCGACCTCGCCGATCACCGTGTATTGTCCGTTTAGGTGCTCTGCGGGCGCGAACATGATGAAAAACTGGGAGTTGGCAGAGTCGGGGTCTTGCGATCGAGCCATGCCTATGGTGCCACGAGCGAAAGCAGCATCCGAGAACTCGGCCGGAAGATCAGCCTTGTCGGAGCCGCCGGTACCGACGAGGCGGGCGTCGAATCCATCTTCGACATCGCCATACTGAACGTCTCCAGTCTGCGCCATGAAACCGTCGATGACACGATGAAACGCGACATTATCGTAAGCGCCGTCCTCGACCAGGGCCTTGACCTGCTCGACATGCTTGGGAGCGAGGTCGGGCCGCAAACCGATGGTCACTTCACCGTTTTTGAGCGTGAGGATCATCGTGTTTTCCGGTTCTGCGGCCGAAGCGACGCCGAGGCCGATCATAAGGGCACCGGCCACGAGCGCAGACGAGGCTAGCTTGCAAAGCTGCATGAAACTCTCCTTTTGGTTTCAGGCGGAAAACTTGGCCGTCAGCGCTTCCAGAACAACGGAAGGCACGAATGGCGCGATGTCTCCGCCCATGGAAGCGATCTGACGCACAAGTGTGGCAGTAATTGTGCGTACAGACGGGCTGGCCGGCAAAAAGACCGTCTGTAGGTCTGGCGCCATGGTTTCGTTCATACCCGCCATCTGCATTTCGTAGTCCAGATCCGTGCCATCACGCAGACCGCGGATCATGATCGAGGCGCCGTGCTTGTGCGCGGCATCGATCACCAGTTTGTCAAACGCGACGACTTCGATGCGCCCGGCATCATCGCCCAGTTCCGCCACGGCGGACCGCCGAATGAGCGCGACGCGCTCTTCATAGCTGAAAAGTGGCTTTTTTCCCGGATGAACGCCGATACCGACCACGATCCTGTCGGCCACAGTCAAGGCACCCTTAAGCACATCGAGATGGCCGTTCGTCAAAGGGTCGAAAGACCCGGCGTAGAAAGCTGTACGTTCGCTCATGGCGTGCTTGTAACCGTCTTGCCGGGCGATGGCAATTCAGCAATCACACCGCCCGATTCAGCCGGGTGAGCGGTGAGAGAATGAACTGCAAATGAACGCAGCGTTCAAGCCAGGTTTGAACCGAATTGGCTAGTCAGAACACCAATGATGGAAAAGCGCCAAGCCGAAACATGAAACCAAACGGCGCTTTTCTTCGTTAACAGATTAAAGGAGACAAGCCATGCTTATCTTTACGCTCGCCGCCGCAATGACCGTCGCAATGCTGATCGCTACCGCAGTCGGTCTTCACGAGGAAGCCAGCCGCATCAAGCTTGAAAACCGCGTACGCGGCACTGCCGATCGACGTTTCCGCTGATAGTACGCCGCCGATCACTCGGCGGCATTGTCGTCGTCGCCAGTGGAAATGTCTGCATTTTCTACGGCTTCCACGGCGTTCTCGATAGCGTCTATTTCTTCCTCGTCCGCCTGCGTGTCCGAGATACGCTCCACAGAGACAACTTTCTCACCCTTGGCCGTGTTGAAAATCGTTACGCCCTTTGTGGCACGGCTTGCAATACGGATGCCGTCAACCGGGACACGAATGACCTGACCGGCGTTCGAAACCAACATGATCTGGTCTTCGTGCTCGACCGGAAAAGCTGCGATCAGCGGGCCTATTTCGTTGGTCTTGGCGACATCAGTGGCGCGAATGCCCTTACCGCCGCGACCCGTTACCCGGAAATCGTAGCTTGACGAGCGCTTGCCATAGCCAAGCTCACTGACGGTGAGCACCATCTGTTCACGCGCCTGAAGCTCTTCGAAACGCTCCGTGGACAGGCTCTCCTCCTCACCGACATCCTCGTTGGTGAGCGCCACCTCCTCGTCTTCACCAGAAGCCAGACGCCGCTCGGCGGCGGCTTGCTTGAGATAGGCGGCGCGTTCGGCCGGGCTTGCCTCCACATGGGCCAGGATGGCCATGGAGATGACGCGGTCGCCCTCGGCCAGATTGATGCCGCGCACGCCAATCGAGTTGCGTCCGGCAAAGACGCGCACATCGGTGACGCAGAAGCGAATGCACTGACCCGAAGCCGCCGTCAGCAGAACGTCGTCATCTTCTGTACAGGTGTAGACGCCGAGGATCTCGTCACTCGGATCATCCAGCTTCATGGCGATCTTGCCATTGCGGTTGACCTGGACGAAATCCGACAGTTTGTTGCGACGCACAGTACCGCGCGTGGTGGCGAACATAACGTCCAGCGCGCCCCAGCTATCCTCGTCTTCAGGCAGCGGCATGATGGTCGTAATGCTCTCGCCCTCTTGAAGCGGCAGCATGTTTCGCAGGAACTTGCCCACGGATTGCGGCGTGCCGATCGGCAGGCGCCAGACCTTCTCCTTGTAGACGATGCCCCGTGAGGAGAAGAAGAGAATGGGCGTGTGCGTGTTGGCGACGAACAGCCGGGTGACGAAATCCTCGTCTTTGGTCGACATGCCCGAGCGGCCCTTGCCGCCACGCGCCTGGGCCCGGTAGATCGAGAGCGGCACACGCTTGATGTAGCCCTTGCGCGTGACCGTGACGACCATGTCTTCGCGCTGAATCAGATCTTCATCGTCAAGGTCCGCACCGCCTTCGATAATCTGAGTGCGACGCGGCGTCCCGAACTCTTCACGCACGCCGATGAGCTCGTCTTTCACGATCTGCTGAATACGCGCCCGCGATGACAGGATTTCCAGATATTCGCTGATCTCCACGCCAATCTGGTTCAACTCGTCTGCAATCTCGTCGCGGCCGAGTGCGGTCAGACGCTGAAGACGCAGTTCCAGGATCGCGCGCGCCTGCTCTTCGGACAGATTGTAGGTGCCATCCTCGTTGATGCGGTGGCGCGGATCGTCGATCAGGAGAATCAGCGCCTCCACATCGGCGGCCGGCCAGCGGCGCTCCATCAACTGCTCACGCGCCGTCTGAGGGTCCGGAGCATGGCGAATGAGCTTTATGATTTCGTCGATATTGGCGACGGCGATGGCAAGACCGACCAGCACATGCGCACGGTCGCGCGCCTTGCGCAACAAGTACTTCGTTCGCCGGCTGACCACTTCCTCGCGGAAGTAAACGAACGACTTCAAAAGATCGAGCAGATTCATCTGCTCCGGCTTGCCACCGTTGAGCGCCACCATATTGGCACCGAACGAGGTCTGCAGTGGCGTGAAACGGTAAAGCTGGTTCAGGACGACATCAGCGACCGCATCGCGCTTCAATTCAACCACGACGCGATAGCCCTGCCGATCACTCTCGTCGCGAATGTCGGAAATGCCCTCGATGCGCTTGTCGCGCACCAGTTCGGCCATCTTCTCGATCATCGAGGCCTTGTTGACCTGGTAAGGGATCTCCGAAATCACGATGGCTTCACGATCGTTGCGCGCCGGTTCGATGTCGACCTTACCGCGCATCAGGATGGAACCGCGGCCCGTCTCGTATGCGTTTCGAATACCGGATCGGCCGAGGATAAGCCCCCCTGTGGGGAAATCCGGGCCCGGTATGATCGCCTGCAGTTCGGGAAGCGCCATCGCCGGATTGTCGATCAGCGCCACGCAACCGTTGATCACCTCTTCGAGATTGTGCGGCGGGATGTTCGTCGCCATGCCGACAGCGATACCGCCCGAGCCGTTCACCAAGAGGTTCGGATAGCGCGCCGGAAGCACTTTGGGTTCGTGCGCGGAGCCGTCGTATGTGTCCTGGAAATCGACGGTTTCCTTGTCGATATCCTCCAGAAGCTCGTGCGCGCCCTTGGTCAGCCGCGACTCGGTGTAACGCATCGCCGCCGGCGGATCGCCATCGATGGAACCGAAATTGCCCTGACCGTCGATCAGCGGCAAACGCATGGACCAGTTCTGCGCCATGCGCACCAGGGCGTCGTAGATCGCCGCATCGCCATGGGGGTGATACTTACCCATGACGTCGGCGACCGGACGGGCCGACTTCACATATTTCCGGTTCCAGTGGTATCCGCTCTCATGGGAGGCATAGAGAATGCGCCGATGCACGGGTTTCAGGCCGTCGCGCGCATCCGGCAGCGCACGACTGACGATCACGCTCATCGCATAATCGAGATAGGAGCGCTGCATCTCCTCGATGATGGAAATCGGCTCGATGTCGTCGGGCTCGCCCGGTCCGTTCGGCGTCGTCTGGTCAGTCAAATCGAGTCACAATCTAAATGAGGAATCACTGGCCTGTTATATATGACTCAATGCCGATTCTCCAATTGAGACGCATATTTCGATGACGGAAATCCAACGCAATTTCAGATGCATACGAGAGGGCTGGGGATGGTTTCCTTGACAAATTGCCGCAGTCTGAGAGCGTCGACCCATATCGGAGGCGTTTCCCTCGCCTTCAAGCTCGGCTAGAGAGATTGCGAGGAGAACCCGATGCCAGGCTACGAAACCGTTTTCAACGCATTCGTCACGCTGCTGGTGACTGTCGATCCGCCCGGACTGGCACCGCTCTTTTTGGCATTGACCACCGGCATGAACCGCTCCGAGCGCAATCAGGTCGCGATCCGTGCAGCGGTTATCGGTTTTGCGGTCCTTGCGCTCTTCGGCGTGGCCGGCAGCGCGATTCTCGCAATATTCGGGATCACCTTGCCCGCGTTCCGGGTTGCCGGCGGGTTGCTTCTCTTTTTCATCGCCTTCGAAATGATCTTCGAGCGCCGCCAGGAACGGCATGAAAAGAGCGCCGAACGCGCCATCACCCGCGACATGATACGCAACATCGCCGCTTTCCCGCTTGCGATCCCGCTGATCGCCGGCCCGGGCGCGATCTCGGCAACCGTCCTGCTGTCTGGCGCATTCGGATCGTTCCTTGGAACGCTGATACTGCTCGGAATCCTGCTGGCGACAATCCTGCTCACATACGCGGTCTTCACGCTGGCGGAACGTGTCGACAGGTTCCTGGGTGAAACGGGACGCTCGATCCTCACCCGGCTTCTGGGCGTCATTCTCGCCGCCCTTGCCGTTCAATTCGTTGCCGATGGAGCCAAGGCGCTGTTCGCCGCAACCTAGACATAAAATCCGAGGTATTGCGGAACACAACTGGAACATATAGAGTATGTTCTGGTTTTGTTTTTAACTGATTCTCGGTGGCGCCCATGCTGACCCGCAAGCAGCACGAACTTCTCCTGTTCATTCACGAGCGGCTGAAGGAGGCCGGAATCCCGCCTTCCTTCGACGAAATGAAGGAGGCGCTCGATCTTGCCTCGAAGTCGGGCATCCATCGGTTGATCACCGCGCTTGAGGAACGTGGCTTCATCCGCCGGCTGCCCAACCGCGCCCGCGCTCTAGAGGTTCTGCGCTTGCCGGATTCGATTGCCCCCGGTCTCAATCCCGGCGCACGCAAATTTTCGCCCAGCGTCATTGAAGGCAGCCTTGGGAAAACGCCTCCCTCCCAGCCCAAGCCCGAAGCCAGCAACGACGACGGACTTTCCGGTGTCGTGTCTGTGCCGGTCATGGGGCGCATCGCCGCCGGCGTACCGATCGACGCCATCCAGCATCAGACTCACACCATTGCGGTCCCGCCCGACATGTTGAGCAGCGGGGACCATTACGCCCTCGAGGTCAGAGGCGACTCAATGATCGATGCCGGTATCTTCGATGGCGACACCGTCATTATTCGAGAAACGCAAACGGCCAATCCAGGCGAGATCATCGTCGCTCTTGTGGACCAGGAGGAAGCCACCCTGAAGCGCTTTCGGCGCAAAGGAGCGTCGATCGCGCTGGAAGCGGCGAACCCAGCCTACGAGACCCGTATCTTCGGACCCGACCGGGTGAAGGTCCAGGGGCGCCTGGTTGGTCTGGTGCGTCGCTATTGATCCGTTCGCGACAGCGAACTTGTCCCGTTTCCGCAAGCGCGGATGGTTCAATCCCATCGGGCTATCAGTGGCGTGCTCTAAAGGAGCGGAAGTTCAGACAGTGTATTCTGGAAGTCGCTCCTGAAACACCCGCGGCAACATTTCGGGCAGATCCTCGGCAAGCAGACCACGACCAAACAGTCGGCCAGCCTCCGCATGGAGCCAGACGGCAGCGCAGGCTGCTTCAAATGCCGGCATGGTCTGCGCCATCAAGCTGGCGATCATTCCCGACAGAACATCGCCGGAACCGGCTGTAGCCAAATCGCTCGTTGCATTGGTATTGATCGTCGCACGCCCGTCGGGAGCGGCCACAACGGTATCGGGCCCCTTGAGCACAATCGTGGCGCTGGACCGTCTTGCCGCCTCGCGCGCGCGTTCCACTTTCGATGTCTCCGATGCATCACCAAGGTCCTTGAACAAGCGCGCAAACTCTCCTTCATGCGGCGTCAAAACGACCTGTGCCTTGCTCGACTTCGTCATAGCAAAGAACGTCTCGGCCTCTCCTTGAAAGGCGGTAATCGCATCTGCATCGAATACGAGGCCTTTCGGGCTCTTCGCCTGCTCAAGAAGGCTGCGTGCGAAGGCGCGGGTGCGATCGCCCGTTCCCGCGCCAGGCCCAAGCACAGCGGCGGCGGGTGACCGGTCGAGGCAAAAATCCAGCAGTTCTTCCGTGGTTTCCACCTTTCGCAGCATGATCGACGTCAGGTGCATGGCATTGACCGAAAGGGCGTTGGCCGGCGAAAGCACCGTCACAGCCCCTGCCCCTGCGCGCGCGGCACCGCGCGCGGCAAGCCGAGCAGCACCTGTCGACGCACCACCGCCGGACACAATGGCCACATGCCCGCGCTGATATTTGTGCGCATTGATGTCCAAGGTTGGAAAAGCCGTCTGCCACAGCGCCGGGGCATTTTCCCAAAGCTGGACGCTCCCCTGCTCAATCGCGCTCCTGGCAATCCCAATATCGGCAACCAATGTCTCGCCACAGCTTTGTCGTCCCGGTACAAGCAGATGGCCGGGCTTTTTGCGAAAGAATGTCACGGTCAAATCCGCTTCAAACGATGCGCCAAGTGGCTTGCCCGTCATTCCGGAAACACCAGACGGCAGATCAATCGCCACCACGGTGAGCGCCCTGGAGCGAGTGCGTTTCATGACTTCCGCTTCCTGCCCTTCAAGGGGTTTGGACAGACCCGCGCCGAAAAGCGCATCCACCACGAGCCAATGTTCATTGGGCTCAAACTCCGCGAACGGCCTCGGTGCAAGCGGACAATCCTCACGGGCTCTGGCAGCGTCGCTGCCAGAACGGGGTTGGTCGTCCGCATAGAGCGACACCTGTGCACCACGCTCGGCGAGCAGTCGAGCGACCACATAGCCATCCCCGCCATTGTTGCCCGGGCCACACAGGACGTGAAAGCCCTCCGCTTCGGCAAAACGTTCGAGGATCGCAGCAAGGACCGCAGACCCCGCATTCTGCATCAGGCCGTAGCCATCCAAGGGCCCGGTCGCAATCGCTGCACGATCCACCTTGCCCATTTCGTCAGGCGTCAGAATTTCCAGTCGCATCGCTCATTGCCGCTTTCTTCGGCGCGTTGCATATTTTTTAAGCAACCTGCAGAATGCAATGCATACCGCATGGTTCCCCTCTTGTTATCCGGCGGCGCTCGCCTAGCATGCTGGTGCCTGAAAAATCCGCGCCATTCAGTGTCCGAGGAGCAGAATGCAGCGACTGGCACGCATCATGCAAGGCTCGTGGCGAGAGTTGGCATGTTTCGTGCTTTAACCGAACCGGAGCAACAGGGGGCGCGGACACCCCGTTCCCGAACTCATTTGGAGGCCACTGAGGCATGAAAAAGGTCGAAGCGATCATCAAACCCTTCAAGCTCGACGAAGTGAAGGAAGCCCTTCAGGAAATCGGCCTTCAGGGCATCACCGTGATCGAAGCCAAGGGCTTCGGTCGTCAGAAAGGACATACGGAACTCTATCGCGGAGCGGAATATGTGGTCGACTTTCTTCCGAAAGTGAAGATCGAGGTCGTTCTCCCCGACGAAACCGTGGACGCTGCGATCGAGGCAATCCGCAAGGCGGCGCAAACCGGCCGCATCGGCGACGGCAAGATTTTCGTGACCAATGTCGAAGAAGTCATCCGCATCCGCACCGGCGAGACCGGCGCGGACGCCGTTTGATCGAAACCATTCTTTTTGCCCGGAAAATTCCGGGTTCATCAGGCAAGACCATCGCAAACAGGAAGGCGAATATGACCACTGCACAAGACATCATGAAGCAGATCAAAGACAACGACGTAAAGTTTGTCGATCTGCGCTTCACGGACCCCAAGGGCAAGCTTCAGCATGTCACAATGGATGTCACGGCCGTGGATGAGGATATGTTCGCCGACGGCGTCATGTTCGACGGCTCGTCCATTGCCGGCTGGAAAGCCATCAACGAGTCCGACATGGTCCTCATGCCGGAAACCGAGACGGCGCATATGGACCCGTTCTTCGCCCAGTCGACAATGGCCATTTTCTGCGACATTCTCGACCCGATCTCAGGCGAAGCCTACAATCGCGATCCGCGCGGTACGGCAAAGAAGGCCGAAGCCTTCCTGAAATCCGAAGGCCTCGGCGACACCGTCTATGTCGGCCCCGAGCCCGAGTTTTTCGTCTTCGACGACGTCAAGTACAAGGCTGATCCCTACAACACCGGCTTCAAGCTCGATTCGAGCGAACTTCCCTCCAACGACGACGCAGAATACGAAACCGGCAATCTCGGTCACCGTCCGCGCGTTAAGGGCGGTTATTTCCCGGTTCCGCCAATCGATTCGGCGCAGGACATGCGTTCCGAAATGCTGACCGTGCTCTCCGAAATGGGCGTCGTCGTCGAAAAACATCACCATGAAGTGGGTGCCGCTCAGCATGAGTTGGGCATCAAATTCGAAACCTTGCTCAGGAGTGCCGACAGCGTTCAAAAATTCAAGTACGGCGTGCATCAGGTTGCCAACGCATACGGTAAGACGGCAACGTTCATGCCCAAGCCAGTCTATGGCGACAATGGTTCAGGCATGCATGTGCACCAATCGATCTGGAAGGAAGGCAAGCCGACCTTCGCCGGTAACGAATATGCCGGTCTGTCGGAGAACTGCCTTTTTTACATTGGCGGCATCATTAAGCATGCCAAGGCGATCAACGCCTTCACCAACCCGATCACAAATTCCTACAAGCGCCTGGTTCCCGGCTTCGAGGCACCGGTCCTGCTGGCTTACTCGGCCCGCAACCGCTCCGCCTCCTGCCGCATTCCGTTCGGCTCCTCGCCGAAGGCCAAAAGGGTCGAGGTCCGTTTCCCGGATCCGGGTGCGAACCCCTATCTTGCATTCGCTGCCATGCTTATGGCCGGCATTGACGGGATCAAAAACAAGATCCATCCCGGCCAGGCCATGGACAAGGACCTCTACGACCTGCCGCCGAAGGAACTGAAGAAGGTGCCGACCGTTTGCGGCTCGCTGCGTGAAGCATTGATGAGCCTCGATAAAGACCGCGGCTTCCTCAAGGCTGGCGGTGTGTTCGACGACGATCAGATCGACGCATACATCGAGCTGAAAATGGCGGAAGTGCTGCGTTACGAAATGACACCGCACCCGGTGGAATTCGAGATGTATTACTCCGTTTGATCGTAACTTTCAGTGCGATCGGGGCTCCGTCTTCGGACGGGGCCCTTTTTTATTCAGATCCGTTCTGGTGAACGCGCCAGTTCTGCGCCACAGCGGGAAGGTCGGCCCGTTCCCGAAAGGTACGCGTGACCTCGCCAAAGGCGAACCGGATTGAATTTTCCACGATTTCCCGGTCGAACCGCTTCAATTCATCGGCAATCGGCGCCCATTTGAAAAGCGCTCTCGGGCTTTCAGTGAAGCAATCACCGTCAACCGCCGCATTCTGCCAATGCAGGTCGGCGATACGCTTTTCGAAATGATTACGCCAATCATCGACAGCGTCCTCCGCCGGCAGCGCGTCAGCATTGTTTGCAAGGCCTGCCACGAAACAGAAACGGGCCAGCGCTTGCGTTTCATCCCGGCTCAACGCTCCTGCCGCAGCCACCTTTGCAACCGTGTGAACGGACAGGTCCGACAGGCACGCGGCAAAGACATGAAGCTTGGCAATGTTAACGGACTCGACGAAGACGTCGTCCTCGAACATGGAGGGATAGCGCGTTCCCATGCGCGCCTTCAGGTAGCCGTACAGCTTCTTCTGAGCCACGAACGAGGCACGTGTGGCGACAAAGTCGCAAAGCGTTTGCGTCGTGTCGATAACCCCATTGTCACGGCGCAAAGTAAACCGCGCCGCCGCTTCGCGCAGGAACGACAGCCCTTTCGACCAAACGACCCCCATTCGGCACGTCCTCCCATCATACGACCAATGTCTCGATTTTCATTGGCCCGAAGATGCCCAATGCTTGAGACATGCCATTGTGATTCTTAATTCTTCGAACCGCAATGGCGGCAGTTAACGACTTTCGTCGCTGACGTTCTTAGGGAGGAGGACAAAATGTCCACTAACAACGCAGATGATGTGCGGGATCGTTACTGGGCCAAAACCAGGAACCTGACAATCGTGGTTCTGGCCTTGTGGGTACTCTTCGCACTTGTCGTGCCAGCCATGGTATCGACGCTCGATCAATTCACGTTTCTGGGCTTCCCGTTCGGTTATTACATGATCGCCCAGGGCTCCTTATTGGCCTTTGTCATCATCATCTGGGTGCAAAACTGGCGCCAGGATGCAATCGACGACGAATTCGGCTTTGGCGAAGACTAGGGAGGAACCGGCATGGCTTTGATACAAGGACGGTTCATCGACAATATCGGCCGGGTGTACGCAATCTACACGGGAGGGTTCCTCGCCTTCATCCTCTTGATGGCGATCCTGGAACAACTCGGCGTCGGCGCCGATACGATTGGAATTCTGTTCGTCGCCTTCACCATCGCGATCTACGCCCTCATCGGCTGGTTATCACGGACAATGGAGGTCGACGCCTATTATGTGGCCGGACGACAGGTGCCGGCAGTCTATAACGGCATGGCCACCGCGGCCGACTGGATGTCGGGCGCTTCGTTCGTGGCGCTCGCCGGCGGCGTTTATTTCGGCGGTTACGGTTATATGGCGTTCATCGTCGGCTGGACCGGCGGTTATGTGCTCGTCAATTCGCTGATGGCGCCTTATCTGCGCAAGTTCGGCTGCTACACGGTGCCTGACTTCATCGGTACACGTTATGGCGGCAACATAGCCCGCCTTTGCGCTGTGATCGTTTTGGTCGTAGCCTCGTTCACCTATGTGACAGCGCAGATCAACGCGACCGGCACCATCGCCGCGCGTGCCCTTCACATTCCGTTCTCCTGGGGGGTCTGGTTCGGTCTCTTAGGCATTCTGCTTTGTTCCATGCTGGGCGGCATGCGCGCGGTGACCTGGACCCAAGTGGCGCAGTATATCGTGCTCATCATCGCCTATCTGGTGCCGGTGATCTGGATGTCGAACGCTCAGGGCCTCGGCCTGATCCCGCACTTCACCTATGGCGAAGCAGCGTCCGCCATGGCGGAACTCGAAGCACAGTATGGGCTCAATCCGCCAACCGAGGCCATCGCCGGACTCTCGGTGCTCACCACACCCCATACGGGGCCCGTGGGCGATTATGCGGAATGGAAATTCATAACGCTCGCCTTATGCATGATGTGCGGCACAGCTTCCCTGCCCCATATTCTGATGCGTTATTTCACGACACCGACCGTGCGTTCGGCACGCAAATCGGTGGCCTGGTCGCTGCTGTTCATCTTCCTGTTGTATTTTACAGCACCGGCGCTTGCCACGCTCACCAAGCTGCAATTGCTCGACCCGAGCCTGCCGACCGCGATTATCGGCAAACCGTTCGAGGAAGTGGCTTCGCTTGCCTGGATCCAGAATTGGGCGAGTGTGGGCTTTTTAGCCATCGCCGATCAGAACGGCGACGGTATCCTGCAGCTCAATGAGTTCTTCATGCGGCCGGACATCGTCGTCCTGGCGACACCGGAGATCGCCGGTCTACCCTATGTGATTTCCGGTCTCGTTGCAGCGGGCGGCATGGCCGCAGCCATGTCCACAGCGGACGGTCTGCTCCTGGCCATCGCCAACGCGCTCAGCCACGATCTATACTACAAGATGATCGACCCGAAGGCCGACACGGCCATCCGGCTGATTGTCGCACGTATCCTGCTCGTCGGCATCGGCGCACTCGGCGCGCTGATCGCCTCGCTACAGCTCACCGGCATTCTCGGCGCTGTTGCCTGGGCGTTCTGCTTCGCCTGTTCGGGCCTCTTCTTCCCGCTCGCGCTAGGCGTGTGGTGGAAGCGGGCCAACCGGCCCGGAGCAATCGCCGGCATGGCGGCAGGCTTCATCGCTGGTACGCTCTACCTCTACTATGTCTACACCGGAGGAACGCCGTGGTTCGGTCTCGATCATCTGCGCTTCGGCATTGTCGGCATGGCCGTCAGCCTGGTTTCGATGGTCGTCGTGACCCTGCTGACTCCCGCTCCGGATGAGGAAATCCAGCGAATGGTGGAAGAAACCCGCGTGCCGACAGGCCCATCCATTCTTTCTGACAAGCACTGATCGGGCTAAGGTCCGATATACCGGGGGCGGGCAAACCCGCCCCCGAATCACGTCCGGGAGATAATTCATGCAGGGAACGATGGCCGCATTTCCATTCTGGGTGCTGGCGCTCGACTACATTCTGGGCGTGATTATGTGGACGCTCATCGGGCGCGCCGCGATGAGCATATTCCTGCCTGAAGATTCCAGCTTCTTCTTCATGCGCTTTTTCGTCCGCGTGACCGATCCGATCCTGAAACTCTTCCGCCCGGTGACACCCGGATTTCTGCTGGAGCCTCTGGTGCCGGTTTATGTGGCGTGGTTCTTTTTCATGATCCGCTTCTATCTGATGCCCTGGCTGCTGGGATATTCAGTTATGGGCATGCTCTCATTCCCGCTGGAAAGCGAAATCGCCGGCATTCTCTATCAGATGTTCGGAGGAAACTGAGACGAAGCGCGTGGATTGCCTACGCTTTTGTCTCAATCGAGCGCGGCCAAAAGCGCGGCAGCGCCCATCATATCGCGTTTTCGCGCCAGCCGCCGTTGCACGGCTTCACTGTCCTCACCCCACAGCGAAATATTCCAATCTTCGTCGACATGGGCCGCTTTCCATGCCGTATCGGGCTCGACAGCGCGAGCTTCCACGGCCAACGAAAGAAGCGCGGAGCCCATCAACGTCGTCATCACATGCAGCGCCGCCAGGCGATAGGGTTCACTCTTCTGCCGAAGATAGGCACTGACCGCAGCAATCGCCTCGCGCGGCTGATCGACATGGATGACGCCTTCAGCGAGCACGAAATGCGCGCCAATGTGCTCTTGCGCCCAATCCAGAATCGGATCCCAGGCTTCCGCCTGTAATGCCATCAAACGTTCCGGCGATGATGCGCGGTAGCAAACGAGATCGCCTGTCGCATAGCGCAGCACGTCTTCCAACACCGTCTGCGCGTGCGCCGCCACTCCGTCTATCGCCGTATTGACCAAGCGCGTGACAGGCATGGTTGCCGGGTCGATATGCTCGCCCTGCGCTTCATACTCAGAGGCGATCAGAAGCGCCGTTGTCTCGTTGGGCACAAGCACGGTGCTTGCATTGGGCGTACGCACGGACTTTCCATCGAGACGAACGGAGTATCCGCCCCCCTCCTCGGCCATCACGCAGACGTCACTATAGAAGCGCTTGGGCAGCGCCTTCTTGATAGTGCTCTGTGCCCGTCGGACAGGGTCGAGTTCCGTCGGGGTCTTTCCGCTTTCAAGATCGTTCAGAAGGTCACGCATGGGTCTTCATATAGTGTGTGTTTGCGATTTGGCTAACGACGCGGCGACACCACAAAAAGACGAGCAATGTCGCCACCGCCGAGCGTGAAACACGGAAAACATCGGATTGAAGCCAACATCAGCCAGTTTCATCGCCACCTGATGAACACTCCAAGACAGGGTAAATCCCAGCATGACGGTCGCCACAAACGCGTCCATGGCGTGATGCCGGTCTGAAGCCGAGGCTGTAACCGTGGTCATTCAAGGTCCTCCGCCGAAGCCTCGTCAAAACCGAGAAGATTCCAGCTCTGGCGCATATGCGGCGGCAGCGGTGCCGTTACATCGATCTTGCCACCATTCGGGTGCGGGATGACGATATGGCGCGCATGCAGGTGAAGGCGCTTCTGAATGCCGCCGGGAAACTCCCAATTTTGATCTGCCTCGAAATATTTTGGATCGCCGATGATGGGACAACCAATGTGCGCTGCGTGAACGCGAAGTTGGTGCGTACGGCCCGTATAAGGCTCCATCTCCAGCCAGGAAAGCGCCGTGCCAGCCTGTTCCACCAGACGGTAATTGGAGACGGCGTGATCGGAATCCGGCTCGCCATGTTTGACCACACGCATGCGGTCGCCATCGGGCGTCTGCTCCTTGGCAAGCCACGTTGAGATGCGCGCTTCCGCCTTCTTGGGCACTCCCTTGACCAAAGCCCAGTAGGTTTTCTTGGTGTCGCGCGCGCGAAACGCCTCCGCAAGCCGCATGGCCGCCTGACGCGTGCGTGCAACCACCAGAACGCCGGATGTATCCCGGTCGAGACGATGCACCAGCCGCGGCTTCTCGCCCTTCTTATTGCGCAGAGCTTCCAGCATGCCGTCAACATGACGGTTCACACCGGAGCCGCCCTGCACAGCAAGGCCGGCCGGCTTGTTGAAGACATAGACCTTCGGGTCTTCATAAAGCAGCATTTGCGACAAAGCTTCGGCATCGCCGGTGTTGCGCAGACTGTACGCCGTGGTCTGGCCGTCACCCTTGCGGTCGACATCGAGCGGAGGCACGCGCACCACCTGCCCCGGCTCGAGCCGCGTATCCGCCTTGGCGCGACTGCCGCTTACTCGTATCTGCCCGGAGCGCAAAAGCTTCTGCAAATGCCCGAAACCGAGGCCCGGAAAATGCGTCTTGAACCAACGGTCCAGCCGCATGCCGCTCTCGTCCTTATCGACCTCGATCTGCTGAACGCCGGCCATTTCACCTATCCATTGATAAACATCGCCTCAGGCGAAGTGCCGAACCAGCCACAAGCCGGCAAAAAGCGCAGCAATCGCACCAAACACGCTGACAAGCACATAGGATGCCGCCAAAAGCCCGTCGCCCCGTTCCCACAAAACCGCAACATCGAGCGAAAATGCGGAAAAAGTCGTGAACCCGCCGAGCAGTCCCGTCGCCATGAACAGTCGCCATTCCGGCGAGAGACCGACGCGCCGTGCCAGCCACTCAACAAATGCCCCCATCACAAACGAGCCGAGGAGATTCACGATCAGCGTTCCCCACGGAAAGCCAACGCCCATGAGGCGCATGGCGGCCAGGCCGGTCAGGTGTCTCAGACTTGCGCCGATTGCCCCGCCGACGGCAACGATCAGCAGATGACTCATGGCGCCCTTTTCGCAGAAGCTGCGCAAAAATCAACAATCGCCGACATCATGGCTCACCTCGCTCCTTGCGCAGCCGCGCCCAGTAGTCGAGACGCTTGCGGATCTCACGCTCGAAACCGCGCTCAGGCGGATCGTAATAGCGTTTTCGCCCCATTCGTTCAGGAAAATAGTTCTGTCCGGAAAACGCATCCGGCGCGTCATGGTCGTAGGCGTAGCCTTCGCCATAACCCGTTTCCTTCATCAGCTTGGTCGGCGCGTTGAGAATGTGTTTGGGCGGTAGAAGCGAACCATGCGCCTTGGCATCCGCAAACGCCTGCTTGAAGGCGGTATAGACACCATTGGACTTGGGAGCAGTGGCCAGGTAAACGCACGCTTGCGCGAGCGCTAGCTCGCCTTCCGGGGAGCCCAGATATTCATAAGCGTCCTTGGCGGCATTGGCGATTCCGAGCGCCTGCGGATCGGCCAGACCGATATCCTCAACCGCCATGCGCACCAGTCGGCGACCGACATATAGCGGATGCTCGCCTGCATCGAACATTCGGCAAAGATAGTAGAGTGCCGCATCGGGATCGGACCCGCGTACGGATTTGTGCAGCGCCGAGATCAGATTGTAATGACCATCCTGACTCTTGTCATAGACCGGCGCACGCCTCTGTGCGACACGCTGCAGCCCCTCGGCATCGAACACTTCCCCCTCGCGGGCAGCGCGCCAGACCTCTTCGGCAAGCGTCAGCGAGGCCCGTCCGTCCCCGTCGGCCATACGCACCAGAACAGCTCGCGCTTCCTCATCCAAAGGTAGCTTTTTGTCTTCCAGCGCTTCCGCCCGCTCCAAAAGCCGCAGCAAGCTCTCCGCGCCGAGTGTGTTGAAGTTCAACACACGTGCCCGTGACAGAAGAGCAGCGTTCAGTTCGAAGGACGGATTCTCCGTCGTCGCTCCGACAAGCACAACGGTGCCGTCCTCCATCACCGGCAGAAAGGAATCCTGCTGTGATCTGTTGAAACGATGAATCTCATCTACGAAAAGAAGCGTCTGCCTGCCCTGGCTGCGGCGCAATCTCGCGGCCTCGAAAACCTTCTTCAGATCGGCAACGCCAGAAAAAATCGCCGATATCTGTTCAAAAGCCAGATCCGTTTCCCCGGCAAGCAGACGGGCAACCGTTGTTTTGCCCGTTCCCGGTGGCCCCCAGAAAATCAACGAACCCAAAGAGCGGCCCGCGATCATGCGGGTGAGCACACCGTCGGGTCCGGTCAGATGTTCCTGTCCGACCACATCTTCCAGCTTCATTGGCCGCAGGCGGTCGGCAAGAGGCCGGTTTACGGCGGGTTGAGCATCGTCGGTACTGGTGAAAAGGTCACTCATGGGTCATTCATCAAAGATGCATTCGCTGGCATCAAAAACGTAGTCTCTGTCGCAGTATGCGGCCATCGCGCTCAATGGCAAAGGCCCAGCGGCGCCCCGTATCACGCGCCACGACCTGCATGGTGTCAGCATCCTCGATGTCGATGCCGTTGACCTCGCGAATGATATCGCCTGCACGAAGGCCTACACTCGCCGCCGGCGAGCGCCTGTCGACATCAAGAACGACGACGCCCTGCTTATTCAAAGGCAATTTCAGACGCTGTGCCAGACGAGGAGTCAGTGTGGCAATCGAGGCTCCTGCAAAGGGGCCGCGTCCGTCGAGTGTCACGGTTTCCGGGTCCCCGCCATCGGAAAGGCGCTCGAGTTGAAAAGTGAATTCCAACGTCTCGCCGTCACGAAGAACGCCGATTACGCCCTTGTCCTCGAGCGGATGCGTGACGAGACGATACTCGAGCGCGTCTGGATGCTGTATGTCTGCACCGTCCATGGCAACCACCACATCGCCCGGACGCAAACCCGCCGTCTCCGCGGGACTGTCCGGCGCGACCTCACGCACCAGGGCTCCGACGGGGCGTTCCATACCGAGGGCTTCGGCGATTTGAGCCGTCACCGGATCGAAAGACGCACCGAAGAAGGGACGTTCGAACGTATCCGCTCCCTGCAGTGCGGCATTCACAACCGCGCGAACCATATTGGCGGGAATGGCGAACCCGATGCCGATGGAGCCACCGCTGCGGCTGACTATGGCTGTGTTGATCCCAATCACCTGCCCGCGCATGTCGATCAATGCCCCTCCCGAATTGCCGGGATTGATGGCTGCATCCGTCTGAATAAAGAAACCGAAATCGGACACGCCCACATGGCTGCGCGCAAGCGCTGAGACGATGCCGCTCGTGGTCGTTTGCCCGACGCCGAAGGGATTTCCAATGGCGAGGACCAGATCGCCCACTTCAAGAGAGTCGGAATCGCCCAGCGGCACGGCCGGGAACGTTTCATCATCAGAAATCTTCAGAACCGCCAGATCGAGGGCCTTGTCCTTCAGCAGAATTTCGCTCTCGAACTCTCGACCATCGGCGAGCGCCACCTTCACCTTGTCGGCATCGCTGATGACGTGATTGTTGGTCACGATAACACCGCTCGGATCAACCAAGACGCCGGACCCGAGCGAGGAGCGAACACGCGGCGGCATTTGCGGTCGGCCGAAAAACTGCTCAAAGAAGGGATCGCCCATGAAGGGCGAGCGCACTTCCACGGTCGAAGAAGCGTACACATTGACCACTGCGGGCGAGGTTTCACCGACGAGCGGCGCAAAGGAGAGTTGGATTTCGTCTCGACCGAAAGGCACACGGCGTTGAGTGTTTTCATTTCGCGGTGCCTCGAGCCGAGTGGATGCGTCATCATCGCTCTTCAACAGACCGGAGAGGAATTCGCGCAGGCCCCCTTCGCCGTCGCCTTGGGCAAGCGCGCCCCCCGTAGCGATCATCCCAACTGTAACAACGAGAATAACGACCCGTAAGAAATCAGAACGCATCCGCATATGCCTGGCCTTTATCCATTTCGGGAAAATAATGGTCCAAGATTCGACCGGAATCCATTCACTCAGAGCATTGTGCATATTGCGAGGCGGAGGCTCGAGGTACGCCAATTTCGCGCAATAAAAAAGGGGCCGTAAAGCCCCTTTTTCAAGATTGCCGAAGACCAGCGACTTACGCGGCCTCCGCCTCTTCATTCCCACCTTCGGCTTCAAGACGCGCACGGTCGGCAGCGCCCTTCGCCTCGAGATCGCGGTCGACGAACTCGATGACAGCCATCGGCGCATTGTCGCCGTGGCGGAAGCCCGCCTTCATGATGCGAGTGTAGCCGCCGTTGCGCTCTGCATAACGCGGAGCGAGCGTGTCGAACAGGCGCTTAACCAGGCTCTCGTCGCGGATGGCCGACACAGCCTGGCGACGGGCGTGCAGGTCGCCACGCTTGCCGAGCGTCACCAGTTTCTCCACGATCGGGCGAAGCTCCTTCGCCTTCGGGAGGGTGGTGACGATCTGTTCGTGTTCGATCAGCGAAGCCGCCATGTTGGCAAAGAGCGCCTTGCGGTGGCTTGCCGTTCTGTTCAGCTTGCGGCCGGATTTTCCATGACGCATGGCCTTTCTCCTTCAATCCCCGTCGCCCGATCATGGCGGGCTTTGCGGGCCTAGTATTGGTCTTCGTAACGCTTGGCGAGTTCTTCGATGTTTTCCGGCGGCCAATCCTCGACTTCCATGCCGAGGTGGAGCCCCATCGAGGCCAGCACTTCCTTGATCTCGTTGAGCGACTTGCGGCCAAAGTTCGGGGTGCGCAGCATTTCCGCTTCCGACTTCTGCACCAGGTCGCCGATGTAGACGATGTTGTCGTTCTTCAGGCAGTTCGCCGAACGGACCGACAGCTCCAGCTCGTCGACCTTGCGCAGCAGGTTGCGGTTGAACGGCGGCTCGGCGGCGGCCTCTTCCTCGTGGCGCGCCTGCGGCTCCTCGAAGTTGATGAAGAGCTGCAGCTGGTCCTGCAGGATGCGCGCCGCCAGGGCGACCGCGTCCTCCGGCGTCACCGCGCCGTTGGTCTCCAGCTCCATGGTGAGCTTGTCGTAGTCGGTGACCTGGCCGACACGGGTGTTCTCCACCTTGTAGGAGACCTTGCGCACCGGCGAGAAGATCGAGTCGACCGGCACCAGGCCGATCGGCGCGTCCTCGGGACGGTTCTGGCTGGCCGCAACGTAGCCCTTCCCGGTGTCGACGGTCAGCTCCATGTCGATGCTGGCGCCGTCGTCCAGGGTGCAGAGCACCAGGTTCGGGTTCATGATCTCGATGTCGTGGCCGGTCTCGATCTGGCCGGCAGTCACTTCGCCCGGGCCCTCGGCGCGCAGGCGCATGCGCTTCGGCCCCTCGCCGCCCATGCGGAGAGCGATGGCCTTCACGTTCAGGACCACGTCGGTCACGTCCTCACGGACGCCCGGAATGGAGGAGAACTCGTGCAGGACGCCATCGACCTGGATGGAGGTCACCGCCGCGCCCTGCAGCGACGACAGCAACACGCGGCGCAGGGCGTTGCCCAGCGTCAGGCCGAAACCGCGCTCCAGCGGCTCGGCGACGACCTTGGCGACGCGGTGCGCGTCCGGTCCAGGCTGGATGTCCAGCTTCGTCGGCTTGATCAGTTCGGTCCAGTTCTTTTGCAGCACGCTCGTGCCCTCACGACTTCTTGGCTGTTGCGTTTTCACATCCGGCGGCGACGGCGTCTCCGTCGACTCTCAGGGGCAAGATGGCCGGCAGCCTTCCGCCATCACCCCTCATCGTGTCCGGTTGTCTTCCCGGCTGCCTGCCGGCACCGCCCCCGTCACCGGAGCGGATCCCGGGCACCCGCGCCCAGGAGGGGCCGCGTCTTAGACGCGGCGGCGCTTCGGCGGGCGGCACCCGTTGTGCGGGATCGGCGTCACATCACGGATCGCGGTGATGGTGAAGCCGACCGCCTGCAGGGCACGCAGCGCCGATTCACGGCCCGAGCCCGGGCCCTTCACGTTGACTTCAAGCGTGCGCATGCCGTGCTCCTGCGCCTTCTTGCCGGCATCCTCCGCCGCGATCTGCGCGGCATAGGGGGTCGACTTGCGCGAGCCCTTGAAGCCCTGACCACCGGCGGAAGACCAGGAGATGGTGTTCCCCTGCACGTCGGTGATCGTGATCATGGTGTTGTTGAAAGTGGCGTTCACATGCGCAATGCCGGAGCTGATGTTCTTCTTTTCGCGGCGGCGCAGACGCGCTTGAGGTTTGGCCATAGCCTTGGTGCCCGTTTCCTGGTGCTAAATCGTTACTGGCGTCGTTACCTGGCGGCTTTCTTCTTGCCCGCGATCGGCTTCGCCGGGCCCTTGCGGGTCCGCGCGTTGGTGCTGGTGCGCTGGCCGCGCACCGGCAGGCCCTTGCGGTGCCGCAGGCCGCGGTAGCAGCCGAGGTCCATCAGACGCTTGATGTTCATCGCCACTTCACGGCGCAGGTCGCCCTCGACCACGTAGTCGCGGTCGATGGTTTCGCGCACGCGCGCCACCTCGTCGTCGGTCAATTCATTGACCCGACGCTCGCGCGGGATCCCGACATCCTGGCAGATCTTGGTCGCCATCGTCCGGCCGATGCCGTGGATGTAGGTCAGGGCAATCTCGACCCGTTTCTGCGTCGGAATGTTGACGCCAGCAATACGTGCCACTTCGCGAACTCCTTAAACGCCGCGGACTCGGGCCGCTTTCGGCCCGAAAACCATGTCTAGACAAGCAGAATCGTCCGGTCGCGGGGAGCGCCGGAAACGCTGGATTATATTAAGAGAAAGCGGCGAGTCAACCGTCATGCCGCCCCCAAAACATCTTCGATCTGGTCGGTCACCTCGTCGATGCCGGCCATGCCGTCGACCGCCTTCAGGACGCCCTTGTCACTGTAATAGGGCAGAATCGGGGCGGTCTGGGCGTGATAGGCCTCCAGGCGGGTGCGCACCGTGGCCTCGTTGTCGTCGGCCCGGCGCTTGAACTCGGTCCCGCCGCAGTTGTCGCAGACCCCGGGTTCCTTGGGCTTCTGGAAGCTGTCGTGGTAACCGGCGCCGCACTTGGCGCAGGTGAAGCGCCCGGTGATGCGGCCCACCAGGATGTCGTCGTTAACCTTCATCTCGATGACCGAGTGCAGCTTCAGGCCCTTCTCGGCCAGCATGCTGTCCAGCGCCTCGGCCTGGGCCGTGGTGCGCGGAAAGCCGTCCAGAATGAAGCCGCCGGCGCAGTCCGGCTGATCGATCCGATCGGAGATCATGGCGATCATCAGGTCGTCCGGCACCAGGTGGCCGGCATCCATCAGGGCCTTGGCCTTCTGGCCCAGCTCACTGCCCGAGGCCACGGCGGCGCGCAGCATGTCGCCGGTCGAGAGCTGCACCAGCTTATGGCGCTTTTCCAGCCGCTTGGCCTGGGTTCCCTTTCCCGCCCCCGGCGGTCCCAACAGAATGACGTTCATCCACGGCGTCCCTTGAGCTTGGACTTCTTGATGAGTCCTTCGTACTGGTGCGCGAGCAGATGCGCGTGGATCTGCCCGACGGTGTCCATGGTCACGGTGACCACGATCAGCAGCGAGGTGCCGCCGAAATAGAAGGGAAGCTCGGGGTATTGGGCGCGCAGGGCCTCGGGCAGCAGCGCCACCGCCGCCAGGTAGATGGCACCCACGGTGCCCAGGCGCGTCAGGATGCGGCGCAGGTAGTCGGCCGTGTTCTTGCCGGGACGGATGCCCGGGATGAAGCCGCCGTGCTTCTTCAGGTTGTCCGCCGTGTCGTCCGGATTGAAGACGATGCCGGTGTAGAAGAACGCGAAAAAGATGATCATGGCGGCGTAGAGCGCCATATAGGCCGGCTCGCCATGGGCCAGGTAGATCGTCACCCAGCTCAGCCAGTCCGGACCGCCGCCGCCGGTGAAGCCGGCCGCCGTGGCCGGCAGCAGCAGCAGCGAGGAGGCGAAAATCACCGGAATCACGCCCGAGGGGTTGAGCTTCATCGGCAGGTGCGAGGCCTCGCCGCCGAACATCTTGTTGCCGACCTGGCGCTTCGGGTACTGCACCACGATGCGCCGCTGGGCCCGCTCGATGAAAACGATGAAGGCCACCACGGCGATGGCGCCGAGCAGCAGGGCAACGATGAGCAGCGGGCCGAGCACGCCGGTGCGCCCCAGCTCCAGGATTTCCGCCAGGGCCAGGGGCAGGTTGGCGACGATGCCCGCGAAGATGATCAGCGAAATGCCGTTGCCGATGCCGCGCTGGGTGATCTGCTCGCCCAGCCACATCAGGAACATCGTGCCGCCGACCAGCGTGATGACGCAGGACACGCGGAAGAACCA
>NZ_CAJXGF010000042.1 GCF_913053745.1 uncultured Nitratireductor sp.
AGGCAGAAACGATGGGTCACCGTAATTGCTCTGGTGGAAGGATGCGAACGGCAAGCTGATCAATAAAAGAACTGTCAGCATTGCCAAAAGAAAGCGCGTACGACCGTTGGGCCAAGGGGTTCCGTTGCTCAAAGCGACCTCTCGAATCGAACTGGGCATTGACCTAAGGTTTGCGGCACCCACCTCGAAATTTTCAAAAAAATCAGAACCAGAACTCGCACATTTATAAGTCACATCAACCAAGTTTTCATTATTACGTCAAGCGAGCGAGGGTGGGGCGGGGCTTCATGGAAGCGCTGATAAGCTGGACTCGAGCCAGCCGGGCGATCACTATAACGGTTTTTGAAGAATTGGATGAAGGCACCGAGACGCGTGAAAGCGGCCCAGAGCTTTTCGGCGCGTCCGCGCTCTTGTCGAGAGCGTGTTTCAATGAGTACCATTTATACAGTCATGAAATCCGCTCTCGTTTCGGATACATCAAAACGGCGACGGGAAATTCTCACAAACCGGTCGGTCGATGGAGGTCGGTCGTTGAAGATCGCGCCCGCATTCGAAAATGCAAAGCGCATATTGCTGCTCGTCATGGGCCTGTTGATGCTGCTTTTGGCCCTGGTCGGTGCATTCCTGCCTATCATGCCAACGACGATTTTCCTTATTCTGGCTGCGTGGTTCTTTGCGCGCTCTTCGCCGGCGCTCGAACGAAAATTGCTCGAACATCCCAAATTCGGTCCCGTTCTCCGCAATTGGCGCGACCGTGGCGTTATGCCGCGACGTGCCAAGCTCCTCGCGGCAGGCGGTATTGCGACGGGTTACGTGCTGTTCATTCTGATTTATGCGCCGGGCCTGACGCTCGCGGTTGCGATTGCCGCAGCGATGGGCGCTATAGCCGTCTGGATCGCGTTGCGTCCCGAAGATTGAAAACCCACGGCCTCATAGCCCCCGGGGGAACCCGGCGCAGGAGGCGCCCGGCATCTGGCACCAACTCGCCCCACCCTTCATGGCTCGGGTGTTCGATGAGCCAGAACGGCTTGCCTGAACGCCCGGGCGGGGCGCATGCAGGAATGTTCCTTTGGATACTTTTCAATCGGGCGAGCGCATGGGCCTATACAGAGTTGGCGACGACAAACTTCCGGTGGACGATGATAGGGGTATCGAAGATCTCCATAGAAAATCTCCCCGTAGCGTTGCTGGATGAGGCCGAGATGCCCAGGCATCGAGGAACCCGATTGACCGCCGCTTACCAGAGGGACGGAAGCGAAGAGGGCGCGGCATTTGATGTATCAACGCATTGCGAAGTCGGTTGGCATGCGAACCTCGAAGCCGGATCGATAAAGGAAGTATCGGGTATGCGGCCGAATCAGGTGACCGTTTCGATGCCGGATCTGGACGCTAGAATCCTCGCATTGGCGGAAAACGGTTTCTCGTTCGAGAGCGGGCCCAAGGGCAAGAATTGGCGTTGGCGTGAAGCGGAATTGTTCGACCCTGACGGCAACCGGGTCATCCTTTATTTCGCCGGGGTGAATCGTGTGAATCCCCCTTGGCGTATCACACCCCCATGATGTGCCTTGTGGGGCCGTTTCAAGATGGGGTGTCAGATCTTTGCCGAAGCGCAGCTTGTCGAAAAAATCCGCATGCGTCAGTCAGGAAGCAAGTCCGTGCGAATGGGACCGTATTGTCTCTCATTATCCGCCATATGGGTGACGATGCTGCACTCGCGCCACCGTGGTCAGACGGTGGCGCGAATGGCGTTGGAGACGGACATTCTGTCAAAAGTTGTGCGACGTCGCTACCACGCGCCGGCGTCTATTCGTTGATTTCGGGTTCGACCAGCTTCGCCAGCTTTCGCAGGCTCTCTTGCCAGCCGAGATAACAGGCTTCGAGCGGAATGATGTCGGGAACGCCTTCCTGCTCGATGGATATTTCCGTCCCGACGGGCACGGTCTTCAAGATCACGGTAATCTTCATCTCGCCGGGCAAATTGGGATCGTCGAACCTGTCGGTGTAAACAAGCCGCTCGTCTGGAACGAGTTCGCGGTATTCGCCGCCAAACGAATGGCTGTTGCCGGTCGTGAAGTTGCGGAACGACATTCTGTGCTTTCCGCCGACCTTGGGTTCCAGTTCATGCACGGTGCAGAGAAAGCCATAAGGTGGCAGCCAACTGGCGATCGCATCCGGTTCGAGAAACGCTCGATAGACCTTTTTGGGGTTGGCGGGGATGACGCGGTGCAGGCGGACAGTGTTTGGCATGTCGATGCTCCATTTACTGCTTTGTAATGGCCCGGTGTCGGGCTCTGAAACGAACAGTATTTCCGGTTGTCGTTTTTGCTGTTCCGTCTTGAAGACGTTTGCCCGGATGGCATTCCGACATCGTGTCAAAAATTACTGGAAACCGCTTTCGACCGGTCCGCCTGCGGATGTGGCTGTCGACCGACAGGGGCTGCGAGGGTCTATGCGTTACCTATCGTCCGGCAGATCGGACAAGACTTTTGCCAGCCCCGCCTGCAACAACTGATGTTCTGCCGCCACGATCCGCACACTGGCACCGTGATCGAGCGCGAAACGCTGCTCTTCCGGACGCCAAGCGGGCATCCACCAGGGTTTGCCGGCGGCCCGGGCCGCCGCTGCGAGATGTGAAATGTCCGCGCGATCGGTTCCCGAGAAGGCATAAGTCGAGCGTCCACGCGTCAGCGCCAGGTCAAAGGGGCCGACAAAGATACCGTCGACGAGCGGACTGGCCAGCAGTTCTGAAACGTCATCGAAGGCTTCCGCGGTTTCGATCATGGGCAGACACAGGACCTCCCGGTTTTGACGGGCAAAATAATCCGCGTCGGGGGCCCGGAACGAAACCGAACGGCCGGCGGCATAGCTGCGGGTACCCAACGGCGGATACTTGCAGGCGGCGAGGGCGGCCTTTGCATCGGCGAGTGTGCTTACATGGGGGAGGATAACCGCATTCACACCGAGATCCAGCGCACGTTGAACCCAGACCGGTTCCGGAGCTTCGATCTTGACACAAACTGCAAGGCCGAGCGCCCGCGCGGCGACAACCAGCGCCTCGCGTCGATCCGGGGCGTAGCCATTGTGCTCGATGTCCAGCACAACCCGCCTGAAGCCCGCGTCTGCGGCGATCTCCAGAAGGTCGAGGTTTGGTGTGCTCATCCAGAAAGCGTAGGAATCCATCATCGGGCAGTCTCTTGGTGGGGATAGCGGTATGGCGGTTTTTCTCAGGCGGGAATTCGGTTCAGGGTGGAGAGGCTTGCCTGGGGGACATATGGGGCATTTCGGGATCAGGCCTTTTGCAAAGTGCTGAAATCACGCGGAAAAATTTTTGTTTGACGTATGGTGTGATTTCCATATTGTATTATGATAATAGAAAATACAATACCCATCCAACGGGAGGTCGTCATGTCGTCGAAGAAGAGATTTTTGCTATCCACGCTGCCGGTGCTTGGAATGCTGTGCGGGATTCCGGCCGCAGCCGAGACCCTGAACGTTCAGATCACGGCAGACATTCGCAGTTCCCGCCCCGGTGTGAATCGCGACGCACTTTCCGATTCGGTCGCTTTGAACGTGGGCGAGGGACTGGTCGCCTTTGGCGAGCGCGGACAGATCGTCCCCATGCTGGCTGAAGACTGGACCGTCTCGGATGACGGGCGGGTCTACACCTTCACCTTGCGCGAAGACAGGCTGTTTCACAATGGCGCGCCGCTGACGGCCGAGATCGTGAAGCAGAGCTGGGAGGCTCTGATGGCTGCGCCCGATTTCACCTGCAACATTTACTTCAACGGGAACCGGGGTTCGGCTGTCGAGCGTATCGAGGCACCGGACGCGCGTACGGTGATTTTCACGCTCGCTGAGCCGGATGCGATGTTCTTGAAGAACTCGGCCCAGTCGCTATGCGGCGGCATGGCGATCATGCATGCCGATAGTTTCGACGGCGACGGAAATTGGAAGGGTCCGGTCGGGACCGGCCCCTTCGTGTTCGACGAATGGAAGCGGGGGCAAAGCATTCATCTCACAAAATTCGCGGAGTATGTGCCCGTCGGCGAAGGTATCGACGGATATGGAGGGCGCAAGGAGGTTCTTGTCGACGACGTTAATCTCATCGTCACACCGGATCGCGCGACGGCCGTTGCAGCGCTGCGCAGTGGCGACCTGGACATCGTACCCTATCTCTCCACCTCCGAGGCTGGGGAACTTACCGAAAATCCGAACTTTCAGGTTCATGCCGCGCCTCATGGCGGAATGATCACCCTGCTGATGCAGACCGCCGATCCGGTGCTTTCGTCGACGGAGATGCGTCATGCAATCGCCAAATCGCTGAACATCCCTGAGCTCGTCGACGTTGCGACCAATGGTCTGGGTGAGGCCAATGCTTCACTTGTGCCGATCGGTTCCGTTTATCATGGCGAGGTTCAGGAGCGCGCCATCGACTATGCTCCCGAAGAGGTGTCAGCGCTGTTGAAGGCAGCAGGCTACAGCGGACAGGAACTGGTCATACAGACCAATCGCCGCAATCCCATCAACGAGAATGTGGCCGTGATCGCTCAGTCCATGCTGCAGGCTCAGGGGATCCGCGCGCGAATTGAGGTTTTGGAGTGGGCCACGCAACTGGATAGGTTCCGGAACGGTAATTTCCAGCTCTCCGCCTTCAATTATTCCAACCGATCCGATCCGGCGCTTGCCTATAGTGCGGTTGTCGCTTCCAAGGAGGACCGCGGCAGCGCCATCTGGGACGATCCCGAAGCCATCGAACTGGTGGAAAAGACTTTTCAGACACCCGATGGCGAAGAGCGGCAGGCGCTCTTTGACGCGTTGCACGAGCTCTATCTCGAGCAAATGCCTTTCGTGATGCTGGCCAACAATCTCGATGTCTCGGTTTCGGCAAGCTATGTGCAGAATTACCGAACCTGGAACGGCTTTACGCGCCTTTGGGGCGTCAGTCTCGACCGGTAAGCCGTGAGCAGGGAGTCCCGGAACTGAACCATGATGAGATTTGTTCTGTCGCGTCTGATTACCGCGATCCCGACATTGTTTCTTGTGTCGCTTGCGGTCTTCACGCTGATCCGCCTGATACCGGGCGATCCGGTGAGCCTTATGCTCGGCGACAATGTCGACGAGCAGGCCTATGCGGCCATGAGCCAACAATTGGGTCTCGATCGGCCGATTGCGATGCAGTTCCTGATCTGGCTCAAAGCGCTCTTCTCTGGCGATCTGGGGCATTCGATCACCACGGGCGAGGCGGTTCTGCCACTGGTATTGCACCGGTTTGGGATTTCCGCACAGCTCGTGCTGGTGGCGGTTGCCATCAGTACGGTGATCGCGGTTCCGCTCGGAATGGTGGCCGCCTGGAGACAGAATTCCAGCTTCGATCTCTCCGTGGTGGTCGGCGCCACGATGCTCATGTCCATTCCGACCTTCTGGATGGGCTTGATGCTGCTCTTGTATTTCGGCCTCAATCTCAGTTGGTTGCCGGTCATCGGCTACGTCTCGCCGGCTGAGGATTTCTGGGCCGGGCTGATATATCTGATTATGCCCGTCGCGGCATTGGTTCTGCACGAGACCGGCATTCTCGTGCGCATGGTACGATCATCGACGCTGGATGTGTTGCGGCTGGACTATGTCACCCATGCACGCGCCAAAGGGCTGACCGAGGGCGAGGTCCTGCGTCACCACGTTCTTCGAAATGCCTTCGGTCCCACCTGGACGCTGCTCGGCCTCATCCTCGGTAATCTTCTGGGGGGTGTGGCAGTGGTCGAAACGGTGTTCACCATTCCAGGCCTCGGACGGCTGATCGTCGAATCGATCTACGGGCGGGACTATCCGCTGCTGCAGGGCTGTCTTCTCTTCGTCGCCATCACCTATGTGGTCGTCAATCTTATCGTCGACCTTTGTTACCCGATCTTCGACCCAAGGGTGAAATCCGTATGAGCCTGGGAAAAACCAACAAATATCTCGGTGGCTTTCTGATCGCTTTCTTTCTGACAGCCGCATTCCTGGGGTGGGTCTGGACACCGTTCGATCCGCTTGCGGTCGATTTGCGCAGCAAGCTTCAGGCCCCCGGTGCGGTTCACCCGCTGGGCACCGACGAATATGGACGCGATGTGCTTTCGCGCTTGCTGGCCGCGGCACGCACGAGCGTCACGATCTCTATTCTGACCGTGAGCTTCGCCGTTTTCTTCGGCATTATTCTCGGTTCGGTCTCAGGTTATGCGCGCGGTTGGGTGGACCGGGTGGTCATGCTGTTTACCGACACGCTTCTGGCGTTCCCGTCCATCCTGCTGGCACTGGCGCTGCTCTCGATTCTGGGCGCCAATATGTACGGCGTGGTTCTGGCGCTGGGCTTTGCCTATATGCCAACCGTGACACGTGTCGTGCGCGGGGCGGTCATGTCTCTGCGCGAGCAGGAGTTCATCGAAGCGTCGAGGCTGATGGGGCATCCGGTGCTTTATACTCTGCGTTGCCATATCGTGCCCAATTGCCTGGCTCCGGTGATCGTCATCGCCACCTCGATGTTCGGCTCGGTTCTGCTGACGGAAAGCGCGCTGAGTTTCCTCGGGCTGGGCGTGCCGCCACCAGCGCCGACCTGGGGCAACATGCTTGCGAGCGCACGTCCCTATATGGGGCAGGCAGCATGGCTCGGCATCTTTCCAGGGCTCTGCATCTCGATGACGCTGCTGGGAATCAACCTTCTCGGCGACTACATCCGCGACCGTTTCGATCCGCGCATGAGGGGGCTGTGATGCACGATCATTCCGCATTATTGCGCGTCAAAGATCTCGAACTCGGCATTGCGGGAAAGCCCGATTCGCAAATCGTACGCAACGCCAGTTTCGAAATCCGTCCCGGCGAGATTGTCGGTCTGGTAGGGGAATCCGGGTCGGGAAAAACGATGCTTGGACGTTCGATCATCGGTTTGCAGCCGGGCGCGATCGTGCGCCAGTCCGGCGCGGTATACTTCCGTGGGCAGGAACTCTCGGAAATGACAGGAAAAGAACTGCGTAAGCTGCGCGGTGCCGACATCGGCATGGTCTTTCAGGAGCCGATGACCTCCCTCAATCCGTCCATGACAATCGGGAGACAGCTCGCAGAGCCGCTGCGGGTTCACACGAAACTGTCCGTGTCCGAAAGGCGCACCAAAATCATCGACATCATGAACCGTGTCGGCATTCCTTCGCCCGAGGCGCGGCTCAACGATTATCCACATGAGTTCTCGGGCGGGATGCGCCAGAGGATCATGCTGGCCGCCGCGATGCTCCTGAAGCCCGCATTGCTGATTGCCGACGAACCGACGACGGCGCTGGATGCACTGGTTCAGCGCGAGGTTCTGGAATTGATGGTGGAACTCACGCGCGACAACGGGACGGCGATGATCCTCATCAGTCACGACTTGCCGATGGTCGCACGCTATTGCGAGCGCGTCATGGTCATGCGCCAGGGCGAGATCGTCGAGACCGGACCGACGGATCGGATCCTCGCAAATCCAATGCATGAGTATACCCGCAACCTGCTGGCCGCGATGCCGGAGCGCGGGCCCGTGCGCAGCTTTGCGGACGAGTCCAAGCCTGTCGTCGAGGTGCGCGATTTGAAGGTCGACTATGTCTCGCGCGCCGGGCTATTCGCTCGCGCTGCGCACAAGCAAGCGCTCTCGGGTGTCAACCTGTCCGTTCGACGTGGAGAGGTGGTTGCCGTCGTTGGCGCTTCCGGTTCCGGCAAGACCACTTTGGGGCGGGCCATCGCGCAGTTGATCCCATCGAGCGGCGGTGAAATCCGCTTTCGCGACATGCCAGTCGAAAAAGGCGCAGAAAACTGGATGGACTATCGGCTGAATTGCCAGATGATCTTTCAGGATCCATTCGGTTCGCTCGATCCGCGCTTCACCATTCGGCGAATTCTTTCGGAGGCCCTGTATCACGAGCGCGACCTGAGCGACGACGCGCGCGAAGAGCGCGTTCGCCGTGCCGTGCGCGAGGTCGGACTGGAAGACGCGCATCTCGATCGCCTCCCGCACGAGATGTCCGGCGGTCAGCGGCAGCGTGTCGCGATTGCGCGCGCCATCATCAGCGAGCCGGATTTCGTGATCGCCGACGAGGCGGTTTCCGCACTCGACGTAACCGTGCGAGCGCAAGTGCTGCGGCTGCTCGCGGACTTGCAGCACCGGCATGGTTTTTCCTGTCTTTTCATCAGCCACGACCTCGGTGTGGTTGAGCAGCTCGCCGACCGCGTCGTCGTGATGCGCGATGGGATGATCGTCGAACAGGGATTGCGCGACCGGGTTTTCGATGCGCCGCAGAGCGATTACACGCGTGCGCTGCTTTCCGCGATCCCCACGCTTGAACGCACCGAAACGGGTGTCGAACTGAGCTGGCGTTTCGACGCGCAGGAGGCTGGAACGCACGGGGTGATGCAATGAGCGCGCCGGACGGTTTGATCCGCCGTCGGCCGGAAGATCATGGCACCAACCCCGAGGTTATCCTCTCGCTTCTCGACCGTATCGAGGCCGAGGAGCTGGAGATGCACAGTCTTCTTGTCTGGCACGACGGTGCCTTGATAACGGAAGCCTATTGGGAACCGTACGGGCCGGACCGGCTCCACATGATGCATTCGATCACCAAAAGCGTGACCGCGATGGCTGTCGGATTGGCTCATGACGATGGCCTCTTGAAACTCGACGATCCCGTTATCGATTACTTTCCCGAACATCGACCTGGGGCGCCGGAAGGGATCGAGGCAATGCATGTGCGCCACTTGCTCACCATGACCAGTGGTCATGGACGGGGCATTTCCGGCGGATATTGGCGCAAGTTGAAAACAAGCTGGGCGGAAGACTTCCTGCGCCAGCCTCTGGTCCACAAGCCAGGCGACGTCTTCGTTTATGACAGCGCTTGCAGCTACATGCTCTCGGCCATCGTGCAGCGTGTCGCGAATAAGACCGTTCACGATTATCTGAGCGAACGGGTGTTCGCCCATATCGGCGTTTCGCCGGATACGCGCTGGGATGTCAGTCCGGAGGGTGTCAACAGCGGCGGCAACGGACTGTGGTGCCGAACGTCGGACCTCATTCGCATCGGTGTGCTGCATCTACAGGATGGTCTCTGGGATGGCGACCAGATCCTTTCAACCGGCTGGGTGCGCGCAGCTCGAGGCATGCAGCTTCGCGACATTTCGCTCGGCGTTCTGACAGGCGAGCACTATCTCGGCCCCGAAGAAGGTCTGGACGGCACGGTCGCCGAGAGGCGCGAAGGTTATGGTTATCAATGGTGGCGCGGCCCGAATGACAGCTTTTCCGCCAACGGTCTTTTCGGACAAAGCTGTATCGTCTTCGAGCGAGAAAGGGCAGTCGTCGCGTTTACGGCGGGAATGGATGACAACGATCGCCGATTGCAGAAACTGATTCACAACGATCTGCGCCCTGCTCTTGGTCAGTGGGCGGGAGGTGAACTGCCCCGGCGTCTCGATGCGCTCGAAGTGATGCCTGCACCCAACGCAAACTGGAATCGTGCTCCCGACGGTTGGGAGGGCAGCTATCAGGCCGAAAGCAACGATCAGGGTATTGTCTCATTGTCCCTGTGTCGCGATGGAAACGATATCCTTTTCGAGGTTACGGATGCGCGCGGCGCACACGTGATCCTTGCCGGTTGCGGTCGCCGGGTTGAAAGCGTGACGACCATGAGCGGCGCACGTCTGCATCATTCCTACGAAGCGGACGATGGATTTCGCGTGTCCGCCTGGGCGGCCTGGGAACCGGTCGGCAGGGATGGATGGCATTGCCTCTGCTTCGACTGGGTTTTCGTCGAGACGGCATTTCGCGACACGGTTCGCTGCTACCTGAAGGACGGGCAGCTCCGGTTTTTCCGGAAGGTCAACGTAAATTCTTCAATCCGCGAGTTGCCGCAGATCTCCGCAAACAAGCAGGCAAGCACGGCCTCCATAGCCCGGGAGCGCGTGCTTTGAGGAAAACACGAATGGCGGATATGACGCAGGCCGAGTTCGCCGAACGAATGGACGAACGGCCCGTGGTTCTGTTTCCACTGGGTTCTCAGGAAGTCCAGGGCCCGCAGAGCCAAATGGGCGATTTCCGCCTGACCGAACGCATCTCTGAACTGGCAGCAGAAAGAAGCGGTGCACTGGTCGCACCGGCCTTGCCGTTCGGATATGCCGATTTTTTCCGCGACTTCGCTGGTGGAATCCAACTCAGACCGGAAACCTTCGTGGCGGTATTGACGGATATGCTGACGAGTCTTCTGGACCACGGGCTGAACCGTCTTCTGATCGTCAACGGACACACGACCAATGCACCGCTAATCGCCCAGGTGGCGCGCAGGATACGTCGTTCGGAGCGGGTTTTGATCCCCTCGGTCGATCTCTGGCAGGCCTTGCCGGATGCTTTGCTCGAGGAGATTTTCGAGGAACGGAATGTGCGCGGTCATGGCGGCGAGCCGCTCACATCGATAGGTCTGCATCTGTTTCCGGAGAATTTCCGGGCAGATCTGCACCGTCGGAAAAGTGATCGTGTCATTCGTCTTGGCATGCGTGTTCGCAGCGTGTCGGGTGCCGATTTCGAAGGCATGCGCGTCAATTTTCCGGTCGACGCCGGCGAGGTTGACCGGAACGGTTTGCTAGGCGGTTCGGCATTGCACGCTTCCGCGACCCGAGGGAACGCCATGACCGAATATCTGGTTGCGAAAATCGCGAAACTGGCGACGCATCTGAAAGCCGCCGATCCATGTCTGCCCGAAGGGGAAAGCCCGGCATGAGCCGCTATCGCATCGATCCGTTGCCAGACCCCGCTAAACCTGAACTTATCGCGGCGCTGGAGAAAATCGAAACCGCTACGCTTGGCCATGTGCGGCTGACGGGTTTCGTGGATCGCCGCGTCCAGGCACTGAAGCCGGCACAGCCGACACGTGCCGGTAGCGCCGTCACACTGGCGTTGCCCGCAATGTGCTCGACGCTGATGCATTACGCGGTAAGTCGCATCCGACCGGGCGATTTTCTGATTATCGACCGCCTGGGCGACGATCGACATGCCTGCCTTGGGGGTGCCGTGGCGCGCGCCGCGCGCTTGGCCGGGGCTGCAGGTGTCGTGGTGGACGGTCCGGTAACCGATGCGGAGGAGATACTGGGAGAGGGGCTTGCCGTCTGGTGCCACGGCGTGTCTTCGCTCACCACACGCAGGCTGGAACTCGGCGGCATGTTCAACCGCCCCATTGCATGTGGCGGCGTGCCGGTTCACGCCGGCGACATCGTCGTCGCCGACGCATCCGGAGTGGTGGTTCTGCCTGCCGATGAAGCGGCAGCCGAAGCTCAAGCCGGTATCGCCCGCGAGGGACGTGTCGCCCGCACAATGGACCGGCTCTCCAAGGGAGAGAAGCTCGGAAACATTACAGGTGTCGTGCAGCGGATCGAAGAATTGACGGCAAAGGACTGACAGAAATGACCACTCTTTCAGAGCGCAATGCGTTTCTTGCGCCGATGCCGGCGGACGTTTGCGATGTGTTGAGCGTCACGCCGCCTCGAGCGCCTTTAATACCATTGGTTTTCGACAGCCCACACAGCGGCACCGACATTCCCGCAGATTTCCATCCTGCGGTGGACGCGGATATGGTCCGTGTCTCCGCCGACACCCATGTGGACGATTTGTTTTCCGCAGCTCCGGATCATGGCGCACCTCTGCTCCGGGCGCATTTTCCACGCAGCTTTCTGGACGCAAACCGGTCCCTGTCCGATATGGATCGTGAAATGCTTGCCGGCGAATGGCCGCATTACACCCGTGAAAGTCCGACCGCCAAACGAGGCATGGGATTGATCTGGAGGAATGCATGGGGCGAAACGCCGATGTATTCGGCGCCGATGCATATAGAGGAGGCGGAAGCACGGATACGCAAATATTGGGTGCCATATCATGCGGCCCTGCGTCAGCTTCTCGACGGCGCATTCGCGCAATTCCGCTGCGTCTGGCATATCAACTGTCACTCCATGACCGATGCCGGCCATGCGATGTCATCGGATGGCGCCGGCGCGCGCCGCGCCGATATCTGTATCGGCGATATGTATGGAAAGTCGGCGGACACCGAGTTCACCGCGTTTCTTCGAGAGACCCTGGAGGGCGAGGGATTTTCGGTGGCTATGAACAAGCCGTTCCGCGGTGCTGAACTTACGGAAGCCTATGCAAATCCGTCGATCGGTCGCCATTCTGTTCAGTTCGAAATCAATCGACGCCTCTACATGAACGAGAGCACGCGCGCGCGCAGTGCCGACTACCCCGCTTTCAAGGCCGCAATGAAGCGGTTGGTCGCGCAGGTGGCCGATTATACGAAAGAGAAGCTGATCTGATGCCCAAGCTGAACTTCTATCGCCTCGAGCAAAGCGCCATGTTTGCAGCGCAATCGGACCCCCGCTTTCACTACTGCACCTACATGCCGAAGAGCTATGAGCCCGAAGGCGAAAAGCGTTATCCGCTGGCCGTTCTGGTTCATCACAGTTTGCGCAACGCAGCCGGCCTGCGCGACGAGTTTGTTGATTTCGCCGAAGAGAACCAATGCGCACTGTTAGCCCCTCTCTTTCCGTGCGGCATAGGAGGGCCGGACGACTTCAACAATTACAAGCATCTGCGTCATGGGGGAGTCGCTTATGACGACGTGCTCCTGAACATGATCGAGGAGGTCGCGTCGGTCTTCCGTATCGAAACGGGTCGCTTCCTGATGCACGGATTTTCAGGCGGCGGACAGTTTTCGATGCGCTTTTATCTGCGTCACCCGGATCGGCTTCGCGGCGTCTCCATCGCGGCACCGGGCACAGTCACTCTTCCGGGCGATCCGCGTAGCTGGTGGGTCGGCACGGGCGATATGAAAGAGGCGCTCGGCGCACCGGTTGACGTCGAGGCCATGCGCCGGGTTCCGGTGCAACTGGTGATCGGAGCCGAAGATACCGGCAGTCAGGGGGTCGTGGTCAGTCCGGGGTCCAGTTTCTGGCGCGACGATGCGAACGACACAGGCGACAACCGCGTGGCCCGGCTGGATGCTTTCCAGCGCGCACTCGAGGGCATGGGTATCACCGCGGAGCGGGAGGAGGTGCCGGATGTGGCGCATGTGGGGGTGGATATCCAAGAGCCGGTGAAGGCGTTCTTCTCTCGGCTTCTGAATGCACAAGAGCGGAATGTCCGCTAGGAGAATATCGCTCTAATCGAGTTCACCGCCATTTTTGCGCGATCGGCTCAGATGCCGATTGAGGATAGCAACGGCTTCCTCACGGTCCCCGGCCTCGATCGCGTCGAGGATTGCGAGGTGATCGCGCGCCGCCTTCCGGATGCCTTCTGCGGTGAGAACGGTGAACTCGGCGACTTCCGTCATGCGGCGAAGGTTGTTTTGTCGTTCTATCGCTTCGTTCAGGAAGCGGTTGTGTGCCCAACCGACTATGGTCGCGTGAAAATTTGCATTGGCTTCAAACCAGCCGCTGCCGGAAATTCGCCCGACCGGCTTTTCCAGAAGTTTGCGCTGTTGGGCGCGTAGTTCCCGCAACTGCTGGAAATCTGGCCGGAAGTCCCCGTCACGGACGGCTCCGCATTCGATGATCGCGCGGAAAACGTAGCTCGCCTCGATGGCTGCTTTGTTGTCCAATGTTTCGGCAAAACGCCAACCGTGTCCGGTGCGGCGCTCGGCGAGCCCCGAATTGGCTAACCGCATAAGCACACGCCGAATTACGCCGCGCGTGGTGCCGAAATGTTCGGTGAGTTCGGTTTCCGAAACCTCGGTGGCGATTTCACCCGTCGCTCGGGCGGTCATAACCCTTTCATACAGCAATTCGGTTTCGGAATGCGGTAATGCGTCTTCAATTTCCTGACCGCCATTCGGCAATCCCGCAAAGCGGAATCCCACATTGGGTATCTTGGTAAAAACGCCACGCTTTTCCAGAGCCACCAGAACATGCCTTACGGGTGTGCGTGAGGTGCCAAGCGTATCTGCCAGGCGGATTTCAGAGACGTGTTCTCCTTCGCTCCATTGACCGTCCTGGGCGAGAATGAGAATCTTGCGCGCGAGTTCGGCCTGTAGATTGCTCAGACCCAAGTCGGTCGTTTCTGAAGTCGTCGATTGTTGCATGGTTATACGTCGTGTCAGAATCTTCTTAAGAAGAACCTCCACTACATGCCGTGATTTCAATCCCCGTGCAATTGTTGAACAGCCGGTGTTGGTGCAGTCCGGCCAACGAGGAATCGCGATTTTCGACTTCGTGATCGTTGAATATGCGAGCCCGGTTGATGCCGCTGTCGGCTCTATTCGGCCAGCTCACGACGCGCAAATGTGTTGACAACCGCATCGGTGGTCCGCCCGATATGGGTTTCCATAACGGTGACGGCCTTTTCCGCGTTTCGATCGAGCGCGGCTTCGAAGAGCGCGCGATGTTCGAGGCTGATGTCTCTCGTGGCAACCGTTTTGACGCGGGATAACCGACGATATCGCTCGTGCTGATCGAACATGAGCTGGCGCATGCGCAGGAGCCATTCCGAGTCACAGGCCGCAACGAGAGCTTTGTGAAACCGGTGATTGAGGGTTTCCCACTCAGCCAGGTCGTCTATGCCCTGGTCGATGGTTCGCTCCAGTCGCTCCAGTCGATGAAAAGCCGCCGCCAGAGCGTTCTCCCATTCGTCATTGCCCTTGCCGATCGATATGCGCAGAGCTTCGACTTCCAGAAGCTTGCGCATGTCACCGATGTCGCGCGCATCTTTCACGGACATGGGCACGACCTCGCATCCACGCTGGCCCTCCAGCTTGACCAGATGGTCGCTGGAAAGCCGGGCAAGCGCCTCGCGGATCGGCGCGGCGCCCAATCCATAGCGGCTGCGCAGCATTTCGATCTTGAGTTTCAGGCCGGGCGCAAGCGCACCGGAAATGATGTCCTCCCGCAGCAGCCGATAGGCGCGCTCGGCGATCGTTCGTTCCGGTCCGTCATATCGCATGTTGACGAGGATCTCTGCCATTCCGCTCGTTTCCTCAGTTAACCGGCCTGCGCCACGTTAAACAAGCGCCGCACTCTGAGAAAGAAAATATCGATATTTTTGTTGACTTGCAAATAATATCGATATTTTATTCGAGGCGCTGGAGGACGGAGCCTGGAGGAGGCGGCGGTTTCTGCCGATGTCGAGCGTATTGTCTGAAGAACGAACCGAACGGGCCGGTGCGCTGGAACGCGCCAGCGCCCGCCTTGCGACGGCCGAATGGTATTGCGCGGGTCTGCTGCTCTGCGTCGTCTTTCTGCTGCTGCTTTTGAATGTGGTGACGCGCAGTTTCGGCACGCCTCTGATCTGGGTGGACGAGTTGGCGATTTATGTCATGATCTGGGCCGCACTCATCGGCGCGTCCATCGGCATCCGCAACCGCGATCACATCGCCATGACGCTTCTCACCGACATGCTGCCTGCGGCAAACCGCAGAGCGCTTCTGATCGGGGTGGATGCCGCGCTGCTGGTCTTTTTCGTCATTTTTGGTGTCATTCTCTGGAACTGGTTCGATCCGGTCGGCGCGCTCTCGGCTGAAACGCTTGCCGATTTCAGCCAGCAAAGTTTCAACTTCATTTATGAAGAGCCGACCACGACCATCGGCATGCGCAAAGTCTGGTTCTGGCTGATCTTACCCGTTTTCTTCCTGAGCGGTGCGCTTCACGCATCGGCCAATCTGGCGGCGCGCCTGCGGGGCGGGGAGGGCGAACGATGACGATTGCCGGGTCTTTCCTTGCCTTTCTGCTTGTCGGCCTGCCCATCGCTTTCGTCCTGGCCGCGACCGCACTGGTGTTCATCGCCGTCAGCGGCAACACGGTGCTGCTTCAGTCCTATGCCCAGCAGCTCTTCGGCGGGCTCGAAAATTACGGTCTTCTGGCCTTGCCGATGTTTATTCTGCTCGGAGAGTTCATGAATGCCGGAGGCATTGGCCGGCGGCTCATGAGTCTGTCTGTTGCATTGCTGGGTGCGGTGCGCGGTGGGCTGGCCTATGTCAATCTCGTTGCCAACATGCTGATGGCTTCGATCCTCGGTTCGACCGTGGCGCAAATCACCATCATGTCCAAAATCGCGGTCCCGGAGATGGAAAAGGCCGGCTATCCACGCGATGTGTCTGTGGGCATTACAGCAGCCGGAGGTCTTCTGGCTCCGATCATCCCGCCATCGATGCTGTTCATCATTTTCGGCGTGGTGGCGCAGATGCCGATCGGCGATCTTTTTATCTCCGGTATCGTGCCGGGAGCGATGATGTTCGTTTCTTTCATCGTCGTCATCGCCGTTTTCAGCAGGCTTTATGCGTTCCCGCGCTCGGAACGGCTTTCGATCAGAAAGCGCTTAGCGGCGCTGCTCGATGCGCTACCGGCGCTGGCCATTCCCGCCGTCATCATCGGCAGCATCCTGGGCGGTCTGGCAACGCCGACGGAAGCCGCCGCCATCGCCACGTTGGCGGCGATGCTGACCGGTCTCTTCGTCTATCGCGAGATGAGCGTGGCAGACATTTTCCCCGCTTTTGCCAATGCCGCGCGCAGTGCTGCCGTTGTGCTTTTTCTCATCGCGGCGGCGCAGGTGTTCAGTTGGGTCATCACCTTCGAGAACCTGCCGGCGCGGGTGGCGGAAGGGCTACAGCTCATCACCACATCGCCCATCGTCTTCCTGCTGCTTCTCAACCTGCTTCTTCTGATGCTCGGCATGGTCACGGATCCGATCCCGGCCATCATCCTCGTGGTTCCGGTTCTGCTGCCGGTGGCGACCGATGTCTATGGCATCGATCCGTTCCAGTTTGGCGTCATCGTCTGTCTCAATCTGACACTGGGCCTGCTGACGCCGCCCGTGGGGACGGGGCTTTTCGCTGCTGCACTAATGGGAGGGGTGAAGGCGGAGCGCATCGCATGGCTGGTCACGCCGTTCTTTCTGGCCGTCGCCGCGGTGCTGGTTCTTCTGGCCTTTTTCCCATGGCTGGCAACGGGCCTGAAGGAGCTTTTGTGATGGTTGACGCGAAAGCACCCGTCCTGATTGTCGGAGGCGGAACCATCGGCTGCGGATGGGCGGCTGCATTCGCGGCCGCCGGGCATTCGGTGCAGGTTTATGACCCTGCACCCGAAACGGCTGCGCGCGTCGATCTGGTCTGGCAGAAGGCATTGCCCGTACTGGAACGGCTGGGGGGTGACTGTGCCGAAGTGCCACCGCCGTCGCACATTGCGCGGCTCGATCACGTTGAGAGAAGTGTGGCCTTCGTGCAGGAGGCCCTGCCGGAGCGTCTGGAACTCAAAAAGGACGTGCTTGCCGAGGTGGAGCGGCATGTGCCGGCCGATGCGGTGATCGCGTCGAGCACATCGGGCCTTTCGCCGAGCGACATACAGGATGCTTTGGTGCATCCCGAACGCCTTGTGATCGGGCATCCCTGCAACCCGCCATATCTCATGCCGGTGGTGGAAATCTGCGCCGGCGCAAAGACGAGCGCGGTGGCGATGGACAGGGCCGACGCCTTCTACACCGGCATCGGCAAGACGGTGCTGCGGTTGCGGCGCGAAATGCCCGGCCATCTGGTGAACCGGCTTCAGGCGGCGCTGTGGCGCGAGGCGGTTCATCTGGCGGCGGAGGGTGTGGCTTCGGTCGAGGACATTGAAAAGGCGGTTACGAAGGGGCTCGCCGCGCGCTGGTGCGTGACCGGACCGACGGCGATCTTTCATCTGGCCGGCGGCGATGCCGGTCTGGCGAAGTTCTTCGACGATCTGGGGCCGGAGGTTGAAAAATGGTGGGCTTCGCTCGGCGCGCCGCGTCTCGACGCGAAAACCCGCGCCGCCCTCATCGAAGGTGTCGCGCAAAGTCCCGATCTGGCGGATGCCGAAGCGCTCGCCAGCCTGCGGGACGCGCGGGTGCCTGACATTCTCAATCTGCTGTCCGGCCCGGAAAGCCGGAACGGCGCGAAGCATTACAAACGGGAGGAAGAAACATGCTGAAACAGATAGCGGGCGCGCTCGCCTTTACCGGCCTCATGCTGGCGGCTCAGGCGGCAAGCGCCGCAGAATACCGGCTCGGCCTCATCACGCCACCGCCCCATCAATGGACGGTGACCGCCAACGCCATTGCCGACGAACTGAAGGAGAAGACCGACGGACGCGTCGAGCTTCTGATTTTCCCGAGCGGTCAGCTCGGCAATGAAGCGCAGATGCTCCAGCAATTGCAGACGGGTGCGCTGGACTTCGCCTTCCTCACACTGGGAGAGTTTGCCAACCGCGATCCGAACTACGGCATTTTCCTCGCGCCCTACATCGTCAAGGATGTCGCCGGCGCTCAGAAGCTCTTGAAGGGCGAGACCGCCGGCAAGCTTCTCGACGGGGTCAGCAAGTTCGGCCTGAAAGGTTTCGGCTACGCGATGGCCGGTCTGCGCCAGATCGTCATGCGCGGCGAAGTGAAGGATGTCGGGGACCTTTCGGGCAAGAAAATCCGCACCGTGCCTTTCGCGCCCGAGCTCGATTTCTGGGTCAAGGTGGGTGCCGCTCCGACCCCGATGCCTTTGCCGGCGCTCTACGACGCCTTCGCCAATGGTCAGGTCGACGGCATGCAGATCGACTTCGAAGGCACCTGGAACAGCAAATATTACGAGCACGCGGGCACGATCATCGAATCCAACCACATGATGTTCCCGATGATCGCGGTCGGTTCCGGACGCAAATGGGGTGCGGTTCCCGCCGAGGACCAGGCAATCATCGAAGAAGTGCTCAGTGCGCATCTCGACACGCTGGTGGGCTCCTATGCGGAAATCGACGCGGACTATCTCGAAAAGCTGAAAGGCACCGAAGTGCCCGTCATGACGATCGACCGCGCATTCTTCGGTGAGGCCATCGACAACTGGTACAAGGAATGGCGCACCAAGGCGCCCATGCTTGAAAAGCTGGAAGCAGAAGCATCGGGGCTCTGAGGCCATCGATATGAAACGGCGGGGCGCGTGAAGCGCTCCGCATGGAAATGTGGAGGATATTGTGAGCGGACCCTATCGTGATCTTCGCTATGTGCGGCTGGCCACCAGCGATCTGAAGAAGGCGGCGGATTTCGCCACCGATCTCGTTGGGTTGCAGGAGTTTGCGCGCGACGGGCAGCGCGCGTATTTCCGCTCCGACGCACGCGCTTATTCGCTCTGCTTCAGTGCTGCCGAGAAGGGTGACGCGGTCGCCCTGACCGTCGCGCGCGACGAAGACCTGACAGCAATGGCCGAACGGCTACGCGCCGAAGGGTTTTCCGTCTCCGAGTTCGATCAGGCGGCCTGCGCTGCGCGGAAGATCAAGAAGGGCATCGCGACCAGCGCGCCCAACGGCGTGGCGGTCGAACTCGTCTGGCGTCCGCTCACATCCGGCTGGCGCTATCACGGTCCGCGCGATGCGGGCATCACCGAAATTTCTTCCGTGTCGCTGGCCTGCACCGATATTGCCGCCAATGAGGATTTCTGGACGCGTGTGCTTTGCGGCGCCGTTTCCGACTGGGCCGGCGATGCCGCCTACATCCGCATCGACGGCGCTCATCACCGCATCGCGCTCTATCCTTCCGCTCGCGACGGCATTCTGGGCGTCGACTTTGCCGTGGAGTCGATCAACAACGTGATGCAGAACCATTATTTCCTGCAGGCGCGGCAGTTGCCCATCGTTCACGGGCCGGGCCGTCAGCCGGCCTCGGAGAAGATCTTCGTTGCGACACGTGGGCCGGGCGATGTGCTGTTCAGCTATTCGACGGGCATGAGCGAGGCCGCGCCCGAGCGCACGCCACGCCAGTTTCCCGATACGGCCCTTTCCCATTGCGCGTGGGGCTCCCCGACCAATGAGCCCGAGTTTTCGGGCGCGTAAGCCACAGGAGAAGTGACATGATCGAGTTGAAGGACGTGGTCTATTGCCGTCTTGGCACGCGCGATCTGGAAGGGGCAGTCTGGTTTGCACAGAACATTCTCGGGCTGGAAGTGTCCGAGCACCGAAAGGGCGCGGTGCATTTCAAGTCCGACAGCCGTGACCACACACTGTGCTACTTCGAAGGCGATCCCGAAGATCAGGTGACTGCGTTTGAACTTGGTTCTTCGGCAGACCTGCATGCAGCGGCGGCCACACTCGAAGGGCTGAAGCAGGAGGTCTATTACGGCACACGCGAGGAATGCGAAGCGCGCCATGTGCGAGAGTTCATCCGTTTTCGCGATCCGACCGGCAACAGTATCGAATTCGTCGTGCGTCCGGCCTTTTCCGGGCAGCGCTACCACGGCACACGCGATGCGGGCATCACTGGATTCAGCCATGTGGGCCTGTGTTCCAGCGATCTGGAGCGGGATGAGAAATTCTGGACCACGGTCTGCAATGCGCGCGTTTCAGACCGCATTGGAGACGCGCCGCTGATGCGGCTTGGCTCGATACACCACACGATTGCGCTGTTCCCCTATCACAAGGCCGGCATCCAGCACATCAACCATCAGGTGGAATCGACCGACGATATCCAGCGCTCGACCAATTTCATCCGCGACCGGCAGATCAACATCACTTTCGGTCCCGGCCGCCATCCCACATCGTCTGCGCAGTTCCTCTATTTCAGCGGCCCGGATGGCATGACCTTCGAATATTCGACCGGTGTCTGCGAGATCCACGACGAACCGCTGTGGCGCGACCGGCAATTCGCTTTCGAACCGGTTGGTTTCTGCCACTGGGGTGCGAAGCCCAACATCGCCGCTTTCGAGGACTGAGCCGTGACACAGACCGATATGGACGATCTTGCGCGCAAGGTGCGCGTGGCGGCAAGGGCGCTCGGCAGGCATGGGCTCGCCCACGCCTACGGCCATTGCTCGGCGCGCATCGACGCGGAGCGCTTCCTCGTCTGCCCGCCGCAACCCATGGGGCTGGTGGAGCGGGGTGAAGCCTGCACGGTGGTGCCGGTGAGCGGACCGCTGCCCGACGGTGTTCTGGGCGAGGTGCGCATCCATCAGGAGATCTATCTTAACCGGCCGACAGTGGGTGGCGTGGCGCGCTTCATGTCGCCGAAGATGATGGCGCTTGCAGCGCTCGGCAGATCGCCAAAGGCGCGTCACGGATTCGGGGCCTATTTCGCGCCGGAGCCGCCGCTCTGGGACGACCCGCAACTGGTGCGCGACGATGGAAAGGCTAAGGGTGTCTTTGCCGCCATGGGCGATGCGCGTGCCGTTCTGATGCGCGGCAACGGCGCGGTGACGGCGGGAGACACGCTGGAAGAGGCCATCGTGCTTGCCTGGTATCTGGAAGATGCCTGCCGCGTCGAACTGGAAGCGCTGGCAGCCGGGCTTGCCGACGCACCGCCGACATTCTCCGCCGAAGGGGCGAAAGAGCGGGCCACCAAGGCCGGCCGCATTTTCGAGCGCATGTGGGACTTCCTCACCGCAGGCGATCCCGAACTCTGAGTTTCCGCAAGAAGGACGAGACTACGTGAAGCGTATTCAGAATTTTATCAATGGCCGCTTTGTCGATGGCACCGGCGAACTGTTTGAAAACCGTTTCCCGGCCACGGGCGAGGTGCAGTCGCTTGTCTCCGCTGCGGGCGAACAGGATGTGGATGCCGCGGTGTCGGCGGCGAAAAAGGCGCTCAGGGGTCCATGGGCACAGCTGAGCGTGCAGGAGCGCATCGCGCTTCTGCGAAAGGTGGCCGACGGCATCAATGCGCGCTTCGACGAGTTTCTGCGCGCCGAGATCATGGATACGGGCAAGCCGGTCTCAATCGCCAGCCATATCGACATTCCGCGTGGCGCGGCCAATTTCAACGTTTTCGCAGACCAGATCGCCAGCGTCGCGACCGAGGCGTTCGAGATGGCGACGCCGGATGGTGCCGGGGCGCTCAACTACGCGATCCGCATGCCGCGTGGCGTCATCGGCGTCGTCTGCCCGTGGAACCTGCCACTGCTCCTGATGACGTGGAAGGTCGCGCCGGCGCTGGCCTGCGGCAACACGGTGGTGGTGAAGCCCTCGGAGGAAACGCCTGCCACCGCCACGCTGCTTGGCGAGGTGATGAATGACGCCGGCATTCCAGAAGGCGTCTACAATGTGGTGCATGGTTTCGGCGGCGGCAGTACTGGTGAGTTTCTTTCGAGCCACCCGGACGTGGATGCGATCACCTTTACGGGTGAAACGGCGACGGGTGAGGCCATCATGGCGGCGGCGTCGCGCGGCGTTCGCCCCGTTTCACTGGAGCTTGGCGGCAAGAATCCGGGCATTGTGTTCGACGATGCGGATATCGACATCACCATAGAGGGTCTCGGTCGCTCCTGCTTCGCCAATACGGGGCAGGTTTGCCTTGGCACCGAACGGCTATACGTCCAGCGCGGCATCTTCGATCAGGTGGCGGAGAAGCTCGCTACAAGAGCGAGGACTTATGCCTATGGCGATCCGTTTGACCGGAAAACGACGATGGGACCGCTCATCAGCGAGGAGCATCGCAGCAAGGTGCTCTCCTATTATGAGAAAGCAAAGACCGCCGGAGCCGAGATTCTCGCCGGTGGCGGTGTGCCCGCCATTCAGGGTTATGATGGCGGAAGCTGGGTGGAGCCGACCGTCTGGACCGGCTTGCCGGAGGATTCTCCGGTCGTGCGTGACGAGATTTTCGGTCCCTGCGCGCATATCACGCCCTTCGACGACGAAGAGGAGGCGATTCAGCTTGCCAACAACAGCCCCTATGGGCTGGCGACCTCGATCTGGACCACGAACCTGTCGCGCGGCCATCGCGTTGCCGGCCGGATTGACGCCGGCATCACCTGGGTCAACTGCTGGTTCCTGCGCGATCTGCGCACTGCTTTCGGCGGCTCGAAACGGTCGGGTATCGGCCGCGAGGGCGGCGTCCACTCGCTCGAATTCTACACCGAACTGCGCAATGTCTGCGTGAAGCTCTAACTTTTGTTTTGTGCAATTCCGGACGAAAAGCCGGTTTCCACTTTTGCTGGAATTGCTTTGGAGGACATCCATCATGCTTAGCGAAGAACAGCGCGGGGAAGCGGTGCGCTCCCTGCTCGAAAGCCACCGCACGAAGGTGCAGGGCCGCCGCCCCTCGGAAATGTTTCCGGACATTCAGATCGAGGATTCCTACGCCATTTCGTCTGCTGTGGCCGAGGAACGGGTCAAGGCTGGCGCGAAAATCATCGGCCACAAGATCGGCCTCACCTCCAAGGCGATGCAAGCCAGCTCGAAGATCGACGAGCCCGACTACGGCTATCTGTTCGACGATTTGATTCTGAACGACGGCGCGAAGGTGCCCTTCGAGAATTTCTGCGTTCCGCGCGTCGAGCCGGAGCTGACCTTCATCCTGAAGGAACCGCTCAAGGGACCGAATGTGGGTCTGATCGACGTGTTGCGCGCCACCGAATATGTGGTGCCTTCCATCGAGATCATCGATGCGCGCGTCACCGAGCCGCGCAAGATCTTCGACACGGTCGCCGACAATGGCGCTGCCGCCGGCATCGTGCTCGGCGGCCGGCCGGTACGCCTGGACGAGGTGGATCTGCGCTGGGTCGGTGCGGTCTTCTACCGGAATTCAGAGATCGAGGAGACGGGCCTCGCTGCCGGTGTGCTCGGCCATCCGGCCATGGCGATCGCCTGGCTCGCCAACAAGCTGGCGCCGTTCGACATCACGCTGGAACCCGGCCACATGATGCTGTCGGGCTCCTTCACCCGGCCCGTCTGGGCGCAGAAGGGCGACACGCTTCATGCGGATTTCGGTCCGCTCGGCAGCGTTGCCGTTCAGTTCGTTTGAGGTCTGCCGTGAAGAGCCTGGAGAACACGTTCAAGAAACGGCTTCTGGCCGGCGAAACGCTGATCGGTCTTTGGAGCAGCTTGTGCAGCCCCATTGCTGCCGAGGCGCTGGCGGATGCCGGTTTCGACTGGCTTCTTTTCGACAGCGAGCATTCGCCTGTGGAAGTGGCGGGGCTTTATCCGCTGTTGCAGGCGGCGTCCAGCGGTTCCGCCGAGGCCATCGTGCGCCCCGCCTGGAACGACAAGGTGCTCATCAAGCGCGTTCTCGACATCGGTGCGCAGACGGTTCTGGTGCCGTTCGTGCAGAACGCCGAAGAAGCGCGTGCCGCCGTCGAGGCCACACGCTATCCGCCGGAGGGCATTCGCGGTGTCGCGGGCAGCACGCGCGCCAGCCGCTACGGTCGCGCGAAGGATTATTTCAAAGTCGCCAATCGCGAAGTCTGCGTGCTTGTACAGATCGAGACGGGTGTCGCGCTGGAGGTTTTGGAAGATATCGCCACCGTTGACGGTGTCGATGGCGTGTTTATTGGCCCATCCGATCTCGCTGCTTCGCTGGGCCATCTGGGGAATCCCGGGCATGAGAACGTACAGAGAGCCTTGCGCGTAGCGATCGACAAACTCAAGGCTCTCGGCAAGCCAGCCGGCATCCTCGCCACCAATCCTGAGGATGCCATGCGTTATCGGAATTGGGGCTATCAGTTTGTCGCAGCGGGTGTGGATCTGGGGCTGTTGGTCAAGGCGGCCGATGGCCTCGCCAATCAGATGAAGTAAGCAAGGCTCGAAAATTCGGGACTGGACGATGATCTAGAACAGCCGCGGGTGTTATGAACACCGGGTTCCGATGGCAGCGTTGGATGCCCAAATCGAAACGTCTTGCCTCAATGAGCGCACCGACGCCGGAAGAGGCGAGGCGCAGGCCGAACTGATGGCCATGCGAAAATCCCACGTACCTGAACCGCTGTCCGGCGATCAGCCTGTGGCTTGGGTCTGCAATGCGACCGATTGGCCGTGGCAGAATTCCAAAAGCTTGGAGACGACCTTTCCGTCGGGTCGAATGGCAGCCGGATCCGTGCCGATCAGCGTGATCGCGCACTGAGCCTCTCCTTGCCAGTCGAGAACAGGGGCTGCAACTGCGACCAGTCCCGGTATGAACCGCCCATCCACGGTGGCGAATCCGGCCTCGCGTATACGCTCGCGCAGTGCCTTCACGTTTTCCACATCGTAGTCCAGATGGGACTGCGTCGGGTTCGAGCGTGTCAGGGCAAGCTCTTTCTCCAGATGTCCGCCGATGGCCCCGGGTGGTGACCATGCAAGAAAGATCCGGCCCGAAGCGGAGGTGAGGAGCGGCAGGGTGGTCCCGAGTCCCATGGAAGTTATCACTGGAGCTGGCGCCCGTTCCCAACGCACAACGGTCGCTCCTTCCGTGCCCCAAACCGAAAGAAGGACGGTCATGCCGGTGGCGTCACGCAATTCGGGAAGCGCATCGGCCGACCGGTTGACGAAATCGTGGCGGGCCAATGCGGCAAGCCCGATTTCCATGGCTGCCGGGCCAAGGTCGTATTTACCCGACCGTCCGGCCTGGACCACCAGACCCGCAGCGATGAAGGATGCCAGATAGCGGTGCGCCTTGCTGGGTGGCATCTCTGCGCGGCGAGCCAACTCGGACAGGGTGACCGGGCCGCCGCATTGGGCCAACTCGCCCACCAGCCGCAGCGCGACGTCGACGGATTGGATGCCGCCGGAAACGCTGCCGGCCATGTTCTCCCGTTTATCCGACATCTATCAATTTCCTCAGTCTGAGCATGTCTCCGGCGACGATGCGGTTGTCATCGTGCTGGAACAATCTGCGCCGTTCGCTGCCCGAAGCGACGAGTCTGTCGCCGCAGCGAACTTCATAGTCAAGCAAAAGGTGGCGCGCGTTCCACTCGGAGATCGTCAGCGTGGTTTCCAACAGATCGCCTTCGCGGGCGGGACTGCGGAAGCTGGCGTCCGCATTCGTCAGGCCGATGCCGATCGCCTGCAGACGCGCGCACAGGGCTCGATGCCCGCCATACGCATGAAGCCAGTCGTGAAAGGTTTGGTCGAACCAGGCGAAGAAGCGCGGATAGTAGACGATTCCAGCAGGATCGCAGTCGCCGAAAAGCGCCCGATGCCGACGATGATGATGGGGCATGAATTTTCCTTAATATAAAATCTATTGCATAATGCGTAAAAAATGAGCTAGGGTCCAGATGTCGATCCGTTGTTTCGACCTGGGAGGAAAAATGGGAATGCTTCGCAACGTCGAGATCATCGGCGGAGGGCCGGCCGGCCTTTACACTGCCATCCTGCTACGTCGCCGGATGCCGGAAGCGCGTGTTCGTTTGACGGAGCAGAACCGGGAGGGCGCGACGTTCGGTTTCGGAGTCGTTTTTTCGGATCAGGCACTCGATTTCCTTCGCGTAGACGATCCCGAAACCCATGATCTGATCACCCCTCATATGGAACGGTGGAGGAACATGACCCTGAATCACCCCGGGGATCGGGTGGTCCTGGATGGGGTCGGTTTCTCCGCAATCGGTCGTCTTGAGCTGATCGAGATTTTGCGCAAGCGCGCACAGGCACTGGGCGTGCAGATCCGCTTCGATACGCGGCTTGAAAACCTGGACGCCGTGGCGCACGAGGACGCAGATCTCGTGGTTGGCGCAGATGGATTGAACTCGGTCGTGCGTGCGAGCGACCCGGCGGGATTCGGCGAAACGCTCGACCATTTCGGCAATCGTTTCGCATGGTTCGGCGCCGAAAGAGCGTTCGAGACGCTGACACAGACCTTCATTCGCACCGATGCTGGAGCGATGAACGCGCACCATTACCGTTATGCACCCGACCGCAGCACCTTCATCGTCGAATGCGGAGAGGAAACCTATCGCGCTGCCGGCTTTGCCGAAATGGACGAGGAAGAAAGCCGACGTGCCTGCGAAGCGCATTTCGCCCAAGTTCTCAGCGGCGCGTCGCTCATCACCAACAAGTCGAACTGGCGCCAGTTCCCAAAACTCTGGTGCGAGAACTGGGTAGCGGGCCGCCGGGTCCTGCTTGGCGATGCCGCGCACACGGCACATTTTTCCGTCGGTTCGGGGACGCGGCTTGCCATGGAAGACGCCATCGCCCTCGTCTCGGCGCTTGCAGATCATAGCGACATCGATAGCGGGCTTGCGGCTTTCGAGGCTGCGCGCAAGCCGATTGCCAGGAAGATCGTCAATGCCGCCAATGTCTCGGCCCAATGGTATGAAGGTTTTGGCGATAAGATGCAGCGCGCGCCGGTCGATTTCGCCTTCGATTACGTTACCCGCTCGGGCCGGGTCGACATGGAGCGGCTGCGCAGAATGTCGCCCGAGTTCATGGCGCGCTATGAGGCGGAGACCGGCGACGCGTCAAAAGCCATTGTCGATCCGGTGGGCACAGACACGCCCGGCGCTGCCGAAATCGGCTTCCGTCCCGAAGATCATTCGAACTGCTCGGAGATCCTCTGGGGCAACCTTCCGCACAACGCCGACAGGATCGCCGTGACCGGCCCAAGTGGCGAGCGCACATATGGCGAACTTGTCAGGGAGGCGGCGCGTTGGGGGCATGCCTTCAGGCAGGCGGGTCTCGAGCGGGGCGCACGCATCCCCTTCTTTCTCGACGATACGCCCGTCTATCCGGCTGCATTCTTTGGCGCGGTGCGCGCGGGCTTCGTTCCCGTTCTGCTCAATATCCAGACCAATGCGGATACGCTGAACTTTTTCCTCAAGGACACCGGCGCCACCATCGCTTTGTGCGAGGCGGAACTGGGCGAAAAATTTTCGGGCGAGGTTTTGAACGGCACACAGATCCGCAAGGTTGTGCTGGCCAACGCCGAAAACGGCAGCGACGGCAGCGTCTTCGAGGCGGCAGCCGCCTTTCTCGAGGGCAAGCCGGACACGCTGGAATGCGCCGATACCGGACCCTATGACATGGCATTCTGGATGTATTCCTCGGGCTCGACCGGTCGACCCAAGGGGATCGTGCATCTGCATCATGACATGGCATATTCGCAGGAGAGTTTCGGGCGTCATGTTCTCGGCCTATCGCCGGACGATTTATGCTTCTCCGTGCCGAAGATCTATTTCGCCTACGGTTTCGGAAACTCCATTACCTTTCCGTTTTCGGTGGGTGCCACCACGGTATTGTTGCCGGGACAGCCACGCGCCGAGGCGGTTCTCGACACGATCGAGGCCCACAGGCCCACGGTGCTTTTTGGCCTGCCGACGCTCTATACCGCGCTGTGCCGCAGCGCAGGCGTGGAGAATCGCGACCTAGGCTCGCTTCGCCAGTCCATGTCGGCGGCCGAGATTCTTTCAGAGGATGTCTACAATTCCTGGAAGGCACTGACGGGACACGGTCCGACGGAGGGGCTGGGTTCCACCGAGATGCTCCATATCTATCTGTCCAACCGCCTGGACGATCATCGCCTCGGCGCCGCTGGCGCGCGGGTGCCCGGTTATGAGATCCGGCTTGAAACGCCGGAGGGAAAGTCGGCCGAACCGGGCGAGGAGGGGGTCATGCTGGTGCGTGGGCATTCGTCGGCTCCCTGTTATTGGAACCGTCCCGACAAGACCCGTGACACGATGCGTGGCGACTGGCTCTACACGGGTGACCGCTTCATCGAGCGCGACGGCTACTACTATTTTCAGGGACGGGCAGACGAGCTTATCAAGGTTTCGGGCCAGTGGGTATGGCCGCTCGAGGTGGAGCGCTGCCTGAACGAGCATCCCGACGTGCACGAATGTGCGGTACTGGCCCATGAACTGCCCGATCGCCGGGTGACCTTGCGAGCTGTCGTACGCTTGCGCTCAGGCCGCGGTGATGACGAGGAGCGGGCGCGACTGCAGGCCCACGTGAAAACGGTTCTCCAGCCCTACAAATATCCGCGCATCATCGAATTCGTGAACGAACTGCCCAAGACGGGAACCGGAAAGATCGATCGACAAGCTCTGGTGACGCCACGAAAGGTCGCCTGAACGCAGGCCGACCAACCACGGGAACGGGACAGCGCTGAACCGGCGGCAAAGGCCGTGGGCACGACGTTACTCGACTGCAGCGCGAATGACCAAACGCATCGATGATGCCGGTTAAGTGCCGGGAGATACAAGGAAAATGGGAGGAAGACGCATGAAACATCTAATTGTAGCTGCAATTGCAGCCATGGGCATTTCGACTTCGGCCGCCGCGCAGGTGAGCTCGATCTCCACACCGCCACAGGGGTCGGTCTGGAACACCATGGCCTCGGTGATGGCGGGCGAAGTGCGCAATGCCACGGACATGCGTGTCGTCGTGCAACCTTACGGCGGCAACGCACAGATGATGCAGGCGCTCGACCAGAAGCTTGCGGAGTTTTCTCTCAACGATGTCAACGACGTGATCTCGGCAGTCCAGGGAAGCGGTGAGTACGAGCAACCGATGCCCAATCTGCGCGCGGTCGCGCGGATCAATCCGTTTCCAGTGGGGCTTTATGTGAAGGCGTCTTCCGGGATCGATAGCGTATCGGAACTTGCCGGCCGCTCCGTGCCGTCCGGCTGGGATGCTTTTCCCATAGCGCGTTCGCACATCAGCGCGATCCTCGCTGCCGGCGGGTTGAACTGGGACGACGTTGAACAGGTGCCGGTGCCCGAACTGATCCGCGGGTCCGACGATATGGCTTCTGGCCGGGTCGACAGTGCCTTCTTCGCAGTTGGCGGCCCCAAGGTCGCGGAAGTCGATGCCTCCGTCGGCGGGGTGCGGTTTTTGAAGGTGGACGCGAATGAGGAGACGCTTGCGAAGATCCAGCAGGTTCGGCCCGCCTTTTACTTTTCGGAGGTCGACCCGGCACCCGTGCGCGTCGGTGTCGAAGAACCCATGATGTTCGTCACCTGGGACAACATTCTTGTCGCCGGAAGCCATGTTGCCGACGATGTCGTGGAAGGCTTCCTGGCTGCGATATTCGATGGCCGTGAAGCCATAGGCGAGGCCTATCCGCCGCTGCGCGCGCTCGACGACACGGTGATCCACCTCGGCACCTTCTCGAAGACGATCGCGCCGGCGGTGCGGACCGGCTGGGCGGTGGCGCCGCCGCCGCTGTTCGAGCTCATGCTCGCCGCGCGGCAGCTGATTGACCTGCACAACGATCGCATGGCGATGCGGACGGTCTACTACACCGCCGAGGGGTATCTCGCCGAGCACATGGCTGAGGTCCGGCCGCTCTACAAGGCCCGTCGCGACGCCATGCTGGCGGCGC
>NZ_CAJXGF010000043.1 GCF_913053745.1 uncultured Nitratireductor sp.
GCGGTGGACGGCGCGCTTGGCGCCGAACTCCTCGCAGCCTTCAAACAGGTCATCGAAAACCCGATGACCATGTTGGTTTGATATGCGCCTCCGGTTTCCGAGGGGCTCGTGACCGGAGGCGCAGAGGGCGGCGGATCGCTGTTTCAGTGAAACGGCGATCCGCTTTTGGGGCGGGCAATCGGGGGACAACCCTCGCAACTTTGACCGCGTAACTCGGCGCTGCCTGGATCATCACGGGCAGCGCCTTTTCTTTAGATGTCCGCCACTGTTTCGCGGATAAAGCCGCGCCGGGTGAGCTCGGTCTGGACTTCGTTCCAGTTTGCGCAGGTGGCATGAGCGCCGGCGGATAGGAGTTTTTCCGCATGGCCGTTGAATGTGTGCCCGCCGCCGGTGAAGCCGATGGCTGTCATTCCGGCGGCAACAGCGCCTTGTACGCCGAATGGCGAGTCCTCGATCACCACGGACGAAGCGGGTTCGCTGCCCAGCTTGTCCGACGCGAACAGGAAGATGTCCGGAGCCGGTTTGCCGTTTTTCACCATGGATGTGCTGAAGACATTGTCTGCGAAAAATTCCGCAATGCCGGCCACTCGAAGGCTGAGCGCGATCCGCTCCATGGAGGACGACGAGGCGACGCAGCGTGCGGTCTGAAGGTTGCTTAGGAAGGGAAGAATGCCCTGTGTCGGCTGCAACTCTTCCTCCAGCAATGCCTTCGTTTCCAGCCAGATATCGTCTTCGGCGTGGGCCGGAAAGGCATGTCCGGTGAGTTCCTCGATGCGCACGATGATATCGGCCTGTTTCATGCCGATGCATTGGCCGACGATGTCGCGGGTGAGGGCCAGGCCGTGCTTGTTGTACGCACGCTCATAGGCGATCGCGGCCAGCGGTTCGCTGTCGACGAGGACGCCGTCGCAATCGAATATGATCAGGGGATCGCTCATGGAAACTCCGAAATTGTGGTGCTGATATGAAAGGAAGATGCCGGAAAGCGCTGCATTCAAGTTGCAAGATCGGGAAAGATCGACGGCGCCTCGATGTTTTTGCGCCCAGCCTCGATGGCGGTGCGCATGGCGAGCCGCCCTTCCACGAGATCGGGAGCGACCCAGTTTGGCTCCGCCCCGAAAAAGCGATCTAGAAAAGCAACGGCCGAAGCGGGCATTTCTCGCGTGTTCTCGCGATAGGACCACCAGATGCGCAGATCGTCCGCGCAGCGGTCGAGCCGGGGTGCATCGCCGAACTCCTGTTCGAAAATGGCAGCGATCGCGCAGACGCAATAGTTCGTGTAGAGGAAGCCTTCCGGCCAGAACCTGACGATCTCGGCATTGTCGGTATCGCTGGAAACCGCGCTGTCCGGTGTCACGACAACCGGAGCGTGACGGATCATTTCCTTCAGTGCCAGCCCGGCGGCATAGATGATGAAGTCGCCGCGGTCGAGTTGGGCGTAGGTCTTCTGCGCATCGACCATTTCCACCCAATCGAGGAACACACGCGTGAGCTTCTCCTCATTGATCTCGAACCCAATGCCGTAATGCTGCGTCACCGCCTTCGCATTGCCGCGAAACGTTGCCCGAAACCAGCGCAACTGACGCAACCGGTGGCGCAGATCGGGCATGACCGCGAGTTCGTTCTTGAAATTCAGGTCCAACGGTGAACTCCTTCGCCGGAACCATAGCATGTGGCATTCCGGTTCCAATCAAATAAGCCGCGCTTCACGGATTTGGAGGAATATACAATTTGACATTTCAAAAAACAAATGTTCTTAGTTTCAGGAGTATATCGTATGCAGTGCGTACGCTTGGGATGAGCGTTTCGGGAGGAACGGCCTGATGGCAATATGGCAATGGGGGCTTTTGCTCCTAGCGGTCGTATGGGCGCTGCAGTCCTACGGCGTATGGCTGCAGATGCGGCATTATTCCGATGTCTTCAAAGGCATAACTCAGAAATACGCTGATGGTTTTGTCGGAACCGGCGCGTTTCACGGACGCTTTCTGAAGCGGGGTGCGATCGCCATTGTCGTGATAGCGCCGGATCTATCCGTCCGTCGTATCCTGACCATGAGCGGGCGGTCGGTTTTCGCGAAATTCAAGCGACACGAGGAGTTCGAGGGCATGCCGCTCGATCGGCTTCGGGCCGAGCCGGCTCTGTTTGGCGACGATCAACCGGGACTGACCGCGGCGATCACACAGGCAGTGGCGCAGATTGACCGCACGCGAACGGGAGATGAGCCGCCGCTTCGGGAGTCCCTGAAGGCGGCAAACGCATGACATACGGGACTGCACGCTCGCCGGATCTCAATCACCGGTATGAGCAGAAGAGAGAGGGAGGACTATGTCTGTCATTTCACTAATGGCCCAGCATGCCGATACGGCCATGCAGGGGCTGCATATGGCCGGTACGGTGGCGGGTGATGCCGCGCTCACCGGCAAGCTTGCTGCCAAGGCGGCGGCCAACGATCTCGTCGTGCTCGCCCAGGCGGGCAGCGACCTTTCGGTCGAGGAGTTTCGGGAGAGGCTGGATTCCGTTTCGCAGGAAGAGCAACTCGGCTGGCTTACAGCCGCCGGCAAATACTTTATCGGTATTTTCCAGAAGGGCGGCGAGGTTTTCGCGGGCTTCGTCACCGGCATCATTCCGACACTCGTCGTGCTTATGACTGCCTTCTACGCCGTCACCGAACTGGTGGGCGAGAAGCGCGTTCACGGTCTCGCCCAAAGCGCAGGCCGTATCGCGCTCACGCGCTATACGGTTCTTCCGGTCCTCGCCGTCTTCTTCCTCACCAACCCGATGGCCTACACGTTCGGCTCGTTCCTCGAGGAAAAGCACAAGCCTGCTTTCTATGACGCTGCGGTGTCCTACGTGCATCCGCCGCTCGGCCTGTTTCCGCACATCAATCCGGGTGAGTATTTCGTCTGGGGCGGTATCCTCGTGGCTTTGCTTGAGCTTGAGAACCAGGGTGTGGTGCCCGGAGGGTATCACATCACAATTGCCATCTGGTACGCGCTGGTCGGTCTCCTCGTCATCCTGCTCAAGGGCATTTTGACCGAGAAGATCACGGCCATCATGGCGCGCCGCCAGGGCGTTGAGCTCTAGGGGAGGGGCAGGACATGGCGAAAACATACAAAGCAGTAAAAATCTCGAAAGGGTCGTCGGGTTGGGGTGGTCCGCTCGTGATCGAGCCGACAATGCAGCGCAACAAGGTGGTTTCGGTCACTGGTGGCGGGATTCATCCCGTTGCGCAGCGCATTGCCGAGATGACGGGCGCCGAAGCCGTCGACGGCTTCAAGAGCCCGCCCATTGAAAGCGAGATGGCGGTCGTGGTCGTCGATTGCGGTGGTACGGCGCGTTGCGGCGTCTATCCGCGCAAGCGCATTCCCACCGTCAACCTGACCCCGGTCGGCCAGGCCGGCCCGCTTGCCCAGTTCATCACCGAGGACATCTATGTTTCGGGCGTCACGCCGGAGACCATCAAGATGGCCGACGGCAGCGACGCGGCAACGGTTGCCGGAGCCGCCGAGCCAGCTGAGGAGGCTGCCGCGTCGGCGCCGGTGACAGAGCCGGCGAACGACGGTGGCCTTGTCGGTCTCATCAGCAGCGTCGGCCGTGTCATGGGTCGCGTTGTCGGCATCTTCTTCAATGCCGGCCGCCGCACCATCGACCAGGTGGTCCGCAACGTATTGCCCTTCATGGCCTTTGTGACCATGTTGATCGGCCTGATCCTCTATACGGGCATCGGCGATGTTCTCGCTCAGCCCATGGGGCCGCTGGCCAACAACATCATCGGCCTGCTCATAATCTCAGCCATTTGCGGGCTGCCGTTCCTGTCTCCGATTCTGGGACCGGGGGCGGTTATCGCCCAGGTGATCGGCGTGGCGATTATCGGTCCGCAGATCGCCAACGGTACGATCTCGCCAGCCATGGCGTTGCCGGCGCTGTTCGCTTACAACACGCAGGTGGGCTGTGACTTCGTTCCCGTGGGCCTTGCACTTGGCGAGGCAAAACCCAAGACGATCGAAATCGGCGTTCCTGCGGTGCTGATCAGCCGTCAGGTCATGGGCCCGGTTTCCGTGGCCATAGCCTGGGCCGTTAGCCTGGTGGTGCTTTAACGCCTGGGACCGGCGACCGTCCTTTGGCGGTTGCCGGTCCTGGAACAATTGCTTGCATGGAGTCGTGTGAATGTCGGTGTTTCTCAAAACGCGCATAACTGCGGTCGGTCCCGAAGTGGCGGATTTGGCGGAAGGTGGCGTCCTCATCCTGTTTGCCGACGGTGCGCCGGAGGAACTTGCCGAAGTGTCGGTTCTTCATGCGGTTCAGGACGGCCCGTCTGCCGATGCCCCGGTGCGCGGCACGCGCGTTTCGGTGGGCGATGGCGTAGCGGCAGAGATCACCGCCATGGGCGAAGCTGCCTGGAACAAGGTGCGCGAGATCGGCCATGTGGTGGTAAACTTCAACGGCGCTGCTACCGTGGAGCGTCCAGGCGAGATTTGCGCCTCCGTTGTCGAGCCGGCCGCTCTCGTGGCTGCATTGAAGACGGACGCTGTGATCACAATCGGCGCTTAACGCCGCAACGAATCGAAGAAAAGACACGAGACCGGTATGGAACGCTCGACCATCGTCAGAGTGCAGGACGGCCTGCACGCCCGACCCGCCACCCGCTTCGTGCGCCTCGCCAAAGGGTTCGAGAGCGATGTGGAAATCGTCAAGGGCGAGAAGGCCGTCAGTGCCAAGAGTTCAGTGAAGTTGATGCTGCTTGGCGTGAAGGAGAACGACGAAGTCTCCATTCGCGCCAATGGCGCCGATGCCATAGAAGCCGTCGACGCATTGATCGCCTATCTCGAGAACCCGATGTCCGGTGTCGAGGAAGGCGTTGGCGAGAGCGCTCCGCAACCGGCGACAGAGGCGGCTGTGCCTAAAGCCGCCGCGCCGGCTGAACCGGCCGCCGTCGACGGTGGTCTGCACGGTGTTGCAGCCAGTGTCGGCCTCGGTCTCGGTCCGGTCTTCGCTCACTTCCCGCAGCAGATCGAGCCGCACAACAAGACGTTGTCCGCCGATGAGATTGGGCCGGAGAAGAAGCGTTTCGAGGAGGCCATTGTCCGCCTTCAGGAGAAGCTCGACCGGTCTCTGGCTTCCGACGGCATGCAGGAAAGCGACCGGGGCATCGTCGCGGCGCTGCGCGATATCGCTTCGGACGATGCGCTGCGCGACGAAACGCTTGCCGCAATCGACGGCGGGCTCGACGCGGTGTCCGCCGTTATTGCGTCGTCCTCGAATCTGGCGGACGATTTCCGCAAGCTTGACGATGCCTACATGGCGGCGCGCGCAGAGGATATGGAATCGATTGCTCGTCAGATCTGCCTGACGCTTCTTGGTCAGGAGGACGCGCGCCTCGACGACATTCCCGACGGGGCGATTCTTGTCGCCGAGGATATTGGCGCATGGGATCTGGCCCGCGCGCCTCTCAAACGTCTGGGCGGTGTCGTCTGCGGGCATGGCGGCGCCACCTCGCACGTGGCCATCATAGCCCGCACCCACGGCATCCCAGCCGTTCTCGGCCTCGGTGAGGCCGTCAATGCGCTGCGCGATGCCAGGGAGGCAGCGATCGACGGCCAGACCGGCCAGGTTGTCATAGACCCGGACGAGGCCACCCGTGCGCGATTCGAAGAGATGATCGGCGCCGCCACTCGCGAGAAGGAAGCGCTCAAGGCTTACAAGGACGTGGTGCCGCGCCGCGCCGATGGAACTGTCATCCAGGTGGCAGCCAATCTCGGGTCGCTCGAAGAAGTCGAGGCCGCGCAGGAGGCGGGCGCGATGGGCGTCGGCCTGTTCCGCACCGAGCTGCTTTTCATGCGTCACATGCATCTTCCGTCCGAAGACATGCAGGCCGAAACGTATGCCGAACTCGCCCGTGCTTTCCCCGATCATCCGGTCATCGTGCGCACGCTCGATATCGGCGGCGACAAGCCGATCTCCGGCGTCGAATTTCCGGAAGAGGAAAACCCGTTTCTCGGCTGGCGCGGTATCCGCATGTGCCTCGACCGGCCGGACATCTTCAAGGTTCAGCTTCGCGCGCTCCTGCGCGCCGCGGTTCACGGCAATCTGCGCGTGATGCTGCCGATGGTGTCGGATGTCGAGGAGGTGCGTCGCACCCGCGTCCTGATCGGCGAATGCGCCGCCGAGCTGAAGGTGGAGGGCGTGGCCCATGGCGAGTTTCCGCTCGGCGTCATGATCGAGACGCCGGCGGCCGTGTTCGGTGCCGCGGCGCTTGCCGAGGAAGTTGCGTTTTTCTCCATCGGCACCAACGATCTGACGCAATATGTGATGGCTGCGGACCGCCTCAACCCATCCGTGGCGAACCTGAACGACGCCGCCCATCCGGCGGTGATGGCGGCTGTGGGGCAGGCGGCGAACGCGGCTTTGGCGGCGGGCATCGAGATCGGTATGTGCGGTGAAGCCGCCGCACGCAGCGACCTGATCCCCGAATTCGTTCGCATGGGACTCACGGAGCTCAGCATGAGCCCGGCCGCCATTCAGGCCACCAAGAAGCAACTTTCGGAGCTCTTGGATGCAGCGGCCTGATCGAAACGCTAAACGCTTATGGCAGGTGCGTTAGCAAGCTTTCGAAGATTGCCGTCAGGTCGGTTATCGGCTGGTCGGCCTTGAGGCTGCGCGCCATTCTCTCCTCGCGCGCAGCGATGGCCAGCGTCGCTATGTCGAGTAGATCCGGTGCCGGGAGACTGTCGTCGAACAGCGCCAGGGCGGATGCGAGCAGCCCGGGCGCGAACACGCTTATGCAGGTCACCGCGTTTTGCGCGGTGGGCGGCGTGGCGGGATCGCTCAATGCGTTGCGGCAGATTTCCTGGAGCAAATGTGCGAGCAAGCCGGCCACGAGCGGACGCAGCGTTTCATGCCCGGAAGCCTTCTTCAGCGCCAGAACGATATGACCCTGACGTTGGCGCAGCGTTTCATAGGCTCCGGCGAACGCGGTTTCGCGAATATGCGGCGGATCCCTTTCCTGCAGCGTGTCCGCCAGCGCTTTTGCCGCACGATACATGTGTCGGCGAAAGGCTCGTTCGCCTTCCGTGAAATCGGTGAAGTATCCGGTCAATGGCCGTAGGACCAGTTCGTGGTTGCGCCTGTCGGGAAGCACTGTGCGCGAAGCGCTTTCGGCCAGTGTCAGCGTGTCGTCGACCACGCTTACCGCGCGTCCAAGCAGCTTCTCGATATCGCCGAAGTGCTTGTCCGTGGAGGCCGTTGCCCGCCGCTCATACCGGTGCGCACGCAAAAAATCGCGCATGTCCCGCAAACGGTCTTTAAGATGAACTGCCATGTCTTCCGAGGCGTTGCGAAGCATAAGATGCTGCCCTTGAGTAATCGGTTTTGCGTTTTCTGGCATTGACCGAATGGCGACATCATTGTTTTGGTCTTCCCGGAAATCAAGCAAGATGCTTGTATCCGCCCCGTGTAAATATGCAGGAACACCATATGAGCAAGGCGAAGGTACACAAACAGCCCGCCGGTACGACCAGTTCTGGAGAAATTATCATGACGCCCGCCAGGGGAGGCGTCACCAGCAAGACCGACCGGCTGCGTGTGCGCGCCGCATGGATGTATTTCGTCGAGCAGAAAACACAGAACGAAATCGCCGAGATTCTCGGCATTGGCCGCGTCAGCGTGGTGCGGATGCTGGCCGATGCGCGGGCCCGCAACGAGGTGAAGATCACCATCGAAGGCGATCTCGCGGAAATCACCCGTATCGAGCGGGCGTTGGAACAGCGTTTCGGCCTGGAGCGCGCCGTGGTCGCGCCCCTGTCCGATCCCAACGCTGACCCGATCCCCGCCATCAGCGCGGCCACTGGCAGCTTCGTATCCGATGTTATGGCAGCGGGCATGTCGGTCGGCGTCGGCTGGGGGCGTACACTGTTTGGCTCCCTGCCGTTCATCCGCGCTCGGCCGCTGTCCGATTTTAAGGTAATCTCTCTTCTGGGTGGCGTCGGCGTGGCTCGCCGCTTTAACCCGGCCGAGTTCGCCTGGCGGTTTGCGCGTGCCTTCCAGGGTGACGGCTACCTCATTCCCGCACCCGCCGTTGTCGACAGTGTCGAGACGAAAACCGCGCTGATCGAGCGTTGCGGCTTGCATGAGATTCTGGCCCTTGCCGACACGCTCGATGCGGTCATCGTGTCGGTTGGCGGTCTTGCCTCCGCCACCACCTTCTACCGTGGGGGTTATCTCACCGAGGCCATCCGCGCGGCGTTGGAGGACAAGGGTGCTGTGGGCGATATTCTCTACCACTTCTACGACCTCGACGGTCAGCTCGTGGATCATCCGATCAACGACCGCGTCATGTCCGTCGATGTCGACCGCTTGCGCCGCGCGCCCATGCGCATTCTGACCTCCGGCGGCGACGACAAGATCGATGCTCTGATCGGTGCGATGAAGCTGGTTGAACCGACCGTCTTCATCACCGATGAGGAAAGCGCCCGCAGCATTCTGGCTTTGGCATGACAATCGACCATTGTTGAAATGGTTTCGTCTATGTGATTTCGGTTACCGCGCGGCTATAAGATGCGAACGCGCGCCTGATCGTTCGCAGCGACATGGAAATGTGCGTTAAACGGCGCGTGCTCCGCAGCCGTTGGGCCGGAGGCGCAAAGGGGAGGTATGCTTTCGACGATGGTGGACAGGTTCGCACGGCGCTTTCTGCCTTCCTTCTCCGTTTTGCGCAGCTTCGCATCTGCCGCCCGGCATCAAAGCTTTACGCTCGCCGCTGAGGAACTGAACCTTACGCAAAGCGCCGTCAGCCGCCATATTCGCGATATGGAATCGGCGCTCGGTTTCAGCTTGTTCCGGCGTGTGGGCCGACGTGTCGTGCTGACGCCTGCGGGCAAGAACTTGGCCGATGCGCTCGAGGACGATCTGCATCGCATCACGCAGACCCTGCATCGCGCCATCGCCGCCGGCATGTCCGGCGCGACGTTGAATGTCGCCAGCCTGCCGACCTTTGCCAGTCGGTGGTTGATCCCGCGTCTGCCAGATTTCGAAAGAACGCACCCGGGCATCGGGATCAATCTGATGGCGCGCATAAACCCGTTCGATCTTGCCCATGAGCGGTTCGACGTGGCCATTCATTTCGGTCGCGACAACTGGCCGGACGCCCGCCTTACCAAGCTGTGCGACGAGGCGATGATCGCCGTCGCATCGCCCTCCTTCCTCGAAAACCATGATGTTGCCGGGCCCGTGAATCTGCTCGACGCCCCATTGCTCCACCTTCAAAGCCGCCCCGGCGCCTGGGCGGATTGGATGCGCGAGGCCGGCGTCGGCGATGTGCCGGCGCTTCCAGGCAAGCAATTCGATCAGTTCACCATGGTCATTGCCGGTGCGACCGCAGGCCTCGGAGCCGGCCTCGTACCGGCCTATCTGATCGAGGAGGAATTGCGTTCCGGTGTGCTCGTTCAGATCGGTGACAAGGCGCTCAAGACACAAAACAGCTATTTCCTGGTGCAGCCGCTCGGTGTGGACAATCCCTCGGCAAATGCTTTTGTCTCCTGGATCACCGCTCAGGTTTAACAGTCCGGGCGATTGTGCTTTTCCAGCACCGATTGGCCGGGGATACATGACCGTCCATCATGAATGCAGTCCGATTTTCCATTTCCATTCCGTTGTCGGTCTTCCTACAGTCCCGCCAAGGGCCGATCTGGCCGCGCGGCATTTGCCTGCGTTTCGCAACAGGATTATCGAGGGAGCGAAGCACCCATGAACGTCAAGAATGAAACAAGCGAGCTTTTGAAGCGCCTCGGCGTCGACGACAAGGCTTTCACCGGCGGCGATCTGTCTGTGCGCACGCCCGTTACAGGCGAAGAGATTGCCGCGGTCACCTCCATTTCCGCCGCCGATACCGGCGCTGCCATCGAGCGCGCGCATGCCGCCTTTAAGGCCTGGCGCAACGTGCCCGGTCCGCGTCGCGGCGAGCTTGTGCGCCTGCTGGGTGAGGAGCTCCGTGCCTCGAAGGACGATCTTGGTCGCCTTGTCTCCATCGAGGTCGGCAAGATCCGCTCAGAGGGCCTCGGCGAGGTTCAAGAGATGATCGACATCTGCGACTTCGCTGTCGGACTGTCCCGCCAGCTCTATGGCCTCACCATCGCTACCGAGCGCCCCGGCCATCGCATGATGGAAACCTGGCATTCGCTCGGTGTGGTCGGTGTCATATCCGCCTTCAACTTTCCCGTTGCCGTCTGGTCTTGGAATGCGGCGTTGGCGCTGGCGTGCGGCGACAGCGTGGTGTGGAAACCCTCCGAGAAGACGCCGCTTACAGCGCTCGCTTGCGAGGCGATCTTCAAGCGCGCCGTCGCACGCTTCGGCGACGATGCACCGTCGGACCTGCTTACCGTGTTGATCGGCGATCGCGCCGTTGGCGAAGTGCTGGTCGATCACCCGAAAGTGCCGCTGGTATCCGCCACCGGTTCCACACGTATGGGCCGCGAGGTCGGCCCGCGCCTGGCGAAGCGTTTCGCCCGCGCGGTTCTGGAGCTCGGCGGCAACAATGCCGGCATTGTCTGTCCTTCCGCCGATCTCGACATGGCGCTGCGCGCCATCGCCTTCGGTGCCATGGGCACCGCCGGCCAGCGCTGCACCACGCTGCGCCGTCTGTTCGTGCACGAGTCCGTTTATGACGCGCTGCTGCCGCGTCTGCGTAAGGCTTACGAATCGGTCTCCGTCGGCAGCCCGCTCGCGACGGATGCGCTGGTCGGTCCGCTTGTCGACAAGGCCGCCTTCGACAACATGCAGAAAGCGCTTGAAGAAGCGAAGAAACTTGGCGGCGAGGTCGTTGGCGGGGACCGCTTCGACAGCGGCGATGCGGATGCTTATTACGCGCACCCCGCCCTGGTGGAGATGCCGGAGCAGGCCGGTGTCGTTCTGGAGGAAACCTTTGCGCCGATCCTCTATGTGATGAAGTACAGCGATTTCGATGAGGCGCTCGAGCTGCACAACGCCGTGGGCGCGGGCCTTTCGTCCTGCGTGTTCACGACCGATATGCGTGAAGCCGAAGAGTTCCTCAGCGTTCGCGGCTCCGACTGCGGCATCGCCAACGTCAATATCGGCACCTCCGGTGCGGAGATTGGCGGCGCGTTCGGCGGAGAGAAGGAAACCGGCGGTGGCCGCGAGTCCGGCTCCGATGCATGGAAAGCCTATATGCGTCGCGCCACCAACACGGTGAACTACTCGACGGAGCTGCCGCTGGCGCAGGGCGTCTCCTTCGATATTGAATAGTGGCAGAAGAAGCCGAAATGCGAAGGGCGGCTTGAAGCCGCCCTTTTTTGTTCCGCATCATTCGGTGCGGGGCATTGCTTCGGCTACCATGATCATGCGGCGAGAGCCAGCGCGTCTGCACCTGCGGGTTGCCGCAATGGGCAATCGGGTTCGGTCACGGCTCGCCAGATCGCGGTGACGACATCCTTCGGCTCCGTTATCTGCGCATCGGCCGTCCCTGCGAGGGCGGAAAAGGCCTCTTTTGCAATGGACTCATAGGCTTCGGGAATGCCGCCGGCCTCGTCCATTTTGCCACGTGCGTTGGTTCCGAACTGCGTGCTGGGTGCCCGCCCCGGCAGAACCAGTCGCGCACGAATGCCGAATGGTTCGAGTTCCAGCGCAAGGCATTCGGTAAACGCGTTCACCGCTGCCTTGCTGGCCGTATAAACCGGCAGGAGTGGCAACGCTTTCAGTGTCGTGCTGGAGGAAATGTTCACAATCGCGCCTCCTCCGCGTTCACGGAGCTGTGGAAGCACGGCGCGGGTCATCTCCATCGTGCCGAAAGTGTTGGTTTCGAATATCTCGCGGATCGTGTCCTCGGGCGTGCCTTCCAGGGGGCCCATCCAGCCTATGCCTGCATTGTTGACGAGCGCATCGATTGGGCCGGCTGTTGCGACGGCATGGTTGATCGAATCGCGTTGGGTCACGTCGAGCGGCAGAATGCGCAAACGATCGGACGGGGGCAATACGCCCTCGACCGGCTTTCGCATCGTGGCGATGACCGACCAGCCCTTGTCGATGAAGTAACGGGCTGTCTCCAGCCCGAACCCCGAGGAGCATCCGGTTATCATCACAGTTTTCATCGATATGTCTCCTTTGTTGGAAACCTTAGATATCGACCGCGCGATCCGTATTTTCTATAATCGTAAGTCCGCATTTGTTTATCGAAAGTCCGAAAATCTGAATGTCCGACCCTCTTTCCCAAGCGATTTCTCTTCTGCGCCCGCGCGCGCCCTTCTCCAAGGTGGTGGAAGCCGCCGGTGCCTGGCGCATACGACGAGAGGAAGTCGGAAAGGCCTATTACTGCCTGATCTTTGCCGGACAGGCGCGTCTCGCGGTGGAAGGAGAACCGCCGGTAGACTTGTGTCAGGGCGATTTCGTTCTGGTGCCGGCGGCGCAGAGTTTCTCCATGTCGAGCGTCGATCCGGTGCCACCGCCGGGGCTGGAAAGCAGACCCGGCATCATGTCGGATGGGCAGGTGCGGGTCGGCCCTGAGGGCGCCCCGATAACGGTTCAGGCGCTCGTCGGATATTGCAGCTTCGGCGCTCCGGATGCGGAACTTCTGGTGTCGCTGCTTCCCGTTGTGGCCGTGGCGCGCGGCGCGCCACGTCTCGGCGACTTGGCGCGTTTGGTTCGGGATGAGGCGCGTGCGGAACGTCCCGCCCGCGATGTGGTCCTGGAGCATCTACTGCAGGTGCTGCTCATCGAAGCTCTGCGTTCGGCGACGGACACGAGCGGGATGCCGGGTCTGATGCGGGGGCTGGCGGACGAGCGGCTGGCGCAACCCTTGCGCGCCATACATGCGGAGCCGCATCGGGCATGGAACGTTGCCGAACTCGCGCGCTCGGCTGGGCTTTCCCGCTCGGCTTTCTTCACACGGTTCAGCGAGGTGGTGGGAATGGCCCCGATGGAATATCTGCAAAGCTGGAGGATGACGCTGGCCAGGCACATGCTGAGATCGCGACAGCACAGCATCGCAAAGGTAGCGATGAAGGTGGGATATGGCTCGACGAGCGCTTTCAGCTCTGCCTTTTCGCGGCGCATGGGTGTGTCGCCGGCGCGGTATGCTCGTGCGGAATGAGATGGAGGACCGAGCGCCTGAGAGCGCATATGCCGACGCGATGGATGAGGGGTTCGCGTGTCGCGAGCCCTTGAAGGGAGCGGCTGTGAAGGCGGCGCCCCCTTCAACGCCGTTTCACTCCATGCCGAGCGCGGCCTTGTAGAGGTCGATCATCGCCTCTTCTTCCTGACGTTCGGCCTGGTCCTTCTTGCGCAGGCGCACGATGCTGCGCACCGCTTTGGTGTCGAAGCCGTTGGCCTTCATCTCGGCGTAAACTTCCTTGATGTCTTCCGAAATGGTCTTCTTGTCTTCCTCGAGGCGTTCGACGCGCTCTATAAAGGCGCGAAGCTGGCCTGCAGCCACTGTGTCGGCGGTCTCGGTCGTGATGTCGTCGGCCATGCAAAACTCCGGTCGATTGGTCTGAAAGCCCGCGAGTCGGGGCGTTGAAGCGTGGCAGGTTCGATGCCCCAGAGTAGCCCAATGGTCAAGGCATTTGCTGCTTCGCCCGAGGCGGCTGCTGCCAGTATGCCGTCCCGTCAGCGTTCTTTCGGGCGCTTCTCCTCGAACGCGGCCTTCTGTTCCGCTGTCGCTTCGGTTTGATGCTTCGCACGCCATTCGTCATAGGGCATCCCGTAGATGATCTCGCGTGATTCTTCCTTGGAAAGTGCGATCCCCTCGGCCTCGGCCGCGTCCCGATACCAGTTGGACAGGCAATTGCGGCAGAAGCCGGCCAGGTTCATCATGTCGATGTTCTGCACGTCTGTGCGGGTGCGTAGATGCTCGATCAGGCGGCGAAACGCGGCGGCTTCCAGATCGCGTTTCTTTTCCTCGCTTAGCGCCGTCATGACATTCTCCTTCACGATTGGTCCGTTCGCGACCCGAAATGTTTTACCTCGTGCATATCGGATCGCGCATTGATGGCTTCAAGAATGGGCGCGAGCCGCGCCGCCCACACCGCCGCACCCGCCCGATCGGCGATCAGGTCCTGGCGTATTTCGATCAATGCGTGGGCGAAGCCCCGTGTTGTGGCGTGACGGTGCATCGTGTCGCCCGGATAGGCTCCGTCATAGGGTTCGTTGTCTCCCACGGTCAGGTCGCCACCTGCCTGAAGCGCCTCGATCAGCGGTGTCACCGCGCGCGGGTCGTTGTCCCACGGAATGCCGACCTCCCAAGGGCGCTTGCGGCCCAGCAGAAAAGGCGTGAAAGAATGCATGGAAACGATCAGCGGTGCACGTCCATGAGCATTCTCGACCGTCGCCACCGTTTCCGCGACCGCCTTGTGATACGGCAGATAAAAGCGCTCGATCCGGCTTTGCCGCTCCTCGGGGGAGAGTGGGTAGTTTCCCGGTATGATCGTCCCGTCGTAAAGTTGTCGGATCAGCGTTGGATCGCTGATGCCCCGGTTTGGATCGATCAGCAGTCGAGAAAAGCCGCACAGCACTGCTGTGGCCCCCAACCGTTCGGCAAGTGCGCGTGTTACATCTTCCACACCGATATCATAAGCGATATGGCGTTCGAGTTCTGCAGCCGGCAGTCCCAGTGCCCCGTAAGGTTCGGGCAATGCGCGCCGGGCATGATCGGCGATCAGTACGAGCCCGTTTGCCGGATCGCCGGGAATCAGCTCCGACGGGGATGTGAATGCGAAGGCGTTCATGAAACGGGTCCTGGGGACAAGTGGCGGAGTCATAAATGCGCGCTGATCGCAGCGTAACTTCGTCCTTTCACGATGTGCCCCGTTCTGCAAGGCTGCGAGGGAAAAGACATTGCGGCCGACGATGCCGCGTTGACAGGCGCTCGGACATTGCCGAAAAGGAAAATATGCTCAGGTCGAATTCAAGGTTGTCAAAAATGCTTCGACGGGCGTCACGTGCGAAACGCCGGGGGGCTTTTCTGCTTGTTGCCGCAGCCGGATTGGGAGGCGCGATCCTTGCGCCCACTCCCGCGCTCGCCGATTTCAGAGTTTGCAACTCCACACAAAATCTCGTTGGCGTCGCCATCGGATATCGCACCGGCTCCGGCTGGGTAAGCGAAGGTTGGTGGCGAATCGAGAAATCGAGTTGCAAGACGCTGATCGAGGGGTCTTTGGAGTCGCGTTACTACTACCTCTACGCCGAGGACGCAGCCAGCGGTGGCCGCTGGGAGGGTCCGGTGCAGATGTGCGTCGCACTGACCGAGTTTAAGATCGCCGACACCAATGATTGTTTCGCGCGGGGCTTTCAGCGTGCCGGTTTCCAGGAATACGATACGCGCGAACAGGAAAACTGGATGGTGGATTTGACCGACGGACCGGCTGAGAACAGCGACAACAGCGACAACAACACCCTGACGAATTCGGGCGCTTCCCAATGAGGCGCAATCGGAAGGTCAAAATACTCGCCACGCTCGGTCCCGCTTCGTCGGAGGAAGAAAGCATCCGGCGTCTGTTCGAGGCCGGCGCCGACGTATTCCGCATCAATATGAGCCCTGCCAGCCATGAGTTGATGCGCACGCTGGTAGAGCGCATCCGCGCGGTCGAAAAGAAGGTTGGCCATCCCATTGGTATCCTTGCCGACCTGCAGGGTCCGAAGCTGCGTGTTGGCACCTTTGCCGACAAGAGCGTCGAGCTTTCCGTTGGCCAGACCTTTACGCTCGACGACAATCCCGAGCCTGGCAATGACAAGCGGGTTCATTTGCCGCATCCCGAAATTCTCAAGTCGGTGGAGGAGGGGCATCGCCTGCTGATCGACGATGGTCGGCTGCAACTCAAGGCGCTCAAGAACACTGGCAAGGCGATCGCCTGCGAGGTCGTCGCGGGAAACAAGATTTCCGATCGCAAAGGCGTCAGCCTGCCAGACACCGATTTGCCGATGGGCGCGCTCACCGACAAGGATCGCAAGGACCTCGATGCGGTACTCTCTTCCGACGTCGACTGGATCGCGCTCTCCTTTATCCAGAGACCGGAAGATCTGGCCGAAGTGCGTAAGGTTGCGCGGGGACGGGCCTCGCTTCTGGCCAAGATAGAGAAACCGCAGGCGGTGAAGCGTCTTGCAGAAATCATTGAGCTATCCGACGCGCTCATGGTTGCGCGCGGCGATCTCGGTGTGGAAATGCCGCTCGAGGCCGTTCCGGGCATTCAAAAGCAGATCACCCGTGCCTGTCGCCGGGCCGGCAAGCCGGTGGTCGTTGCCACGCAGATGCTCGAGTCGATGATTTCGGCGCCGGTGCCGACCCGCGCTGAGGTCTCCGATGTCGCCACCGCTGTCTTCGAGGGCGCCGATGCGGTGATGCTGTCGGCGGAATCGGCCGCCGGGGAGTATCCCGTCGAGGCCGTTTCCACGATGAATTCCATCGCGATCAAGGTCGAGCAGGATCCCACCTATCCGACCATCATCTACGGTCAGCGCACCGAGCCCGAACCCACCGGCGCCGATGCGATTTCCATGGCGGCGCGACAGATTGCCGAGACGCTCAATCTCTCGGCCATCATTACCTATACCTCGTCGGGCACCACGGGACTGCGCGCCGCGCGCGAGCGTCCGCAGGTGCCGATCATCGCATTGTCTCCGGTTTTGCAGACGGCGCGCCGTCTGTCGCTGGTCTGGGGCACGCATTGCGTGGTGACAGAGGATGCGGCGGATCTGGACGACATGGTCAACCGCGCCTGCCGCATCGCCTATGAGGAAGGGTTCGCGAAACCGGGCAACCGCGTGATCGTCACCGCTGGTGTGCCGCTTGGTACCCCCGGCGCGACCAACATGCTGCGCATCGCCTATATCGGTTCAGACGGTCTCGGCGGTATCTAAGCCCGGCTTTCAGACAAACGAATGCTCCGGCAGGCGACGCCTGCTTGCCGGGCTGGTTTTCGTGCTGGCCGGGGGCGGTGTCCGTAAGCGTTTGCACGCGCGGTTCAGATGCCCTGGCCGTCCAGTTCGTCGGATATCTCGGCAACGGCGCTCTGTGCACTGCGCAGCATGGGATAGACGTCCAGAACACGCTCATAGGTGGCGAGCGCTTGCTCATTCCGCCCGGTGGCTTGCAGAATGCGTGCCATGCCGGCCAGAGCGCCGAAATGGCGCGGTTCAAGCTCTAGCGTCCGCGATATGTCCGCCATGGAGCGAGCATAATCGTTTCTCATGAAATGCACCGTGGCGCGGCGATTCCATCCTTCGGCGTAATCGGGAAAAAGCATGGTGATCTGATCGAGGAAATCGAGCGCGACGGAAAATTTCTCCGCCTTGATCGCGTCGTTGGCCCAGCCGATTAGCAGATTGGCGGTGTCGCTGCCGGAATCGCTCCAGGCATTGCCGATCCGCAATGCGATACGGCGGGCGGCCTGCTCGTTGGTTTCTTTCTTGAGGTCCTGGAAGAGCGCATCGAGGCGTTCCTGTTCAGCCGGTTCCGATTGCTCAGCGCCGGATACAGGCTTGCCGTCTTCAGCCGAATGCGCGGGTATCAGGCCTGTAAGAACCGCGGCGAAAAGAGCGAACAGGAATCGTACCATGCCGCAATGATAGGCACAGCACGATTAAAGGGAAACTGAATTTCGCGTGAAGACCGCCAAAATAGGCGGATCAGCCCTGGCGTGCCTTGAAGCGCGGGTTGGACTTGTTGATGATGTAGATGCGGCCCTTGCGACGGACCATGCGGTTTTCCCGGTGACGGGTCTTCAGCGCCTTGAGCGAGTTCTTGATCTTCATCGTTCTTGTCCGTGGTTGGCCTTCCGGCCCGAAATGAGAAGGCGCGCATCCATGGCGCGCCACAAGTCGATGGGCTCATAGACGAGGATGCTTGTCCATGTCAACCTTTCGGCGGGCCGCCAAGGCAGGAATCACGCGATTCACGCTCTTGAAAAACTCATTTTCGTATGACGGCGCGCAGGGGGCGGGACGCGTATTATGCCGTGGGCATGGCGTTCGAACGCGATTGCCGTCTCATTGGTGGCGTGAATGCCGGGAAGCCCGATAGCGGCGCTATGCTGCCGCAGAAAGATACGACTGCGCCGAATGAATGCGATCTCAATTGCCTGTAAGACGGGTGAAGTGCCCCATTTTGCGGCCAGGCCTGATGTCGGTCTTGCCGTAAAGATGAAGCATCAAATCGGGCTCTGCGAGCAGATCGGGTGCGCGCAGAACCTCGTCGCCGATCAGGTTTTCCATGACGCAGTCCGAATGCCGGTTCGTGTCGCCGAGCGGCAGTCCGGCGACGGCCCGGATGTGTTGCTCGAACTGCGAGACCGTGCATGCTGCTTCGGTCCAATGCCCCGAATTGTGCACCCGTGGCGCGATCTCGTTGACCAACACCTTGCCACTGTCGAGCACGAAGAACTCGACCCCCAGCACACCCACATAATGCAGTGACGTCAGAATATCGGTGGCGGCCTGATCTACTGCCGTCCGGGTCTTCGTTTCGATGTTCGCGGGCACCGCGGAGCGATAGAGGACGCCGTCGCGATGCTCGTTTTCGGCGGGATCGTAGACGGCGATGCTTCCATCGGCCGCGCGTGCGGCGATGATGGAGACCTCCCGTCGAAACGGAACAAGAGCCTCCAGTATGAGCGGAACGCCGCCCATCTGTGAGAATGCACCCTCGTGAGCGGTGGTGTCGGCACTGCGAAAAACGCGCTGTCCCTTGCCGTCATAGCCCATGCGGCGTGTTTTCAGGACGCCGCCGGAAAAGCGCGCGAGTCCACGTGCGAGGTCGTCGTCGTTGTCCACAGACATAAAGGGCGCTGTGGATATCCCCGCCGAATTCAGAAAGATCTTTTCGGCCAGGCGATCCTGTGCCGATTCCAGCGCTTCCGGCGGAGGAAAAACGGGCAATTGTTCCGACAGCGAAGCAACCGTCGCCACGGGCACATTCTCGAACTCGTAGGTTATGACATCGCACCGTTCGGAGAGCTTTCTTAGTGCGGGTGTGTTGTCATAGGCGGCGTGAACGAACTCGTTGGCGACCTGCGCGGCGGGACTGTCCGCCGCCGGATCGAGCACCATTGTGCGGTAGCCGAATTTCGCCGCCGCCATCGCCAGCATACGGCCGAGCTGGCCGCCACCGAGAATGCCGATTGTGGCACCTTGAGGCAAAGGGTCGCTCATGGTCAGTCCCCCGGATAGTCGGCGACCTGCGCCGTCTGCTCGGCGCGCCAGGCGTCGAGCCGGTCTGCAAGATTCTCGTCCTGAAGGGCCAGAACGGCCGCTGACAACAGAGCGGCGTTGATGGCGCCGGCGCGGCCTATGGCAAGCGTTCCCACCGGAATGCCGGCCGGCATCTGCACGATGGAGAGCAACGAATCCTGTCCGGAGAGCGCCTTGGATTCCACCGGCACGCCGAACACGGGCAACGGCGTCATCGCAGCGGTCATGCCCGGTAGATGGGCCGCACCGCCGGCGCCGGCGATAATGGTCTGGAAGCCCTCGTCGCGAGCGTTTCGGGCAAAATCGTAGAGGCGCTCCGGTGTGCGGTGCGCTGAAACGATCCGCGCTTCATACTCGACGCCCAGTTGATCCAGGGTGTCCGCGGCGTGACGCATTGTCGCCCAGTCGGATTGGCTCCCCATGATAATCGCCACTTGGGCGGACCGCTCGGCCATAAGACCCCCTCGCAATAAAAATCAGGCTGTAGTCAAAACCGACGATCACCGCAAGCGCGCGCTCGCGGTCCGATAGATCCAACCTCGATCAGGCGATGATATCCGGAATAATGTCGTCTTCGAGTTCTTGGAGACGGTCCTTCAACGCCAACTTCTTCTTCTTCATCCGCTGGATGCGGAGCGGGTCGCAACCCGTAGCGACCATGGCGTTGATGGCTGCATCGAAATCCGCATGGTCCTGCTTGAGGCGGGCGAATTCGAGGCGAATCTCCGCTTGTTCCTGTTCAGATGTCACCACAGCCAGCCGACCCAAATGCCCGAAACTCTGGTGCGAATCCGCAGGGATGCGTTCGCAGCCAGGCTACGCCATCGGGACACGCCCGACAGCGGCGGCGCTTATACCACATTTCACTCTTTCAGGAAATGCTACCAGACTGTGTTCGACAAGCCACATTTGCGGTGGCACACTGTCCCGATCGCCGGTTCCTGCGGGCGGGTATCGGGGCCGGTGAGTTCTCGAGGAAGCAAAGGAGATCCCAATCATGTCTCTTGAATCCCATCTTGCAGAGTTGAAGCGTAAACATGGCGAACTGGAGCGCGAGATCGACGATGCGAAGCTCCATCCGTCGGTCGACGAACTCGATGTTGCTCAACTCAAGCGGCGCAAGCTGGCCATCAAGGACGAGATGGAGAAGCTGAAGTCGGCGGTAACCCGCCACTAGGGGCACTTTGCCAGGCGAAACCGACCGAACGGATTTCGCTGCAAGTCAAGATTGACAGCCGGGTACACACGCAATTACTCGCGTGCCCGAATAAAATTAAGAGCATGCGGTCCAAACAGGGCCTCCGGCCTCCGCCTCGGTGTCCATCCGGGTGCGGGGGCCTGATCGTTCGAGCCCCTTTGGCAGCGGCAACGATCGGCCCCTCTTAACCGGTTTTCATGAAACTTATTCGACGGTTTCCGCCGTATGCTCTTCGGTGTCGCTGCGCGGATCCAGAACGGCGGCCTGCGGTGTTACCGCGCGTTCTGCCGGCAGCGTTTTGAAGGCCTCGCGTTCCTCCACCGGAACCGGGGCACGCTGCGAGATGCGCAGCAACGCGTAGCCGCCAAGACCGAAATGAGCCATCGCGGTGATCAGGAACAGGCTCTCCGGCTGCATGCTTTCCATAAGAACGCCGCCGATCAGCGGCCCCAGCATGGTTCCGAAGCCATAGAGAAAAAGCAGTCCGCTTGCCACTTTCACGAAATCTTCCGGTGCCGCGTGGTCATTCGCATGGGCGACGATGATCGAGTAAAGCGTGTAGGCAAACGCGCCGTACACCGCGGTCATGGCAATCACATAGGTGCCGTCGCGCGGTGCCGTCAGAAGAATGAGAAGGCCGACAAGGCCCGAGCCGAAAGCCCCGCCCGCGATGACGAAGCGGCGGTCCATGCGGTCGGAAAGTCGGCCGGCGGGGAGCTGCAGCGCCGCGCCGGCCAGAACGGCAATGCTCATCATCGTTGCAATCTGCAGCGTGGAAATGCCGATCAGTCCCCCATAAACTGCGCCCAGCGTTCCCCAGGCCCCGTTGGCCATGCCGATGAGCACGCAGCCGAGGAAGGCGACGGGTGAATTGATGTAAAGCCCCTTGAGATCGAGCGAGACCTGTGCGAGCGGCTGCGGGCTGACAGCCTTTGAGACAGCGGTCGGTATGAGCGCCATACAGAACAGAATGCCTGTGGTCATGAACAGGATGGTGTTGGAAACGTTGCCGAAAGCCACTGTCATCTGACCCGCGGTCAGCGACGCATAGGTCAGCATCATGTAAATGCCGAAAACGGTGCCACGGTTTTCGTTGGTGGATTTCTCGTTCAACCAGCTTTCGATCACCATGAACGCGCCTGCCATGGTGAAGCCGGTAAAAATGCGCAGAACCACCCACCCGGTCGGGTCCACCCACATGCCGGTCAGGAGTGCGATGATTGCACCCGAAGCGGCAAACGCGCCGAAAGCGCGCACATGGCCGGCCCGCCGCACAATGCGCGGCGCGATGAAGCAGCCGGCCACGAAGCCCGCCGCCCACGCGGCGCCCAGAGCGCCCAGCGAAGCTGTCGGAAATCCCTCCATCTGTCCGCGCAGTGGCAGCAGGAGGCCATGCAGTCCCGATCCCGTCAGGAGGAAGGCAGTGCCGAGAAGGAGCGCGATGATGGAGCCGAGAGGTGACAGCATGTGATCATTCCGAAGGGATGTGTGTTCGAATTGGCCGAATGCCTTTGGCCAGGGGCCTGACCCTGGTTTGCCCTCGCCATCAAAACATGGCGTGAGCAAGGCCAAGGCCTCTTCGAGACACGCGATTGGCAGTATGCGCGAATAACCTTCCCGACGACATCGCAAAACCGTCGTTCAAGGCCGTGATTGCGCAGCTCGAAGTGTCTTAGTCGCGTCGAAACAATGCCTCGGCGGCGTTCTTGGTTGCGCCCTTGCTTTCGAGTTCCCGTTCCAGCCTTAAGATTTCCTCCTTCAACTGCGCAATCCTGTTTCCAAGTTCCTCCACCGATAGCAGGGAGAGATCCTGCCCGATCTGATGGCCTGAAGCCGGCTTCTTTCCCTCGTCGTCGAAAATGCCCATCGCGTTCGTTCCCGTCACCTTGCTCCGCAACACGATGCGCAGGCCGAGCTTTGCAGCCCGTAGCCGTCAGGATTGCCCTTGATCCGTCGGCATCGCTCGCCGATTGTGTTGTCAGATGTTTCTCAAATCAACAGGGGCATGATGAACCAGACAGCGCTTCCAAAGAAGATGACGGCGGTTGCGATCGGTGAGCCGGGCGAGCCGACGGTTTTGAAGCCGGAGCAACGCGACGTGCCTAAACCGGGTGAGGGAGAAATCCTCATCAAGGTGCGCGCCGCCGGCATTAACCGGCCGGATGTGTTTCAGCGCAAGGGGCTTTACCCGCCGCCGCCCGGCGCCTCGGATCTGCCGGGTCTCGAAGTGGCGGGCGAGGTGGCCGCTCTGGGCGCGGGTGTCAGGCGCTGGCAGGTGGGCGATCGTGTTACGGCGCTCACGCCTGGGGGCGGTTATGCCGAATATTGCCTTACGCACGAGACCAATGCCCTTCCGGTGCCGCACGATTTCACCTTTGCCGAGGCGGCGGCTGTTCCCGAGACTTTCTTCACCGTCTGGCACAACGTGTTCCAGCGTGGCGCTTTGAAAGAGGGCGAAACGCTGCTCGTCCATGGCGGCTCTTCCGGCATTGGCACCGCAGCCATTCAGATCGCCTCCACATTGGGATCGAAGGTCATCGCCACCGCCGGATCGGCGGAGAAGTGCACCGCCTGCGCTTCCCTGGGTGCCGTACGCGCGGTCAATTATCGCGACGAGGATTTCGTCGCTGCCGTAAAGGAAGAGACGGACGGGCATGGCGCAGACGTGATCCTCGACATGATCGGCGGCGATTATATCGAGCGCAACTACACGGCTGCGGCGATGGATGGACGTATCGTGCAGATAGCATTCCTCAAGGGCACGCGGGCCACGGTCGATTTTTCCCAGGTTATGCGCAAGCGCCTCACGCACACGGGTTCTACGTTGAGGCCACGTTCTGTGGCTTTCAAGGCGCGGATCGCCACCGAGCTCGAGGCGCATGTCTGGCCGCTGCTCGCCGCTCGCCGCGTTGCCCCCGTCATGGACATGGTTTTCCCGCTGGAAGAAGCCTGGCGCGCGCATGAGCGCATGGAAGATGGCGCACATATCGGCAAGATCGTGCTTGAGGTTTCGTGATTCCGGCCGGGGCCAAAAAATGAAAGCCCCGGCATCGCGCCGGGGCTTTCTGCCTTGGGAGGCTGTGTCGCAGATCAGTTCATGGCACTCAACTTGCCGAGATTGACGAAGATGGTCTCGCCCGAAGAATCGTCCACACCGTCATTGTCGGTGACGAAATACGCCATGCCGTTGGCGTCGATGGCAAAGCCCTCGATCTTGTCGGCGGCATACCCGTTCGCGGCGGCTTTCATATCCGACAACAGATCGCGCTCGAGTGTCTTTTCGACCAGCGGCAGCTCCGCATCCAGCGCGGCCGGCGCAAAGCCGTCCAGCGATACGCTGTAGAGTTTCTTGATCTTCGCAGCCGTGCCGATCTGGTTGTCACGCTCGACGATGTAGAGCTTGCCGCCATGGGCGGTGATTTCGGAAAGGCCGACCCAGCCCTTTTCGGCGGCATCCAGCGGGTAGCGCACGGCCGCCCATTCGTTCGTCGCCGGCTTGTAGGTCACCAGCTTCACCTGGCCCTTCGGATCGTCGTTCCATTCGCGCTGAATGGCCATCACCAGCATTTGTTCGTCGCCGTCGCCGACAATGGTCACACCTTCCATGCCGAAGCGCTTCTCGGTGGCAAGAAGCGCGGCCGGCAGAGCGACTTCCTGGCTTATCGCGCCCTGGGCGTCGACACGGTAGAGCGCGTGCGGTGTCAGTCGGTCTGTACGGCCTTCCGAGGCGAGCCAGAAACCGCCGTCACCGTCGTTGACGATGCCTTCCAGGTCGAGCTTTTGTGCGGCGGCGCCGTCACGCGTGACCACGGTTCTGGCGGTGATCCTGGCCGGGCTCTGCGTTGCGTCGATGGTGAAGATTGCCGGCTGGTTGCTATAGAAGGAGTCCGAGACGGCGTAGAGTGTGCCGGGGTTCTCCGCGTCGGCGACGAGGCCGGAAAGCGCACCCCAGCCGAAGGGCGCACCATTGTCATCCATAGCGGATTCGATCGTTGGGTAAACCGGCTCGCCTTCGGACAACTCGTAAACCATCACGTGCGAGCGCGCGCCGCCGTCTTCCACAAGGTCGGTCTCATTCGCCGTAACGAGCAGGTTGCGTTCCGGTATGGCAACCAGGCCTTCCGGGCCGATGCCCGAGGGCAGAACCTGGACGAATTCCGGTTCACTGCCTGTGTCGCGATAGACGACCACGAGTGAAGCCCGCTCAAGTGCCACGAAGATGTACTGCCGGTCGCCATAGGTCGCGACTTCCAATCCCTCCGGCTCGGTGCCCTTGGCATCGGAACGCTTGTCGGGATAGTGGCCTGCCGCTGCGGCGTGGAATTCCAGATCGTTGCCGCTATCGAACAGAACCTCGCCCGTCTTGCTGAAGATGGTGAAGCTGCGCGAACCACCCTCGTAGTCGCCTTCATTGGCGGTCACGAAACGATCGTTGTCGAGCCACTTCACCGCGTCCGGCTCGCGTTTCACGCCGCTTGCCGCCTGGTCGAAGGCGATGGCGCCATTGTCCAGCGTATCGATCGAGTCGAGACTGATCTCGCCGGCGGAAAAATGGTTTGTCACTTCGCCGCTCTCTGCGGAAACCACGGCGATGTGATTGTTCTCCTGCAGTGTGACGACGATCTCACCCGCTTCGTTGAAATCGACGAACTCCGGTTCGGGATCATCAGGAGCGACCTTGGCCAAACCCGTCAGTGAAACGGTCTTCATGCTGTCGCAGTCAGGAACATCTTCGTTGAGGCTGAAGACCTTGAGGTTACCGGCAGGCGCCTGCGGAATTACGCCATCGTTGAGGTCTTCGTCACGCTCATTTTCGATGGCGATGGCGAGAAAACGCTGGTCATCGCTAATGGCCACAGAATCCGGTTGTCCGCCCAGGTCGCACGATGCCTCGACGGTCTTCTCGCTCATGTCGATCACCACCAGGTTGCCAGAAGGAGCGGTGTAGCTTTGCGACGTGTTCACCGCGGCGATGGCCTTACGCCCGGCCACGGCCACCGAGGTCGGTTCGCCGTCAAGCATCAGCGCGCCGCCGGATGCGGGCGCTGCTGCGTCGCTGATATCAACGAAACCAACGCCGCCAAGCGGGCTGTCGGAGTAAATCAGCGTCTTGCCGTCGGCGCTTCTGGCGATGATCTCCGAAGAGGTTTCCGTCGCGCTGTCGACATCGGCCGGCAGGTTCTCGGCCACCGCGAAAGTGGCGATGCGGTTGAATGTCATATCCGCATTCGCTGGAAGGATGATGGCCGTGCTGGCGAGCAGGCCGAGAATGATTGTGTGGCGTCCCATGTCTGAAAAACTCCCTCAAGTCCCGTAAAGGCGGCACAATCGGAAGGCTTGATTTCAGGCCGATGACGCAACGATGACGGTTCGGTGACGGTCCCCATCTTCGATGCTGCGCAATTTGTTGCGTCGGGAGGGCGTTTCAGTTTATAACGCGGGCGATATTCCCAACATCGGTGGTTATGACCACCGCCCGCGCCAGGGACGCGGGCGAAGGAAGAGGATTCTTGAAATATGGCCAACACGCTTCTCATGCCCAAGGCCACTGCCGTCTGGCTGGTCGACAACACGGCGCTGACGTTCGATCAGATCGCCGAATTCTGCAAGCTGCACCCGCTCGAAGTGGGGGCGATTGCCGACGGCGACGCAGCGCAGGGCATCAAGGGTATGGACCCGGTGATGACGGGTCAGCTCACCCGCGAAGAGATCGCCACAGGCGAGGGCAATCCGAACCACAAACTCCGGCTGTCGGAGCCCAAGGTTCGTGTGCCGGAAACCAAGCGTAAGGGCCCACGCTACACGCCGCTCTCGAAGCGCCAGGATCGCCCCAATGCCATCCTCTGGCTCGTGCGCAATCATTCCGAGCTGAAGGATGCGCAGATTTCGCGCCTGGTCGGCACCACCAAATCGACCATCGAAGCGATTCGCGAACGCACTCACTGGAACTCGGCGAACCTCGTGCCCATGGACCCGGTTACGCTGGGTCTCTGTTCGCAGATCGATCTGGACCTGGAAGTGCAGCGTGCCGCGCGCTATGCGCCGGCGCCGGAAAGCTCGGGGGAAACCCTGCTGCCGGCCTCCGAGACAGAGGATTTGCCAGTCGCTGACAAGGCGCCGTCCGAGTCGTCTTCCGACGAGCAGGAGCTCGATGCCGACGCTGTCTTTGCCAAGCTTTCGTCGCTGAAATCCAACGACGACGAAGGCGAGGGCGACAAAGACGACGAACAGTCCTGATTTGTGATCGAAGACGCTCTCCGGTAACCGGGGAGCGTCGTTTCAGCTGGCGTAAGCCTTTCCAATCATCGCTTCGTGCATCTCCATCCGACGGTAGAAGTCGGCGAGTTGCTTTCCCCGTTCAGGGCGGAAGCTGCGTCCGGCGGCTTTCATCGTTGCGATGCGATCGATGCGGAAGGTGCGGAAATCGCCGCGCAGTTCGCACCAGGCCACCAAGGTCCATACCTTTCCCCAGAACCAGAGCCCGAGTGGGCGCACGTCGCGCTCCGTGTCGCGCCCGGCCTCGTCACGGTAGGTGACGGAAAGCACGTCGCGGGTTTCCACGGCCCGCTCAAGCGCGTCGATTGTCTGGCGGTCCATGTCGCTGACCACCCAGCGCGGTGTGTGGATCTCGGTGCGGGCGATGCGGCCCCGTTCAGGCTCGGGCAGCACGGTTCCGATCTTGATCAAGGCCTCCTCGGCTGCGCGCGCCATGGCGGCGCCGCCAAAGGCACGCACCATGCGCGCGCCGGCGACCAGTGCCACGATCTCGTCACGCGTGAACATGAGCGGGGGAAGTTCGAACCCCTCCCGCATCAAATAGCCCACGCCGGCCTCGCCATCGATCGGCACGCCGGTGGATTGAAGGTCGGCGATATCGCGATAGATCGTGCGCTCGGAAACTTCGAGACGCTCGCTCAAAAGACGGGCAGTAACCAGACGCCCGCCCCGCAAATGCTGGACGATCTGAAAAAGTCGGTCAGCACGGCGCATGCGTTTTTCTCCTCACGCAAAAATTCCGAAGCTGTTTCCGTCGGGGTCGAGACAATACACGAAACGGCCGCCAGGAATAGTGATTATGGATGATACCAGTTGGCCGCCATTGTTTGTGACACGCTCCATGGCATTTTCGAGCGGCGCGGGCACGGCGAAGTGAACGGTCGGTCCGGTACCCGCCGGTGCTGGTTTGCCGGGATAAATGTGTCCGGACACCGCTTCCTGTGGATCCTTGCTCGCGAAAACGGCGAACGGATTCGGACCGTCCTCGCGCAATTCGAGCTCGTTCTGGACAACCGCCGTGTAGAAGGCCCGTGCGGCATCGAGGTCGGTAACAGGAATCTCCGCCCAGACCACCGCGTTCAACGGCAATGTATCGGGCATATTTCGCAACCTCCATCTTCTTCGATGAAACCAGAATGCCATAGCTCTCCTGACAACATTCCGTCAGGAAGGCGGAAAGAACATAGCGCGAAGTGAAGTGCGCTCAGACGGTCCGGAATTCGCGTGCCATCATGGCTCGTATTTCCAGTCGGCGTAATTCTCGATGAAGACGAAGCCGATTCTGCTGCGATTGTTCATCATAGTTCCTGTGAAGGCTAATGGATCAACGGCGGCAGCGGCTGGTCGGATCCCAGTCGATGTCGCGCTGTATGGCGGCTGGCAGGTCGTTCAGCATGCGCCTTGTCAAGATGCGTCGCCGGCGCTCGCGGGCTTGGTGGGTCCAGCGCCGGACGGCGTCTAGGACGCTCCCTGGGAAGTCGATCATGGCAACAATCTCCTGATTTGGCAGGAGTATTATCGCCGACTCGAGGTGACAGCGTTTTGTCAGGAGATCTCCGGTTTGACCTCCACCGTATAGTTCAGCGGCAGACGTCCGCCATCGGCGTAGATCGTCTGTCCGGTCACATAGCTCGAATCGTCGTCAGCCAGGAAAGTCGCCACAGAGGCGATTTCACCCGGGTCCCCCGCCCGCCCGAGCGGCGTGCGGGAGAGCATGCGGTTGCGGGCGGCCTGGTCGTTGTTCACCTTGGCCAGCATGTCGGTCATGATCGAGCCCGGTCCTATGGCATTGACGCGGATGCCGTAAGGCGCCAGCGCCAGCGCCATCACACGGGTGAGCTGATTCACGCCGCCCTTGGAGACCGAATAGGCGATCTGCTCGGGGATCGCGAGAACCGCGTTGATCGATGACATGTTGATGATGGTGCCGGCCGCGCCGCCGTTCTCCACCTTCTCCACCATGTAGCGTGCCACGGCCTGTCCGGCCAGGAAGGTGCCCTTCAGATTGGTATCGAGCACGCGGTTGAAGTCCTCTTCCTTGAGGTCGAGAAAATTCGCCGAATGCACGATGCCGGCATTGTTGACGAGGATGTCCACGTCGCCGAACGCATCGATGGTTTCGGCCAGCATGTTGTGAACGTCGAGGCGCTTGCTAACATTCGCCTTAACGAAGCGGGCATCGCCCAGTTTCTGCAGATCCGCGAGCGCCTGCGCGCCTTTTTCTCCTTCCAGATCGGCGATGACCACCTTGACGCCATGGCGCAGGAAGCGTTCGGCGATCGCATAGCCGATGCCGCCCGCGCCGCCCGTTACGATTGCCGTCTTGCCGTCCAGTGCCATGGTCCATCCTTATGCCGAAATTCGCCGAACCCTGCGCCGCACTTGCGGCAAGGTCAAGCGTGACGGGACGATTTAGACGCGCTGCCGCGTCACTGACCGGATTTATCCAGCGCCGCGCTGATTTCGTCGAGGATTGCCGGATCGTCGATGGTGGCCGGCATGGTCCATTCCTGATGGTCGGCGATTTTCTGCATGGTGGCGCGCAGGATTTTTCCCGAGCGTGTTTTTGGCAGCCGCGCGACGGAGACAACCTTCTTGAAGGCCGCGACCGGCCCGATCCGCTCGCGCACCATGGCGACCAGTTCGTTTTCCACCGTTTCCATGTCGATCGCGGCTTTGCCGTGCAGCACGACGAAGCCGCAGGGCACCTGGCCCTTGAGTGGGTCGGCGATGCCGATGACTGCGCACTCGGCTACGGCGGGGGGCTCCGCCACCACTTCCTCCATGCCGCCGGTCGAAAGGCGGTGGCCGGCGACATTGATGATGTCGTCGGTCCGGGTCATTACATAGATGTAGCTGTCCTCATCCATGTATCCGGCA
>NZ_CAJXGF010000044.1 GCF_913053745.1 uncultured Nitratireductor sp.
TGGACCGTGATTCGCATGAACGACAAGCGGCGCGGCCGGCTGGAAGTTCTGCGGCACATCCTGCTGAACATCGACTACGAGGGCAAGGACCGCGACGCGATCGGCAGCCCCGACCCGAAGATCATCGGCACGGGCCCGGACGCGCTCGACCGGGACTAGACCGTCCTACTCGGACAATTCGCGCACGCGCACGTCGGACAGCTTGACGGCGCGGCCCTGATTTTCGATGTCGGTCACGATCGAAAGGCTGCCGGCGCCGACCGAGCTCGCGCTCGCGGGAAGATCGACGCGGAACAGGAATTCGTTGTCATTCTGGGTGACAGAGAAACGCAGGCGTCCGCAATCGCCAACGCCGGCGAGATCGCAGGTGACCGACATCTGCGTCGGTGCATTGTCGTCCGACCGCGCGACAATCGAGAATTGCGCCGTGCGTCCCGCAAGCGCCTGCAGCGCGCCGGGCGGAATGTCGACGACGACCGGGCTTGCGGCGTCTGGCGAGATGATGCGCGCGAACTGGCTGGTGGCATCGCTTTCGATCGTGGCGGAGGCATTGCCGACCAGCGAAAGGGTCGTCGGATCCGCCGGCTGGAACAGGGTGATCCAGCCTTCGTCGCGGCTTGCACCGGAGGGGAGACGCGCCGGCGCGTTCGACGTGCCGGGATCGGGCGTACCCTCAAAGCTCTCGTTTTCGAGCCGGACCGGCGGGTTGGGAACCGATGTGTCGCGCTCTTCCGCCGACTGGAAGGCGCCGGTGGTGATCACCCACCAGACACCGACGACGATCAGCGCGAGGACGACGGCTCCCGCCAGAAGTTTCGCGAAGGGCGCGCCGCGGCGCTGCGACTGCCGGTCGCCGCGCTCGGGCGCATCGATGCGCATATCGTCGCCCGGGGATCGTCGCGGCGCGGCATCCGGCGTCTCCGGACGCGGTTCGGCGCGCAGGGCGACTTCGGGGCCAGGCGCCGCGGTGCGCCGTTCGGCGCGCACTTCCGGCGAGACCGTGGCGACTTCCGGTTCGGCCTTTTCCTCCGCCGGCTGCTGATATGCGGCTTCGGCGGCCCTGATGGCATCGGCGAGCCGACGTTTCTGGTCGGCGACCTGCTCCGGATCCGCATCGGTCTGGGCGGCGAGCGTGCGCTCCAGCGCGTCGACCGCGGCACGATAGACGCGCTGGCGAAACGCCGGATTCGACGCTTCGCCCTTGGCGAGCGCGTGTTTCAGCGCGGTTTCCAGCTCGCTTGCCGACATGTCGCTTCCGGTCCGAACGGCGCGCGGGCGCCGCATGCCTTTTCTGTTTCTTGTCCGGATTTGGCACAAACGGCACGGCATTGAAAGCGCGCGATCCGGTCTCCCCCCGAAAGATGGCATGACGGTGAAGGCCCGGCCATGCCATCTTGCCTCGCATCGCCGATCCCTTTAGGGCTTACGTTTACGAAAACGTCAAAAGTGTTGGGAGGTCACGATGGCGCTGCCGTCCGTGCTGAAAGACAATCTTCAACTGCCCGTGGTCGCGGCGCCGCTGTTCATCATCTCGCATCCGCCGCTGGTCATCGAGCAGTGCAAGGCCGGCATCGTGGGCTCGTTTCCGGCGCTCAATGCGCGGCCGGAAAGCCAGCTCGACGAGTGGCTGGCGCAGATCACCGAGGAACTGGCCGATTACAGCGCCAAGAACCCGGACAAGCCGGCCGCGCCCTTCGCGGTCAACCAGATCGTGCACATGTCGAACAAGCGGCTCGAGCACGACCTGACGATGTGCGTGAAATACAAGGTGCCGATCGTCATCTCCTCGCTCGGCGCCGTGCCCGAGGTCAACGACGCGATCCATTCCTATGGCGGCATCGTGCTGCACGACATCATTCACGACCGCCATGCCCGCAAGGCCATCGAAAAGGGCGCGGACGGGCTGATCGCGGTGGCGGCAGGTGCTGGCGGCCATGCCGGTACGCTATCCCCCTTCGCCCTGGTGCAGGAAATCAGGCAATGGTTCGATGGACCGCTGCTTCTGTCCGGCGCCATCGCCAGTGGCGGGGCCGTGCTGGGCGCGCAGGCCATGGGTGCGGACCTTGCCTATATCGGTTCGCCCTTCATCGCCACCCGCGAGGCGCGCGCCAACGACGAGTACAAGGAAATGATCGTTTCCTCGCGTGCGGCTGATATCGTCTATTCCAATCTCTTCACCGGCGTGCACGGCAATTATCTGAAGGGCTCCATCGTCAAGGCCGGAATGGATCCCGACGATCTGCCGGAGGCCGATCCTTCGAAGATGAACTTTGCCAGCGCCGACGCCAAGGCTTGGCGCGACATTTGGGGCAGTGGCCAGGGCATCGGCGCGGTCAGCGAAATCACTGGTGCAGGCGCGCTCGTGGACCGGCTTGCGGCTGAATACGGCGTCGCGCAGGGACGGCTGTGCGGCGGTTGATGCGACGCAACCCCTAAGACACGAAGAACCACACTCTCGTGGCGCGCTTCAATATGGGTTGACCTCATCAGGCCAGCGACGCGGATACTCGCTCACCATGAGCAGCACGTCCGCACCCGGTAAAGCCGCGCGCAGATCGCGGATCATCCGCAAGTTCAACGTATCGATTATCTTTGCAGTTACCGGTCGCATGGGATCGTAGTAAACGATAACAAGATGCGTGCGACCGAGCTTCGTGACCGACAGATCTGTAAGGATTCCCCCGTCTTCGCGCAATGTCGGGCGGACAGCGCGACGGGCCGTGGCGATAGAATCGGGGCTCGCTGTGATGCCGACGAGCTCACCCATACCGGAGCGCACATCGCGCAGATACTGACCGATGACGGTCAGGCAAAGAATGAGCACAACGATGGAATCGCCGATCGGTGCGATCGGAGCAAGAAAGCCATCGCGAAAGAGATAAACGGCACCGAGACCGACACCCGCCGCCAGGGTGATGATACCGTCGAACACCGCGGCCTTTGCCTCCAGCTTTAGAATGTCGCTGACCTTGCCGGTGCGCGACCAGGTGTAGCGATGTATCGCCCAGAGCAGGAAACAGAAGACTCCTATAACAGCGAAATAGATGAAGAGCGGACCGAAATTCAGTGACGGGGTGGCTGCACCACGGATATAGTTGTAGATGCTCATACCTGCCGATGCGACGGCGAACGATACAAGCCCGAGTAGCGACAGCGCGCGGAAGGTCGAAAACAGCGCTTCGTCGGCCGCATATCCGAGGGGGCGTAACCTGTCGGGACCGGCATCCACCGTGCGGCTGATCCGCCGCCCCAGAAATGCTGCCGCAAACCCGATGAGCGAGAACAAGCCATCGAGCATAATCGCCGTCGAATTGGAGAGGATGGCCGCAAGTATACCAGCGACGCTCATAAACAGGTTTCCCCACATGGCGATGACCAGCGAGCGACCTTCTAGCTGTTTTACGCGTTGAGCATTCATGGGCGGACCCTGCCGATAACGGGCTGCACTCGAAAATGAGCGGAAAACTGTTGCTGCCCGACCTGCGAGGAAGCGTCAATACAAAGACTCAGCCAGGTCAGCCGAGATTCAATCAGGAAATCCGTCGAACTTCTCGACGCTCTCCAAATCCTCGTCCCAATTCGCCTTGCTGGCCATACAGATATGCGCATCGGGCCGGATGTCGACCGGCGAATCGAGACCGCCGGCCGGCACGACGAGACGCCCTCCATTTGGCTGAACCCGCGGCAACGCCGACCCACATTCCGTGCAAAAACTTCTCTCGTGCCGGGTTCCAGGAACGCGGTAGGTCTTGACCTGGTCTTCGCCCGCAAGCCAGGCAATTTGCGCCCTGGCAGAGAAGAGGTTGGCCGCGTGGGCCGCTCCCGTCCCTTTCCGGCAGCGTGAGCAATGGCAAAGAAAGAAGCTCTCGAATGCGCCTGAAACCCGATACTTTACGGCGCCGCAAAGGCAAGCCCCAGAAGCTGTATTCTCGTTCATCTATACGCTCTCATCGCTCGCATCGACAGTGTCACTAGCATGAACAGGTCCGGGATGCAGGCGAACCCGTGTCCGGAGCATACGCGCCGGTCGTGGTTATCGGGAAGGGGCACCATGTACGCCTGAAAGTTCCACGGGGATGGATTCAACGGTTTCGACCAAGGGGCCGATGCGGGCGATATGGTCCTGAAACATCGCGGTTTGCGCCCATGTCTCCTTGTCTGCTTCCGATCGAAAGCGGGTAACGACGATGAGCCGCGTGCCGTCCTTGGCCTTGTAGACTTCATTGCCGCGCCAACCCGCTTTTCTTGCAGCCGTGCTCATGGCCTTCATCTCGGCCAGTTGTAATTCCAGGAGCGCATCCAGCTTTCCTGTTGTCGGCGTAAAAATGTTTACCAGCGTATAGAACTGGATTTCGCTTTCTTTGTGATCCATCTGTAAATTCCTCGATCCGGGTTCCAGGGATTCAGCCAGCCTTGGCGAGGGCCATCTCGCGGCGGACAGGCTGCAAGGCCCTTGCCCATAGAACCAACTCGCCGCTCATCGCCTGAAGCGCATTTGCCGATTCCACCGGCGGCTGAAACCGCCCCGTCTCATCTACTTGGGTCCAGGCGTTTGCAAAGCTGACGCCGTCCCGCAGACCGACGGCGTGCAGTTCGGCGAAGACGAGACGCAGTTGCTCAACCGCGCGCAAGCCGCCGGCAATTCCGCCATATGAAACGAAAGCGACCGGCTTCGCCCGCCATTCGTAATAGGCCGTGTCGATCATATGCTTCAGCGAAGCCGGATAGCCATGATTGTATTCGGGCATTACGACGACAAAGCCGTCGGCCTGCGCGAGCCTGGCCAGATACGTCTTCACGCTGGCCGGCTCGTCCTTGCCCATTCTTTCCGGCAATCCGAGCTCCAGCGGATCGAGCACGTCGATCGAAAGCGCTTCATTGGCGCTGAGCTGTCCAACAACCCAATTGCCGACTGTTTCGCAAAACCGCCCCTCGCGGTTGCTGCCGTATATCACCGCGATTCTGATTGGTTCATGCATATGATTGCTCCTTTGCAAGAGCACTAACAATAAGTAAGCTTATTACCTTCTAAAAGTATGGCTCATATTATCTGGACCTGACATGAAAGTAAGCCGCAACACCGCTGACAGCGATCCGATGCATCGCGATTGTCCCGGCCGCGAGATTTTTCAGACGATCACGAATCGCTGGACGCTTTTGATCCTATGGGCTCTGAAAGATAACACGCGGCGGTTCCACGAACTGCGCGACTGTGTCGAGGGCATCAGCGAACGAGTGCTCTCGCAGAATCTCAAAACGCTTTGTCGTAGCGGATTGATCGACCGGCACGTAGAGCCGACGGTTCCGCCCAAGGTAAGCTATTCGCTCACAGTGACGGGTCGGGATCTGATTTCGGTCATGGAGGGCATCACAGGCTGGATTGCCCGGCAACTGCCGAACATCGAGAAAGCGCAAGCGCGCTACGACCGCAGGGTCGGGCACTGATGGGCCAACCCGACCCTGTGAGTCGTCAAGAAACCGTCATCTGAACGACACGCAGGTTTCATCCACACCCGTTAGGCGGTGGAACCACAAGGGCGTGGAAACGCCCGAGGGAGCCGCAACAAGGCACTAACGGGAAAAGCATATGCTTGAAATTCGTCAGGTTACCCGGCGCTTCGGATCGAATACGGCTGTGCGCGACGTGGAACTGGAGATCGGACAGGGCCAGATGGTCGGCGTGATAGGCCGTTCCGGCGCTGGCAAATCGACGCTTCTGCGCATGATCAACCGCCTGATCGATCCTTCCGAGGGATCGATATTTTTTCATGGCAAAGAGGTTTCGGCCCTGAAGGGGGCGGAGCTTCGTCGCTGGCAGCGCGACTGCGCGATGATCTTCCAGCAATTCAATCTGGTGCCGCGCCTTGACGTCCTGACCAATGTCCTGCTTGGCCGGCTCAACCACCGTTCCACCGTCCTTAACCTGATGAATATGTTCACCCGCGAGGAGCGCATTCGCGCGATTTCCGCGCTTGAACGTCTCGACATCGCCCAGACGGCGCTGCAGCGCGCCGGCACACTTTCGGGTGGCCAGCAGCAGCGTGTGGCGATTGCGCGCGCCCTGATGCAGGAGCCGAAGGTGATCCTCGCCGACGAGCCGATCGCCTCGCTCGATCCGCTCAATGCCAAGGTGGTGATGGATTCGCTTGCCGACATCAACGCCCGTGAGGGCATAACCGTCGTCACCAACTTGCACACACTGGATACGGCACGCGCCTATTGCAGCCGCATCGTCGGCATGGCCAAGGGCGCAGTCGTTTTCGACGGGCCGCCCGAGGCGCTGACCAGCGAAGCCGTGCGGGCCATTTATGGCGGTGAGGACGGCGCGGAACTGTCGGAAGCCATCACATCCACCAGCATAAACGTGCCGACACCTCAACCGGCCAGGAAATCCGCTCAGACCGTGCCGGAACTCGCCGCCGTCTGATCAACGGGATCGTCTCGCCCGCGTAACGGGCCCTTCTGCTTGAAAACCCGCCGGCAAAGTCGGCAACAAATGGAGAGACGTCATGTTCAAGAAAGCTCTTATGGGCGCCGTTGCGCTCACCGCGATGACAGTCGGCGGCGCACAGGCCGAAGACCTCAAGGAATTCCGCATCGGCATTCTGGGCGGCGAAAACGAGGCCGACCGCCTGCGCAATTTCTCGTGCATGGTCGATAAGCTTCCCGAGGTTCTGGGCGTCGAGAAGGTTTCGCTGTTCCCGGCCGCCGACTATGACGGCGTGATTCAGGGCCTGCTCGGCGGCACGCTCGACTATGCCGAGCTCGGCGCGTCCGGCTATGCGAAGGTTTATCTGGAGAATCCGGAGGCCGTAGAGCCGATCCTGACCACGGTGCAGACCGACGGCTCCACCGGCTATCACTCCGTTATGGTGGCCCGCAAGGATTCGGGACTGACCAAACTCGAGGACATGAAAGGCAAGAAGCTCGGCTTCGCCGACCCGGATTCCACTTCGGGCTTCCTTATTCCCTCCGTCACCCTGCCTAAAGCCGTCGGCGCACCGGTTGAGGAGTTTTTTAGCGAGACAGGTTTCGGCGGCGGCCACGAGAACCTGGTTCTCGAAGTGGTGAAGGGGACGTTCGACGCCGGCACCACCTGGGCTTCCGGCGTTGGCGAGTTCTCCGACGGCTACACCTCCGGCAACCTGCACAAGATGGTCGAAAAGGGCATTCTCGACATGGACGACTTGGTGGAGCTGTGGAAGTCTCCGCTGATCCCGAACGGTCCGGTCGTGATCCGCACCTCCATGGACGCCGACATGAAGAACACCTTCAAGGCCTTCATGATGGAGATGCCGGAATCCGATCCGGAGTGTTTCGCAGCCATCCAGGGCGGCGACTACAAGGGGTACACCGAAGTGACTCCGGCATTCTACGAGCCGATCATCGACGCCCGTCGCTCCAAGATCGGTTCCTGATCCCGTTCCCGTAATCCGACGCGCCGCCGGCTTTCAGCCGGCGGCGTTGTCGCACAGGCGTGCCAAAATGACAGCAACGACCCACTCCCCGCTTCTTTCCGAGGCAGGCCAGGCCGTGGAGCGCCACTGGCGCGAACTGGCCGGCCGCCGCCGGCTCTACACCATTGGCGGCATCGTGTTCATGGTGCTCGCCATGAGCGGTTCGCTCTGGTTTGCCAATGAATCGAACGCCGGCAAGTTTTTCGACCGGCTTCCCTATCTGTTCGATTTCGTCGGTCAGATGTTGCCGCGCGATGGCTGGGAAATCTGGCGCGCTCTATTCGACCTGCCCTCGCCCTATGATGATGGCAGCCTGAAATACAACTATCCGGACGGACGGATTTATTTCACCGAAACCCTCTACCTTCCCGAATATTTCTACAAGATGCTGGAGACAATCAACATTGCGTTGGTTTCCACCCTCATAGGTTTCGGCCTCGGTTTCATTCTGTGTTTTCTGGCCGCTTCGAATCTGACGACGCAGCGCTGGCTGCGTTTCTTCGTGCGCCGTTTCATGGAACTGCTGCGCGCTTTCCCCGAGATCGTGATCGCAGGCTTCTTTCTCGCCGTGCTAACCATCGGGGCCGTGCCCGCCATCATCGCCGTGTCGATCCACACGATCGGTGCGCTCGGCAAGATGTTCTTCGAAGTGGTCGAGAACGCCGACATGAAGGCCGAGGAAGGCCTGCGCGCCTCCGGTGCGAACTGGGTTGAACGCGTGTGGTTTTCCATCGTGCCGCAAGTGATGCCCAACTTCCTGAGCTATGCACTGCTGCGTCTTGAGATCAACGTGCGCGCCTCCACCATCATCGGTGCGGTGGGCGGCGGCGGTATCGGCGAAGCGCTGCGCCTTTCGATCAGCCGCACCCACGAAGCCAAGACGCTCGCTATCATCCTTCTTCTGTTCTGCACCATCGTCGCGGTCGACCAGTTCTCTGCCTGGTTGCGCGGCCGCCTCGTCGGCAAGCAGGCCTTCGAATTCGGCCGGGGAGGCTGAACATGACCGAGACCGAAGCCAACGCCCTGGTTGCGCGCCATGCGGACGTTTTTCACCGTCCGCTCATGGAGCGCCTGCGCGGTGTTCTCATCATAGGCGCGATCGCGTTCTACATGGTTTTCGCCTGGTGGCTCTTTGCCGTGGGTCAAGTGCTTTCGGGTGGGAATTGGGACATTGCCGGCAGTTATCTGGCCGATTGGGTGTCCTATGAGGTTCGCCCGGATATCGAGTACGACGGTGACGCACTCGACGTTTCATTCCCACGCTTCTCACCGCTTGGCAGCAACCCCAAACCGGAATGGCTGACGACCGAAACGGCGATGGTGGAACGCCGCCGTGCTTCGGCCGCAACCGAGGCGTCGACCGGCGGCGAAACCAGCGGTGCGGGTTTCCTCGGTTCCTTGGATACAAAAACGGACGGGTCGGACGGCGGCGACTTCCTGGGCCCCGCGGCGCCGTCCGACAACACGGCCGAGAGCCCCGCCACCGCGCCTATCGACATCGAGAATACGGCAGCGGCAGAACCTGTCGTGATGCGGGAAGAGTCGGTCGTCAACGCAGATGTCTCGTTTGGCGGCAACACGCGTATCAGCGTCCGGCCGGGTTTCGTCACTGTCACGCACAAGGGTGAAACATTGGAACTCGACATCGCGGAAGGGTCTGCCGTGAACGCGCGTGGACCGCTGCCGGATTGGGCAAATCAGCGCGCCCCCGGCGCCAAGGTCATCGTGCGCTTCGGTTTTGCCGGGCGCGCCGAGATCGAGGATGACGAGGTAAAGGCCCGTCGCCGTTTCCTGGGTTGGGAAAATTTCTTCTTCGACACCCGCTCGCCCTATTGGGGCAAATCGGCGAACGAAGTTATGGGAACGATCTTCTTCGGTGAACGCATTGAGGCGAGCCGCTCCAATTTGTCGCTCGCCTGGAGCAATTTCGTCAACAACGCCGACTGGCAGCATGGCGATGTCTGGCTAAAGCTCCTGCAAACCATAGTCATGGCCTTCGCCGGTACTGTTCTCGCCTCTCTGCTAGCCTTCCCGCTCGCATTCGTCGCGGCGCGCAACATTATGCCGAACCGGCTTCTTAACCAGGTGCTGAAGCGCTTTTTCGACTTCCTGCGCTCGGTGGATATGCTCATCTGGGCGCTGTTCTTCACCCGCGCGTTCGGGCCGGGGCCACTGGCCGGCATCTCGGCGATCTTCTTCACCGACACCGGCACCTTCGGGAAACTCTATTCGGAGTCGCTGGAAAACATCGATGACAAACAGCGCGAAGGCGTGCGCTCCGTCGGCGCGTCCCCCTCCTCGGTGCAGCGCTATGGCGTGGTCCCGCAAGTGCTGCCGGTGTTCTTGAGCCAGTCGCTTTATTTCTGGGAGTCCAACACGCGTTCGGCCACGATTATCGGTGCCGTCGGCGCCGGTGGTATCGGCCTCAAACTGTGGGAGGCGATGCGCACGAACCAGGACTGGGAAAACGTGGCCTATATGGTCATGCTTATCCTGCTGGTGGTCTTTGTCTTCGACAATATCTCCAACGTGCTGCGCCAGCGTTTGATCGGCAAGCAGTCATGAGGATGATGACGCCACTGAAATTGGCTGCTAGCCTTTACGATCCTGTCCAGGGATTCGTTATCCTGTCACACAAATCGCCTATTGCATCGCGATCGGCGAGGATATGCTCATGCGCTATGCAATTTACTTCACACCCGAAAAAGAAGACCCGCTCACGCGGGCCGCTGCCCGTTGGCTCGGACGCGACGCGTTTACCGGTCAGCCGATAGCGCCTGTGGAGGCCGGCCCCTTTTCGGCCGCGGAAATTTCCTTCCACACAGCCGCTGCGCGCCGCTACGGTTTCCACGCGACATTGAAGGCTCCCTTCCGCCTGACAGAAAACGAGAACGAGCAGACACTGATTGCCGCGCTTGCGAAGTTCTGCGAACGCACAGAGCCGGTCGTCATTCCCCGCGCGGTCGTACGCCGCCTCGACGGGTTCTTTGCATTGGTGCCTGAGGAAGGCTCCGAAGGACTCGATACGCTGGCCGGCAACATCGTGGAGGCTTTCGAGCCTTTCCGCGCGCCTCTGACAACCGAGGAGCTGGAGCGGCGCAATCCGGAAGGTTTGTCGCCAGGTCAGCTCAAAAATCTCCACAAATGGGGATATCCTTACGTATTCGAGGAGTTCCGCTTTCACATGACGCTGACGGGCCGTGTGCCGCAGACCGAGGCGGTTCGCATGGAGCGGGCCATAGACGCCTTCTTCGGGCCGCTATTGTCGGAACCATTGGAAATCGGCTCGCTGGCGCTGTTCGTCGAGCCGGAGCCGGGCGCACCGTTTCAGGTGAGATCCTCCCACACGCTCGGCTGGAACAAAGCAAGAAAGACCGCCTGATAATGACGCAAGAACTGTTACTGAGAAACGCCCGCATTGTACTGCCGGACGAGGTCGTCGAGGGCAGCGTCGCCATCCGCGACGGGCGCATCGTCGATATTGCCACCGGCAACGGCTCCGTCGGCGAGGACATGGACGGCGACTACCTGCTGCCAGGTCTTGTGGAACTACACACCGACCACCTAGAGCGTCATTATGCGCCACGCCCGAAAGTGCGCTGGAACCCGATCGCATCCGTGCTGGCGCACGACGCGCAGATCGCATCCTCCGGCATCACCACCGTGTTCGACGCGCTGCGCATCGGTCTCGACGAGGACAGCAATCTCGACACGCAGGAAATGCGTGCATTGGCGCATGCCATCGAGAATAGTCTTGAGGCTGGCCGCCTGCGGGCCGATCATTTCCTGCACCTGCGCTGCGAAGTTTCCGCCCCCGATTGCCTGGAGGGCTTCGAACTTTTCCAGGGGGATGGGCGGGTGAAGCTTGCCTCCCTTATGGATCATTCGCCAGGTCAGCGCCAGTTTACCAGCATCGAGACCTACAAGGTCTACTACATGAACAAGACCGGCATGACGGAAGAAGACTTCCGCCGGTTTTGCGACAAGCGCGTCACCCAATCAAAGACCTATTCGAGCCGTCACCGCAATGCCATTGCGGAGTTCTGTCGGAAGAACGACATCATACTGGCGAGCCATGACGACGCCACGATGGAACACGTGGACGAGGCAGCAACACAGGGCGTACGTGTGGCGGAATTCCCCACCACGCAAGAGGCTGCGACCGCCTCGCGCAACGCCGGCATGCAGGTGCTGATGGGCGCACCCAATGTCGTGCGCGGCGGCTCTCATTCGGGCAATGTCTCCGCCCGCAGCTTGGCCGAGGGCGAGACGCTCGACATCCTGTCTTCCGACTACATACCCTTCAGTCTCGTCCAGGCTGCCTTTGCGCTGGGCGAAACGGTCGAGCACATCTCGCTGCCTCAGGCCGTAGCCATGGTCACGAAGAACCCGGCGGAGGCCGTTGGGCTCGATGACCGAGGTATCCTCGAACAGGGACGTCGAGGCGATGTCATCCGCGTGCGGGTGGATGAACATGTACCGATCGTGCGGTCGGTTTGGCGCGAAGGGGCACGGGTGGCATGAGGGCATCGGCCACGCTGGAGCGCGTCATCGACGAACAGGATTTCCCGATCCGGCATGGTGTGTTTGTCGCCGTCGCTGGCCCTTCGGGTGCCGGTAAGGACTCGGTGATGGATTATGCCCGCCAGCGCCTCCGGCCGCATGACAGCGACGTGACCTTCGTGCGCCGCGTCATCACCCGGGAGATTGACGGCGCCGGAGAAGCGCACGACTGTCTGACACGCGCCGCTTTCAACGAAGCCGAAACCGGGGGCGCGTTCGCCGTGAGCTGGGAAGCGAATGGGCTGAAATACGCTCTTCCTGCCAGCGTCGACGGTATCGTGCGTGAAGGCCATGTGGCCGTGGCAAACGTTTCGCGCGCCGTCATTCCGCTGCTGCGTGAGCGCTACGGCAATGTGATCGTCGTGATCGTAACAGCCTCCCCCGAGGTTCTGGCTCAGCGGCTTTCGAACCGCGGACGCGAAACCCGCGACGAGGTTCTGGCACGTCTCGATCGCGCGCACGCCAAGGAATTGACCGTCAACGACGCGACCGTTATCGACAACTCCGGTGCGCTGGAAGAGGCGGGCGAACGATTTCAGGACATCCTGCGCCGCGCCGCAGCCTGGAGTGCGGTGAGCGATTCCGTCTGAGTTTCGGTTATCTGAGTAGATGCTCAGAGCACCCCTTGGCGCCTTCTCCGTTCTGGTTTAGTTCTAGTTCATCTTGGAACACCGGACACACCCCATCGACGGCATCGCCGCCTCCTTCCTGCCAGCGCGCTTCGGCGAATGGTTTGCTACGCGTGGGTGGCAGCCGCGTACGCATCAGCTCGAACTCCTGGCGCGCACACGGGCCGGCCGTTCAGCGCTCTTGATCGCGCCGACCGGCGCCGGCAAAACCCTTGCCGGTTTCCTGCCCACCCTTACGGACCTCGCAGCCCGGCCGAAACGAAAATCTGGCGAAGCACGCCGCGGTGTCCATACGCTCTACATCTCGCCGCTCAAGGCGCTCGCCGTTGACATTCAGCGCAATCTGAACATGCCTGTAGCCGAAATGGGACTGCCGGTGACGATGGAGACACGCACTGGCGACACCCCCGCTCACAAGCGCCAGCGGCAGAAACACGCCCCGCCCGACATTCTCCTCACCACCCCTGAACAACTTGCTCTCCTGATCGCCTCGCCCGATGTGGACCGGTTCTTTTCCAACCTGCGTTTCGTGGTGTTCGACGAGTTGCACTCGCTGGTGATCTCCAAGCGCGGGCATCTGCTTTCGCTGGGGCTTGCAAGACTGCGGCGCATGCGACCGGAGCTTCAGACCATCGGGCTTTCCGCGACCGTGGCCGAGCCCAATGAACTGCGCCGCTGGCTGGTGGCGCAAGACACACCCGATGCGCTGGCCGATATCGTGACCGTGTCGGGTGGCGCCAAGCCACATATCACCATTCTGGAGACGGAAGAACGCGTACCCTGGGCCGGGCACTCCGCGCTCTATGCCATTCCTAGGGTCTATGAGGCCATCAAGGCGCACCGCACGACGCTGCTCTTCGTCAACACACGCAGCCAGGCGGAGCTTCTGTTCCGTGAATTGTGGCGCGCCAACGAAGACAATCTGCCCATTGCCCTGCATCACGGCTCGCTCGATGTCGGCCAGCGGCGCAAGGTGGAAAAGGCGATGGAGACCAACAGCCTTCGCGCCATCGTCGCCACGTCGACACTGGACCTTGGCATCGACTGGGGCGATGTGGATCTGGTCGTTCATGTGGGCGCGCCAAAGGGGGCGAGCCGACTGGCACAGCGCATCGGCCGCTCCAATCATCGCATGGACGAGCCGAGCCGCGCCATCCTCGTTCCGGCGAACCGTTTCGAGGTAATGGAATGCCGCGCGGCACTTGAGGCGAACTATCTGGGCGCACAGGACACACCGCCACTGGTGGACGGCGCGCTCGACGTACTGGCGCAGCATGTGCTTGGTTCGGCCTGCGCCGCCCCCTTCGACGCCGATGTACTCTATGGCGAGGTGGCGAGTGCAGCTCCCTATGCCGCACTAGATCGGGCTACCTTCGACCGCATCGTGGATTTCGTGGCGACCGGCGGCTATGCGCTCAAAACCTACGAACGCTATGCCCGCATCCGCAAGACCAAAGATGGCCTCTGGCGCATCGCCAATCCACGCATCGCCCAGCAATACCGGCTGAATGTCGGCACCATCGTCGAATCCCCTATGCTCAACATCCGCATGGTGCGGCCTGGCCGGGGCAGCGCCTCACGCGGCGGGCCCGTGCTAGGCAAGGTGGAGGAGTATTTCCTCGAAACGCTCACGCAGGGCGACACGTTTCTCTTCTCCGGCAAGGTGCTGCGCTTCGAAGGCCTCCGCGAGAATGAATGCCTCGTCTCAACAGGCGGCGGCGAGGATGCAAAGGTGCCCTATTACGCCGGTGGCAAGTTTCCGCTTTCCACCTATCTTGCTTCGGAAGTGCGCGCCATGCTGGCCGACCCGAAGCGCTGGAAAGCGCTGCCCACGCAGGTGGCGGAGTGGCTTTCCATCCAGCGCGACAAGTCGGTGCTGCCGCGCCGCGAGGATCTGCTGGTTGAGACCTTTCCGCGCGGCGCGCGCTCCTACATGGTACTCTACCCATTCGAAGGGCGGCTGGCCCACCAGACGCTCGGCATGCTTCTCACCCGCCGGCTTGAACGCGCTGGAGCGCATCCGCTTGGCTTCGTCGCCAACGATTACGCCATCGCCGTGTGGGGCCTCAACGACGTAGCGGCGATGCTGAAAAGCGGCAGGCTGAGCCTCGCCGCGCTCTTGGACGAGGACATGCTGGGCGACGATCTGGAGGCGTGGATTGCCGATAGCTGGCTTCTGAAGCGCACCTTTCGCAATTGCGCGCTGATTTCCGGACTGGTCGAAAAGCGGCATCCTGGGCAGGAGAAGACAGGCCGGCAGGTGACCGTTTCCGCCGACCTCATTTATGACGTTCTGCGGGCCCATGAGCCGGACCACATTCTCATGCAGGCCACATGGGCGGATGCTGCGCAGGGCTTGCTCGATGTTAGAAGGCTCGGCGAGATGCTCTCGCGCATTCGCGGGCGAATCGTGCATAAATCGCTGGAACGTATTTCGCCTCTGGCTGTGCCTATCATGCTCGAAATCGGTAAGGAAGCGGTGGCCGGCGACGCAAACGAGGCGCTGCTCGGCGAAGCCTCGAGGCTTTCGGGCGAGGAGTTGATGCAGGAGGCACTTGAGGCATGAACAACCTTGCACCCGCAACCGATGCAAGCACCGCGCTGACGATCCGGATCGCCGGGCACGAGGCCGTGTGCGACTGGCGCGGCGTATTGTTCTTCCCTGCGATGAACCTGATGGTCGTCTCAGACCTGCATCTGGAAAAAGGAGCGTCCTATGCGCGACGAGGGCGCATGCTGCCGCCCTACGATACCGCAGCGACGCTGACGCGGCTGGCAAACGTATTAACCGATTACAATCCAGATACGCTCATCAGCCTCGGCGACAGTTTTCACGACGATGATGGCGCGGCACAAATGCCCGCCCCATTCCGCAATCAGCTTGTCAGTCTGATCGCGGATCGCGACTGGTATTGGATCGCCGGCAATCACGATCCCGCACCACCGCCGGATCTGCCCGGCCATTGCGCGCGAGAAGTCAGCATTGAGGGATTGACCTTCCGCCACGAGCCGGTACGCGATGCTGGACCCGGCGAGATCGCCGGGCATTTGCATCCTGGCGCGCGTATCGTTCGGCGCGGGCGCGCGGTGCGGCGGGCTTGTTTCGCATCTGATGGGCACCGGCTCATCATGCCCGCTTTCGGCAGTCTGACGGGCACCCTCAATCTGGGCGACCGCGCCTTTGCCGGCCTGTTCACGCGCGAGCGGCTCACGGCTTACATGCTCGGCCGACAGGGCATCTACGCGATCGCAGGCAGCATGTTGCGCTAGGTTGCCACCTCAGTCCTTGCGGAAAATCAACCGCCCGAGCCAACCGGTGACGATAGCGATTAACACCGCAAAGACGCCATACAGCGTGCTGTTCTCGTGGGCGAACTGATAGAGACGTTGTTCCAGGCCCGCTTTGCGAATGGTAAGCTGCGCTGAAGTCTCGCGCAGGAACATGCCGTTGCGGAACAGGAAAGCGCGCGCCCGATGGGTGCCGACAGCAACATTGGGTGCCAGCCTGAGCGACGCACGAAAAAGACTCTGCGACAGAAAGCGCACCCCACCGGCCCGTGTCGAGTAAAGCCCCTGCGCTTCCTTACGTTCACGGAGCGCCCGGGTGAATTCTTCGATCGTTTTCGGATCGCCGTCCGCATCGAGCGGCTGGAGATGCAGATTGCCGGCGCCCAGTGCCAACTGCCGATATCCGGCAGGCGCGGTGATATCCTGAGGCGCACGTGTCAGCGCCATGGAATAGGAAGCCGGAACGTCGCGGAAGATCACCGATTGCGTGTTGATCCACATACCCGCAACACGCGTTTTCTTGCGAACCGTGACAGCGCGTGGCGGCCCTTCCAGAACCACCACCACGTCGTAACGCCCCTGCCGCGCGACCAGCGGATCGGCATTGTCCAGCGCGCCAAAGATGGTGAGTTCGGCGCCGCTGAAATCCGAGGTGATCGACACCTGATCCGTTGAAAGGCCGATCTGAATGTTCTCCGGAATTTCACTCTGCGCCCGTGCTGCTAGAACCGGCAAGAGGAGTAAAACAGGCGTGGTTACAATGGAGCAAAGACGCATCGCTCATACGCCTCCCACGGACAGCGAGTAGACACTTTCGGGTCGGGAGAAGAGATCGAATCCGAGGCGCAGCGCGACCGCCAGCACAAGGAGTGCAAGAAGCGCACGCAGCTGCTCGCCGCGAAGCCGCTGCCCGACACGCGCTCCATACTGCGCACCGGCGACGCCACCGACCATCAGAAGGAAGGCAAGCACCACGTCAACGGTCTGGTTGGCCGTCGAATGGATAATTGTCGTGAACGCAGCCACGAAAATAATCTGAAACAGCGAGGTTCCGATAACGACATTGGTCGGAACTTTCAGGAGGTAGATCAGCGCCGGCACCATGATGAAACCGCCGCCCACGCCCATGATCGACGCTAGGAACCCGATAAAGGCGCCCAGCGCCAGAACCGGGATCACGCTGACGAAGAGTTTCGAGGCGCGGAATCGCATCTTTAAAGGGAGACGATGGATCCAGTTATGCTGCCCGGGTTTGCGCAGCGTCACGGTTTGCCCTCCCTGCGAGCGTCTTATGGCGCGCACGCTTTCCATCAGCATCAGTCCACCGACAACGCCAAGGAATGCCACGTAGAGCAACGAGACGATCAGATCGAGTTGGCCCAGCCGCCGCAGATAGGCGAAGACCGATACACCCAACGATGCGCCGACAATACCGCCAGCGAGCAAGACCGTGCCCAGCTTCAGGTCGAGCGACTTACGTTTGAAATGCGCCAACGCACCGGAGAAGGACGAGGCGATAACCTGGTTGGCGCCCGTGGCGACCGCAATCGCAGGCGGGATGTTGTAGAAGATCAGAAGTGGCGTGATCAGGAAGCCACCACCCACACCGAACATGCCGGAGAGAAAGCCGACCGCGCCGCCCATGGCCAGCAGCACAAACACATTGACGGACATTTCGGCGATTGGGAGATAAATACCCACCCGCGGCACCCGAATAATTGTTTGCCCGACAGCGGGGCCGGGCGAGGTGTGGAAACATTATGCGTGTTTCCGTTCTGCGCCCTGACGCGCGCGAAGTCAAACCGAGTTGTTCCCAAATCCGGAAAAGTTTGAACGACTTGTCCGGCAAAGGTGAAGTGCGTCTATCTGGACACACGACAAGGCCCGGGAGGCCAGCAACCGAGTCACTGTGCGGCCGCTGCCTTGTTCTTCTCCAAAAGCACACGCACCAACGCCTCGTTCACCTCACCGGTGGGCGTCATGCCGTTGGCCTTCTGGAATGCTGTGATCGCCTTCTTGGTTTTGGCACCCATGATTCCATCCGGTGTTCCAGCATCGAAACCTTCACCGTTCAGGATGAGCTGGATGTTGGTAATCGCTTTCTCCATGTCGACGCTGGCGGTCAATTCGCGGCTCTCGCGCCAGGATTCGGGAATGTCGACCAGATTGGCCGCAGGGTCGATGGATTTAGGCTTCCACAATGCGGTCTTGCTTTCCGCCTGTTTCATCTTCTCGGGCGAAAGGGCCGCGGCAATCTCGTCGCGCTTGCCCGCCGCGTCCTTATCGCCGCTTTTGGCAACGATGGCGAACCATTTGTAGGCCTCGATCAGGTCTTGTGGCATGCCCATGCCCTTGGCCGAAAGAATGCCGAGATTGAACTGGCTATCCTTTACGCCGTGCTCTGCAGCCTCCAGAAACCAGCGGGCTGCGGAATCGTTGTCAGCGGGCCCGTCCGCACCCATGGCGAATAGAACGCCGAGATTGTGCATTGCGCTGGCGTTGCCCTGTTGTGCAGCAAGCTGGAACCACATCTTCGCCTCAGCCACATCCCGCTCGACGCCATTGCCTTTCTGGTAGAGATCGCCGATCCGATACTGCGCCGGCGCAAAGCCTGCTTTGGCCGCTTTCGTGTACCACTCGGCCGCGATCGCCAAATCCCGCGTCGTTCCACGCCCCTCCGCATAGCGGCTACCGATCTCGAACATCGCCTTGGGGTCGCCTTCGGCGGCCGCTTCGCGTAGTGGGACAGGGCCCGCCTCCATGGGAATGCTATCCAGCGCGATCGGCTTCGGAACTTCCGTCGTCATGGTTTCTGGAGCGCTGACCGTCTCAGACTCCGACAATTGTTCCTCGAACTTTCCCGCCGGCATCTTTGTCGACACATCGTCCATCTCCGGCATGGAAGCGAGTGTGTCGACGGCAGCATCGGACGCGCGCTCCTCGGCCCTCTCCTCCAACGGCTTTTCATCGAGGACACGCACCGGACGATCCTCCGGCACGGTATCATCTGCATTCGCCATGACCGGTGCCGGCTCCGATGTGGTGCTTTCGCTCACCATGGAAGTCGGAATGGATGTCGAGTTCGATAGATAGGCCTTGCCCATCTGGTAACCGCCGGCCGCGACAATGCCGGCGCCGAGCATCACCATTAGCGGCGTCTTGCTGCGCTTCAGTAGGCGCCCGAAACCGAAGCGACCGGATTCTTCCGTCGCCTGTCCCCGGCGCTTCTTCAATATTTCAGCCTCGGCCGCCGCCGCCTGTGCAGCCCGACGCGCCGCTGCAATGAAATCCGATTTCGCAGCATCGTCCGTCTCCGAACGAACCGGAGTTTTCTTCTCGTCGCGCACACGGCGCAGAATGGCGTTCAGGTCGGGTGCACCGGAACCCGGTTCAAGCGGTTCATTGATACGCTCGGCATCCAATTCCACCGACTCGAGACTTGCATCCGCATCCACCTCGACGTCCGCAGAAACGTCTTCCGGAGTTTCGTCCTGTCGCGGCTTCTCCCCTCGAGTGCTCCAAGCGCGCGAAAGTCCACCCAGAAGCGACGACTTGCCGGGTTTGCCGTTTTCCTCCTCTCCGTCCTCATCCAATGCCGCCCGTGCCGCTGCGGCGGCGGCCTCGGCAGGAGAACGGTTGGGACCCGGCTCATGAACCGGAGCTGCAGTTGCCATGACCTCGTCGTCGCCCGAAGCGATCGATGGAGCGGCCGCGACGGCAATCTTCGTCGCATTGTCGCCGACGCTCTCTTTGGCCGTACTCTCGACCGCACCAATCCGGTCGACGATCTTCAGAAGCGTGTCATGAATGGCTTCAAACGTCTTGGTGTTGCGCTCGTCCGACTTGCGAGTCAGGTTTTCCAGAGCCTTCAGTTCCTCGCGCAGTTCGCGATCGAATGCCTCGGCCTGCGAAGTGCTGCCAAGCGCACCGATGGCCTGCTCCGCGGCATGACGGGCCGCTTGCACGACGGCGTCGCGGTTCTCGTGAATGGAGCGCTCGATGTTTTCCAGGCGTGGCCCCAGATCCTCGAATTCCGGCAAATCCGCGCTCGGACGCGACAAATGTTCCGAAAGGCTGCGCACCTGCGCTTCGAGATTGTGAATCACCTCCGGATCGACAGAAGAAGGTTGCGCGGAGGATGCCTGCAAACGCCCCGAGATGTCGTCGAGTCGCATCTCCAGCGCCCGCAGCGCATCCTTGTCCCCCGTCGCGTCAGCGCTCATGTCGAGACGAGCGGCCAGTTCATTGAAACGGGCATCGATCGTCGCCATGATACCGGCCTCGTCCTGACCGGGGCTGTTCCATTCATCCATGCGGTTCGAAATGTCCTGCAGGCGACGCTCCAGTTCATCAACCAGCGTACGACCCTGTTCCGCCACATCCCCCTGACGCTGCTCGATGAGCTGCGAGAGATGCGCAAACCGGTCTTCCATACCGCGCAGCATGTGTTCGGCCATCTGCGGTTCCCGCGCGGTGTCCAATTTTTCCGCAATACCGGAGATTTGCGCGGCAAGCCGATCCACAGTCTGCTCCGGCACATCGATGCGGCTGGCGATATCGTCGACACGCTGCGAAAGTGAATACAACTGCTCGCTGAGCTGACCAACCGCCTCGCCACTCGAACGATCCGAGAGCAATTCGGTTACTTGGTTGGCGAGTGAAGAAATACGAGCCTCGATACGCTCAAATGGTTGCGGATCGAAGGTTGCGGCTTGGGCGGTGGGAGCAGAAGCCGCAATCGCCCGGCTGATTTCATCGAGACGTTCATCGATTGCCGCATAGAGTTCGGGATTGCTTTGCGGCTTATGTTCGAGCAATCGGTCGAGCGTGCCGGCCAGCGTGCGCACGCGGTCCTCGAGCGACTGGATTGAAAGGGACTCGGGCAGATTGTTGACCGCGTAGGCGATTTCCTCGATACGCTGGTGTAGCATTTCGATTGCCGGATCACTTCTGCGAATGTCATTGGAGACGCGATTCTCGAATGCGCTCCAGCGATCATCGAGCGCATCCCAACGCCGATCGACGGCACGCAGGGTGTCTTCACGCGCAAGATTGGAGATGGACGATTTCAATTCTTCCATTTCCAGACGCAGCATCTTGACGTTCTTGTCGTCGCTTCGCTCGGCAAGTTGGGCAATGGCGTTGGACAGACGCTCGAACTCGATCACCAATTCACCGCTCAATGCGCCATGAGGCACCGAGGCCATGATTCCGGCCAGTTCGCGGCGCAATGTGGTGAATTCGTCATTGAGGCCGGAGCGCATTGCATCACGCAGGTCAGCGCGCAAGTTTTTGAGCTCGTTGGCGATACCGCCGATCGATGCGATCTCGCGCTCCTGGCGGTGGCTGCGCTCAAGCTCGTAAGCCGCGCGCTCGAAAGATGTCTGTGATGTCGCTTTCCGTCCGTGCGCTGCCGGCCGCTCCGCTGGTCGAGCATAGGTCTGCGATACCGTTTCGGACAGTTCCTGGATGCGACGGGCAACCTCATTTTCCTCAGCCTGCTGATTGACACGGCCATTCTCGCGCCCAAGGCGATGCTCGATTTGCTCGAGCGTTCGACCGATCTCGTCAAGAGACGCGTTCGCCCCTGGCCGCCGCCGACGGCCGGCATTGATGTTTTCCAGATAGGAACGCTTGTTGTTCATCGGAACGCCCGCCTCTCCACCGGTTGCCGGTTGGCCATCGATAGTTCTTGCCACGCGGGCCCTTCAGCTTTGGAACGCCAGGAAGGCAGCAGACAAACGCTGTAAAAGACACCACGGTCAGGCTGCCGTGCCCCAAGCAACGAACGCAGACGAGCACGAAATACTGACGAGTTCACGTTTCACCGATTATGGTAAACACGGGGTTAACAATTCTTACCGACGGTTAAGCATACGCGTGAAAATCCCGTAAAAAGGTTGTTGGCAAGCCGTTCACAATTTGGCCAACGGCCCTTGTAATGCCGTATTCTGCAACGCATAAGCCCGCCTTCCAGACATGTCTGCGCGGTGCGTCCTCTGCCCGCCGGTGGAGCTCGTCCGTCAGACATGACCTCATTCCGGCTCCCCACCGGAGTGTTCATTCGATACGGAACAGTGATCATGACGAACATTGCAATGGCCGTCCAAAAGACTGCCGAGGGAAATGATTCTCCCGACCAATCCGAGGAATACACCCGCATAGGCGAGATGGCGCGGGAGTTCGGCGTTACCCTCCGCGCCCTGCGCTTTTATGAAGATAAAGGGCTTCTTACGCCTGAGCGCGCCGGGACGGCCCGCCTTTATTCGCGCAACGACAAGGTCCGTCTCCAGCAAATCCTGCTGGGCCGCAAAATCGGCTTTTCGCTCAGCGATATCAAGGAAGTGCTGGACCTGGACGATCCGGGAACCGGCCACAAGACCGGAAACACCGAACAGCTGCAGCTCGTTCTAGAAAAATCCAAACGTCAGATGGTGCGCCTGGAAAAGCAGCATCACTCGATCGAAGATGCGATTTCCGAGCTCAAGAAGCTGATCGCCGACGTTTCCGCACGACTGGAACCCGCACCAGGCTTGCGTACTGCGGGTTGATCTCTCCGAGGTAGTCTCGATTCTGTGATCGGGTGCGCCTTCTTGGGGCATCTACAGAACCCTTGTTGTTTTTTCGGAGCCGCGCGGAAATCTTTCCGCGCGGTTTTTGTCATGCAGCGTACCTTTTTTGACGTTTACGCAAACGTCAAAATTTGCTAGAGCGCTTCCGATGCTGCGCGAAAGCTCTGTTCGCGCCTTTGTTCCGAGAGCTGGAGGAGTCTCATGCCGACATACCGGGCGCCCGTGCGCGATACGCTGTTCGTGCTCAACGATGTTCTTGGCTACGGCAATTACGACAATCTGCCGGGCTTTGCCGACGCCTCGCCGGACATCGTCGAAGCGATCCTGAGCGAAGGCGCAAAGCTGGCCGAAAACGTCATGCAGCCGCTCAACCGTGTGGGCGATGTGGAAGGCTGTATCCGTCACGAGGATGGCGCGGTGTCCACACCGACGGGCTTTGGTGACGCCTACCGCCAATATTGCGAGGGTGGCTGGCTCGGCCTATCCGTGCCGACGGAATATGGCGGCCAAGGGTTACCCTACACAGTTCATTCGGCGGTTAGCGAATATCTTGTCTCCGCCAACATGGCGCTGATGATGTATCCGGGCCTCACGCAGGGCGCCATCGCAGCGATCCTTACACATGGGACCGAGGAGCAGAAGCAGAAGTGGCTGCCGAAGATGGTTGAAGGCAGCTGGACCGGCACCATGAACCTGACCGAGCCACATTGCGGCACCGACCTGGGCCTTCTGACCTCCAAAGCCGTGCCAAACGGCGACGGAAGCTACAAGATTTCCGGCCAGAAGATCTTCATTTCCGCGGGCGAGCACGACCTTTCGGAGAACATCGTTCACTTGGTGCTTGCACGTATCGAAGGCGTCCCAGCGGGCGTGAAGGGCATTTCGCTGTTCGTTGTGCCGAAGGTGATGGTTGACGACACGGGTGCGCTGGGCGACCCCAATGCCGTTTCCTGCGGTGCCATTGAAGAGAAGATGGGCATTCACGGCAACGCCACCTGCGTTATGAATTACGATGAGGCAACGGGCTATCTGCTCGGCGAGGAGAATGGCGGCCTGAAAGCGATGTTCACGATGATGAACGAAGCTCGGCTCGGTGTCGGCTTGCAGGGGCATGCTGTCGGCGAGGCCGCCTATCAAGGTGCTGTCGAATATGCCCGCGAGCGCCTGCAAGGCCGGTCCCTCACCGGCCCCAAGGCGCCGGAGAAGAAAGCCGACCCGATTATCGTTCACCCGGATGTGCGCCGCAACCTGATGACCATCCGCGCCTTCAACGAAGCAGGCCGCGCGCTCATTCTGTGGACAGCGCTGAAATCCGATATCGTGCATCTGTCCAAAGACGAAAAGGACCGCGAGGCCGCTTCCGACCTTCTGGCGCTCATGACGCCCGTGATCAAAGGCGTGCTTACAGACAAAGGGTTCGAGCACGCAGTGATGGCGCAGCAGCTTTTCGGCGGCCACGGCTATATTGAAGAACACGGGATGAGCCAGTTCGTGCGGGATGCACGTATCGCCATGATCTACGAGGGTGCGAACGGCATCCAGGCGCTCGACCTGGTCGGTCGCAAACTCCCCGCCAAAGGTGGACGCGCAGCACAGGCTTTCTTCAAGGAAGTGAGCGACTTTTGCGAAACTCACCGTGAGGACGAAGCCATGGCCCCCTTCACGAAAGCGTTGAAGAAGGGGTTGAGCGATTTGCAGTCGGCCTCGCTTTGGCTCATGCAAAATGCTGTTCAAAAACCCGACAACGCGGGCGCCGCTTCCCATGACTACATGCATCTGATGGGGCTTGTTGCGCTTGGCTATATGTGGGGCCGCATGGTCAAGAGCGCGCAGGAACAACTCGCCGGCAGCGCCAATGGCGATACCTCTTTCCTTGAGGCGAAGATTGCCACCGGCCGCTATTTCATGGAGCGCGTCATGCCCGAAACGGCGGCGCATCTCGCCCGTATTTCCACAGGAGCGGACGCGATGATGGCGCTGCCGGAAGAGGCGTTTTGACTGGCGTAATATCCGTACGCATTCTAGCGTGCTTTCCTTAGCGCGCAGTGCAGCCAGCCAGGAGGCTTAGAGTGTCAGACCCGCAGTCCGTACTTGGCCTTTCCCGGCCCGAATGGGCCGGTGAAGACGTCGCCATGCTCTATGACATGGCGAGCCGCTTCCTGACGGAAGAGATTGCGCCTCACTATGAAGCGTTCGAGAAGGCGGAGATATTCGACCGTGCGAGCTGGGAAAAGGCTGGAGCGGCGGGCCTTCTCTGCGCCTCGATGCCGGAGGAGCATGGCGGTGCGGGCGGCACCTACGCCCATGAAAGCGCCATTATCGAAGCGATCAGCCATGTGGGCGTCGACGGTTTCGGCATTGCGCTCCACAATGCAATCGTTGCGCCCTACATTCTTCACTACGGCTCGCAAGAGCAGAAGAAGCGCTGGCTGCCGAAGCTCGCAAGCGGCGAATTGATCGGTGCAATCGCCATGACCGAGCCCGGTGCCGGGTCCGATCTTCAGCGTGTGAAAACGCGTGCCGAAAAAGACGGAAACCATTACCGTCTCAACGGCTCCAAAACCTTCATCACCAACGGCCAGCTGGCGAACCTCGTCATCGTGGTGGCCAAGACGGATCCGAGCCAGGGCGCGAAGGGCACGTCGCTGATCGTGGTCGAAACCGATGAAGCCGAAGAGTTTGAGCGGGGTCGCAACCTCGACAAGATCGGACTCAAGTCCAACGACACCTCGGAACTCTTCTTCAACGATGTGCGTGTGCCGACCGCCAATCTTCTCGGTCATGAAGAAGGTCAGGGCTTTGTGCAACTCATGCAGCAGCTCCCGCAGGAGCGGCTTCTGATCGGAGCCCAGGCCATTGCAATGATCGAGCGCGCGCTGGCGGTCACCATCGACTATGTGAAGGAGCGCAAGGCATTCGGCCAGAAGGTGATCGATTTTCAGAACACCCAGTTCAAATTGGCGGAACTGAAAACCGAGGCAACGGTCGGCCGCGTTTTCTACAATGATTGCGTGGCCCGTCACCTCGCCGGAAATCTCGATACCGCCACCGCCTCCATGGTCAAATACTGGCTCACCGACCTGCAGTGCAAAGTGGTCGATGAATGCCTGCAGCTTCATGGCGGCTATGGCTATATGAACGAATATCCGATCGCGCGCATGTATCGCGATGCCCGCGTGCAGCGCATCTATGGCGGCACCAACGAGATCATGAAACTGGTGATCGCCAGAACCCTTTGAACCAATCGCCCGACCCCGCGTTGGGTCGGAAAAGCAGGGAGACCGATATGGCTGACGCTTATGTATATGATGCCGTGCGCACGCCGCGCGGACGCGGCAAGAAGGACGGATCGCTGCACGAGGTGCCGGCCGTGCGCCTTGGCGCGAAGGTTCTCGAAGCCGTGCGCGACCGCAACGGGCTCGAGACCGCAAAGGTGGACGACATCATTTTCGGCTGCGTCGATCCAGTCGGCGAGGCAGGCTCCGTTATCCCGCGTTCGGCCGCCTTCGAGGCGCGCTATGCAGACGCGGCTCCGGGTATGCAGATCTCGCGCTTCTGCGCCTCGGGTCTCGACGCCATCAATCTGGGTGCGGCCAAGATCGCCGGCGGGTCCGACGAGATCGTCATTGCCGGCGGCGTGGAGAGCATGTCGCGCGTCGGTATGGGCATGTCTGGCGGCGCATGGTTCATGGACCCCTCGGTCGGCCTGCCCTCCTATTTCATGCCGCAGGGCGTGTCGGCCGACCTGATCGCCACCAAATACGGCTTTTCGCGCGACGACGTCGATGCCTATGCGGTCGAAAGCCAGAAGCGCGCGGCGGAAAGCTGGGAAAAGGGCAACTTCTCGAAGTCGGTCATCGCGGTGAAGGACCAGAACGGCCTGACCATTCTCGACCGTGACGAGCACATGCGACCCGGCACCGACATGCAGTCGCTCGGCCAGCTGCAGCCCTCCTTCGTGATGCCCGGCCAGATGGGCGGCTTCGAGGCAGTCGGCATCGCCAAGCATCCGGAAGTCGAGGCGATCAACTACGTGCACCATGCCGGCAATTCCTCCGGCATCGTCGACGGCGCGGCCGGCGTGCTGCTCGGCTCGAAGCGCGGCGGCAAGACGATGGGGCTCACCCCGCGCGCGAAGATCAGGGCGTTCGCCAATATCGGCTCCGACCCGGCGCTGATGCTGACCGGCCCCGTCGACGTCACCGAGAAGCTTTTGAAGAAGGCGAAGATGACGATCTCGGACATCGACCTGTTCGAGCTCAACGAGGCATTCGCCTCTGTGGTGCTGCGCTATATGCAGGCCTTCGACATCGACCACTCGAAGATGAACGTCGCCGGCGGCGCCATCGCCATGGGACACCCGCTTGGAGCCACCGGCGCGATGATCCTCGGCACCGTGCTCGACGAGCTGGAGCGTCGCGACCTCAACACCGCGCTCGTCACGCTGTGCATCGGCGCCGGCATGGGCACCGCCACCATCATCGAGCGCGTCTAACGGATCGGGAGAGACAGAAAATGACTTACAAGAACTTCACCGTCGAAACCGACGCCGACGGCATCGCGCTCGTTACCTGGGACATGCCGGACAAGACGATGAACGTCTATACCGAGGAGGTGATGGACGAGCTCGACGCGATCATCGACGCCGTCGTCGCCGACGACGCCGTCAAGGGCGCGGTCATCACCTCGGGCAAGAAGGACAGCTTCTCCGGCGGCGCGGACATCACCATGCTGAAGAAGATGTTCGACATCATCCAGAACGAGCGTTCGAAGGACCCGCAAAAGGCGATGCAGATGCTGTTCGACGGCGCGGGCCGGATGAGCAAGCTCTACCGCAAGCTGGAAACCTGCGGCAAGCCGTGGGTGTCGGCGATCAACGGCACCTGCATGGGCGGCGCCTTCGAGATGAGCCTCGCCTGCCACGGCCGCGTCGCCGCGGACTCGCCGGCGGTCAAGATGGCGCTGCCGGAAGTCAAGATCGGCATCTTCCCGGGCGCCGGCGGCACTCAGCGCGTGCCGCGCCTGACCAACCAGCAGGACGCGCTGCAGATGATGACGCAGGGCTCCAGCCTGACGCCGTCGCGCGCCAAGGCGATGGGCCTGATCCACGACGTGGTGCCGCCGAAGAAGCTGATCGCCGCCGCCAAGGCGATGATCGCGGCCGGCCTCTCGCCGGTGCAGCCGTGGGACGAGAAGGGCTTCAAGCTGCCCGGCGGCAAGATCTACACGCCGGCCGGCGCCAACCTGTGGCCCGCGGCCTCGGCGATCCTGCGCCGCGAGACGCACATGAACTATCCGGGCGCCGCGGCGATCCTGAAATGCGTCTATGAGGGCCTGCAGGTTCCGTTCGACACGGCGCTGACCATCGAGCAGCGCTATTTCGCCAACGTGCTGCAGACGACCGAGGCCGGATCGATGATCCGCTCGCTGTTCGTCTCGCTGCAGGAACTCAACAAGGGCGCGCGCCGTCCCGAAGGCGTCAAGCCGACGAAGTTCAAGAAGATCGGCGTCATCGGCGCGGGCTTCATGGGCGCGGGCATCGCCTATGTCACGGCGAAGGCCGGCATCCCGGTGGTGCTCATCGACCGCGACATGGAAGCGGCCGAAAAGGGCAAGGCGCATTCCGACGGCCTCGTTTCGAAGGCGATGCAGAAGGGCCGCGCCACGGCCGACGACAAGGAGAAGCTCCTGTCGCTGATCACCCCGTCGGCGGACTATGCCGACCTCGAGGGCGCCGACCTGATCATCGAGGCGGTGTTCGAGGATTCCGGCGTCAAGAAGGCGGCGACCGAACAGGCCGAGGCGCATCTGAAGCCGTCCGGCATCTTCGCCTCCAACACCTCGACCATTCCGATCACCGGTCTCGCCAAGAACTCGAAGCGGCCGAAGAACTTCATCGGCATCCACTTCTTCTCGCCGGTCGACAAGATGATGCTGGTCGAGATCATCATGGGCAAGCGCACCGGCGACAAGGCGCTGGCGGTGGCGATGGACTATGTCCGCGCGATCAAGAAGACGCCGATCGTCATCAACGACACGCGCGGCTTCTACGTCAACCGCTGCGTCCTGCGCTACATGCAGGAGGCCTTCTCGATGCTGATCGAGGGCGTGCCGCCGGTGATGATCGAGAACGCCGCCAAGATGGCCGGCATGCCGGTCGGCCCGCTATCGCTGACCGACGAGACGGCGATCGACCTGGCGCAGAAGATCATGAAGCAGACGATCCGCGACCTCGGCGAAAAGGCCGTCGATCCGCGCCACATGCAGCTGATCGACACGATGGTCGACACGCACGGACGGCACGGCCGCAAGAACGGCAAGGGCTTCTACGACTACCAGGGCCGGGACAAGCAGCTCTGGCCGGGAATTCCGGAGGTCGTCGGCACCCCGAAACCTGCCGAGCAGTTCGACATCGAGGAGCTCAAGCAGCGCCTTCTGGTGATGCAGGCGCTGGAGACGGCACGGATCTTCGAGGAGAAATGCCTCACCGATGTTCGCGAAGCAGATGTCGGCTCGATCCTCGGCTTCGGCTTCGCGCCTTATTCCGGAGGCACACTCTCCTATATCGACACGATGGGAACGGCCGCTTTCGTCAAACTTTGCCAGCAGTTCGCCAAGAAATGGGGTCCGCGCTTCAAGCCGAACCGGCTGTTACGCGACATGGCAAAAAACAACGAAAACTTCTATCGGAAATTCCCGCCGAAGGAACCGGCAAAGGCCGCAGAAGCTGCCTGAAAATCAATTACTTGGAGGGATGGGCAACAGCGCCTTTCCCTCCGGTCAAAGTGAATCCGACCTTTGAAATGCGGGAGCATTTCCTCTGGAAAATTCATCACGGGGAAAATAATCCCCCCTCCTCTGCTCTGCCGTGTGCATTAATACACTTAACGTAACGTTCGACACGCGGCCCGATCGAGAGGATCATGTT
>NZ_CAJXGF010000045.1 GCF_913053745.1 uncultured Nitratireductor sp.
AGCCTCCGGCGTCACGGATCCTTGGTCGTATCCTCTGATGCGGGGAGAGATCATGGGTGGAGGGCGGCAATCGCGGATGCTCGTATGACCCCACCTCTCTACACGCTTGATGCTGTACTTGCCGCCACGGGAGGCAAGGCCTCGGGAATCTCGGCCACTGAAATCAATTCCATTTCCATCGACTCGCGCGAATTGGGGCCCGAGGCGCTGTTCGTGGCGATCAAGGGTGATCGGTTCGATGGGCACGATTTTGTCGAGACGGCGCTGAAGAACGGTGCAGTGGCGGCACTGGTCGTCCGGGGCGAGGGGGATGGCCGGATTGTCGTGCCCGATGCATTGGGCGGCTTGCGGGACCTGGCGATTGCTGCGCGGGTGCGAAGCCGGGCTTTCGTCGTGGGCGTAACGGGTAGCGTGGGCAAGACGACCACCAAGGAGGCGCTGCGGCTGGTGTTCGAGGCGGCGGGGGAAACGCATGCCTCGATCAAGAGCTTCAACAATCACTGGGGCGTGCCGTTGATGCTGGCGCGGATGCCCGAAACGGCGCAGTTCGGTGTGTTCGAAATGGGCATGAATGCGCCCGATGAAATCCGGCCGCTGAGCAGACTGGTGCGGCCGCATGTGGCGGTGATCACCAATATTGCGCCGGCGCATCTGGAGAAGCTGGGGAGTCTCGACAATATCGCGCGGGCCAAGGCGGAGATTTTCGAGGGGCTGGAACCGGGCGGCACGGCGGTGCTCAATGCCGATCATCCGCAGATCAACCTGCTGCTGGAACTGGCGGCGGCGGCCGGTGTGGGCCGGGTGGTGACCTATGGTTTTGCGCGGGGCGTCGACTGGCAGATCACGGCGCCGGAAATGGCGGCGGACCGCAGCTTTGCAACGGTGCTACATGGCGATGAGACCCATGCGCTGACGCTGGGGGTGACCGGGCGGCATATGTTGTCCAATGCGACGGCGGCGCTGGCGGTGGCGCATCTGGCCGGGATCGCGCCGGAAACGGCGTTGCGGGCATTGGCCGGATTTGGCGCACAGCCGGGGCGGGGGCAGCGCGTGGCGGTTGGGCCCGAAGAGCGGCCGCTGCTGCTGATCGATGAGAGTTACAATGCCAATACCGCCTCGATGGGTGCGGCGCTGGAGGTGTTTTCGACGCTGGAGGCGCCGGGCGGGCGGAAGGTCGTGGTGCTCGGGGATATGCTGGAGCTGGGCGAGGCTGGCGCGGCAATGCATGCCGGGCTGGCCGACGCGGTCAAGAACAGCGGCGCGGAGCGCGTGCATCTGGTTGGCCAGAGCATGACGGCGCTTGCCGCTGCCCTTCCAGGGGGCCTGTTGGCCAGCCATCATGGCTCGATCGAAGAAGGTCTGGACGTGATCATGGCCGACCTTGCCTATGGCGACGCAGTTATGGTCAAAGGGTCCAACGGTGTGGGCCTGTCGCGCGTCGTCACCGAAATCAAATCGCAATTTGCGCAAAGCTGACACACCCGAAAGTGTAGTAGACAAGAATGCTCTATTTCCTTGGCCAACTGGGTGAGCAGCTCGCCGCCTTCAATGTGTTTCGCTACATCACCTTCCGCACGGCGGGTGCGGTGGTTACGGCGCTGTTCTTCGTGTTCCTGTTCGGGCCCGGGATGATTGCGCTGTTGCGCGTCAAGCAGGGACGTGGCCAGCCGATCCGCGAGGATGGTCCGGCCGGGCATCTGCTGACCAAGAAGGGCACGCCCACCATGGGCGGGCTGATGATCCTGTCAGGCGCGGTGATCTCGACGCTTTTGTGGTCGAACCTGACCAATGGCTATGTCTGGGTTGTGCTGTTCGTCACCATCGGGTTCGGCGCCATAGGGTTTTACGACGATTATCTCAAGGTCAAGCGGATGAGCCATACCGGCTTTGGGTCGAAGCAGCGGCTCATTCTGGAGACGCTGATCGGGGGCATGGCCGCCTTCTTCATTTCGCAGCTTGCGTCCGGCTCCTACGGTACTTCGCTGCTGTTCCCCTTCGTCAAGGATCTGGCGCTGAACCTGGGGTATTTCTACATATTGTTCGGCGGCTTCGTTGTCGTGGCGGCGGGCAATTCGGTCAACCTGACGGACGGGCTGGATGGCCTCGCCATTGTGCCGGTGATGGTGGCAGCGGCCTGTTTCGGCCTGATCGCTTACCTGGTCGGATCGCAGACCTATGCCGATTATCTGCTGCTCAATGGTGTGCCGGGAACGGCCGAGTTGGCGGTGGTGTGCGGGGCGCTGATCGGGGCGGGTCTGGGCTTTTTGTGGTTCAATGCACCACCGGCGCAGATTTTCATGGGGGATACCGGGTCGCTGGCGCTGGGTGGCGCGCTTGGTACGATTGCCGTGGCGACCAAACACGAGATCGTCCTCGCGATCATTGGCGGGCTGTTCGTGCTGGAAACCGTATCGGTTATCGTGCAGGTGACCTCGTTCCGGCTGACCGGCAAGCGGGTGTTTCTGATGGCGCCGATACACCACCATTTCGAAAAGCTCGGCTGGACGGAAAGCCAGGTTGTGATCCGTTTCTGGATCATTGCGGTGCTGCTCGCCTTGATCGGCCTGTCCACCCTCAAGCTGCGCTAGGGCGAGACGCATGATCCCGGCCACCGTTTTCAAGGACAAGACCATCGCCCTGTTCGGGCTCGGCGGTTCGGGCATCGCTACGGCGCGGGCGCTCGTCGCCGGCGGATCGCAGCTGTGCGCGTTCGACGATAACCCCGAAAGCGTGGCGCGGGCGGCCAGCGAAGCTGTTCCCACCGGCGATCTGCGGGCCCTCGACTGGAGCGCACAGGATGGGTTTGTCTTGTCGCCGGGCGTGCCGCTGACCCACCCGCATCCACACTGGAGCGTGGAACTGGCGCGGGCCGCCGGCGTCGAAATTATCGGCGATGTCGAGCTTTTCGCCCGTGAACGCCGGGTGCACGCGCCCGCCGCGCCCTTCGTTGCAATTACCGGCACCAACGGGAAGTCGACGACCACGGCGCTGATCGCGCATGTGCTGCGGCATGCCGGGCGCGATACGCAGATGGGCGGCAATATCGGCCGTGCCGTCATGACCCTCGACCCGCCGAAGCCCGAACGGCATTATGTGGTGGAATGCTCCTCCTATCAAATCGATCTGGCACCAACGCTGGACCCTTCGGTGGGCATTCTCCTCAACCTCTCGCCCGATCATCTCGATCGTCACGGTTCCTTCGCGAACTACGCCGGGATCAAGGAGCGGCTGGTTGCCAGAAGCGACCGGGCCATCGTCGGCGTCGACGACGCGGATTGTCGCCACATAGCCGACCGATTGGCGGCGGACGGGCACACGATCCGGCGCATCTCCGCGACTGCCCGGCTCGACGACGGGTTTTATCTCGATGGGCTCGATCTCGTGCGGGCGGTGGGCGGTGTCGCGGACAAGCTTGCCACGCTCGAAGGGATCGGCGCGCTGCGCGGCGCGCACAACGCACAGAACGCGCTTGCCGCGCTCGCGGCATGTCTGGAATGCGGTCTTTCGGTTGCGGAAATCCAGGCCGGTTTCAACAGCTTTCCCGGACTCGCTCATCGCATGGAGCAGGTGGGACGCAAGGGCCGGGTGCTTTTCGTCAACGATTCCAAGGCGACCAATGCCGACGCGGCAGAGCGCGCATTGGCAAGCTTCGAACGTATCTACTGGATCGCCGGTGGACTGCCCAAGGAGGGCGGTATCGAAACGCTGAAGAGCTTGTTTCCACGTATCGCCAAGGCCTATCTGGTGGGCGAGGCCGCGCCGGCCTTCGCCGCCACCATCGGGGAGGCGACGGCGTTCGAGATTTCGGGTACGATAGACAAGGCCGTCGACCATGCGGCGCGCGATGCGGCGGGCGATCCCGCGCCGGAGGCCGTTGTCCTGTTTTCGCCAGCCTGTGCGAGTTTCGACCAGTTCAGAAATTTTGAGATGCGCGGCGATGCCTTCCGCGAGGCGGTGCGTTCGCTCGCCGGCGCCGAGATGATGGGGAGCAAGTGACATGGTGAGCCGCACCGACCGAAGCCCGGTTGCCAATTGGTGGTGGACCATCGACCGTTGGTTCCTGGCGGCTTTTCTGATGCTGATGGGACTGGGCGTGGTTCTTTCCTTTGCGGCAAGTCCGGCTGTGGCGGAACGGATCGGCCTGTCGAGTTTCCATTTCGTCACCCGCCAGATCATCTACATGCTGCCGGCGGTTGTGATTATGATCGCTGTGTCCTTCCTCAGCCCGCGCCTTGTACGGCGCGCGGCGCTGGTAATGCTGGTGGGTGCGCTGATACTGATGGTTGTGACGCTTTTCGCCGGTATGGAAGTCAAGGGCTCGCGGCGCTGGCTCCATATTTTCGGCGTTTCGGTCCAGCCTTCGGAATATCTCAAACCGGCCTTTGTGGTCATTTGCGCCTGGCTGTTCCATGAGCATGCGCGGCAGCCGGAAATTCCCGGCAACCTTTTCGCGATGCTCCTGCTTGGCCTTGTGATCGCGCTTCTGGTGGCGCAGCCGGATCTTGGCCAGACCATGCTGGTGCTCGGCACCTGGGGGGCGATGTTCTTCATTGCCGGCATGCCGTGGCTGTGGATCGCCGTGCTCGGCGCGCTGGGTGCCGGCGGGGCCTTTCTCGCCTATACGATCTTTCCGCATGTGGCCGAACGCATCGACCGATTTCTCACCGGCGAGGGCGACACCTATCAGGTGGATATGAGCATTGAGGCGATAACCCGTGGCGGCTGGTTCGGGCGCGGTCCGGGCGAGGGCACGGTGAAGCGCATTCTTCCCGACAGTCACACCGATTTCGTGTTCGCGGTTGCCGGCGAAGAGTTCGGTATTATCCTGTGCCTCATCCTGCTCGGTCTCTTTTCTTTCGTGGTCCTGCGAGGGTTGTCCAAAGCACGGCGAGAGGAAGACGATTTCACGCGGTATGCCGTGAGCGGTCTCGTCATACTGTTCGGCTTCCAGTCGATCATCAATATGGGCGTGAACGTCCGCATGCTGCCGGCCAAGGGCATGACGCTGCCGTTCATCTCCTATGGCGGCTCGTCGTTGATCGCCATGGCCATTTCCATGGGCTTCGTGCTGGCGCTCACCCGCCGCAAGCCCGAGAAGCGCCGTCCGGTGAGCTATGCTCCGCCGTCGGGACGCGAGGCTGTCGCGGGCTGACATGACGAAGGGTATAATTCTCCTTGCCGCCGGTGGGACCGGCGGCCATCTTTTTCCGGCCGAAGCGCTCGCGCACGCACTTCACGCCTGTGGCTGGTCGGTGCATCTGGCGACCGACAAGCGGGCGGCTCGCTTTGCGGGCACATTCCCGGCCGAGGAAACGCATATTATCGAAAGCGCCACATTCGGGTCGAAGAACCCGATCGCACTTTTGAAAGCCGGCTGGACCATCTGGCGCGGAGTGAAACAGGCATCGGCGCTCCTGCAGCGTTTGAGGCCGGCCGCAGTGGTCGGCTTCGGCGGCTATCCGACACTGCCGCCGCTCTGGGCGGCGACTCGGCGCGACATTCCCGCGCTGATCCACGAGCAGAACGCGGTGATGGGGCGTGCGAACAAGGCTCTGGCGGGGCGTGTACAGGCGATTGCCGGTGGTTTCCTGCCGGATGAGGGGCCTTTCGCCGACAAGATTGTCGCAACAGGCAATCCCGTTCGACCGGCCGTAATCGAGGCTTCCGCCGCATCCTATCGAGCGGCAGAAGCCGGAGAGACATTCCGCCTTCTGGTTTTCGGTGGCAGCCAGGGCGCGCAATTCTTTTCCGATGCGATGCCGGCTGCGCTCGCGAAGCTTGCGCCGCAGCAGCGCGAACGGCTCGTCGTGACCCAGCAGGCGCGACCGGAAGACGAAGCGGATGTGCGTGCCGCCTACGACAAGCTCGGTGTGACCGCCGATATCGCGACTTTCTTCACCGATATGGCCCGGCGCATGGCCGAGAGCCATCTGATTGTTTCGCGCTCCGGCGCATCCACCGTTTCGGAAATTGCCGCGATCGGCCGCCCGGCCATTCTGGTGCCCTATCCGCATGCGCTGGACCACGATCAAGCGGCCAATGCCGCCGCGCTGGAGCGGGCGGGCGGTGCGGAATTGCACGCTCAGTCGACGCTTTCCTCCGACCGATTGTCCGAACTGATCAGCGCAGCCATGAACGATCCGCAACGCTTGGCCGGTATGGCCGTGGCCGCCCGCAGTGTCGGCAAACCGAACGCGGCGGAGTTGCTTGTGGGCCTCGTGGAGGCTATTGCCTCCGGCCAGCCGGCAAAGACTTTGAAGGAAGGAACCCACGCATGAAAATGCCGCAGACGATCGGAACCGTGCATTTCGTCGGTATTGGCGGCATTGGCATGAGCGGTATTGCAGAGGCGCTGCACACGCTCGGCTACAGGGTGCAGGGCTCGGATCAAGCGGAAAACGCCAATGTGGTGCGCCTGCGCGAGAAGGGCATCGACGTTTTCATCGGCCATGCGGCCGAGAATTTGGGCGAGGCCGAAGTCATTGTCGTCTCGACCGCGATCAAGAAAGACAATCCCGAACTCGTCGCCGCGCGCGAGAAGCATTTGCCCATCGTGCGGCGGGCGGAAATGCTGGCCGAGCTGATGCGATTTCGCCAGGCGGTCGCTATTGGCGGGACGCACGGCAAGACAACGACCACATCCATGGTGGCGGCACTCTTCGATGCGGGCGGATTCGATCCGACGGTCATCAATGGCGGCATCATCAACGCTTATGGCACCAACGCCCGAATGGGCGAGGGCGACTGGATGGTGGTGGAAGCCGACGAAAGTGATGGCAGTTTCCTGAAGCTGCCGGCTGAGATCGCGGTTATCACCAATATCGACCCCGAGCATCTCGATCACTACGGGGATTTCGATACGCTGCGCACGGCATTTCGCCAGTTTGTCGAGAACGTGCCTTTCTACGGTTTCGCGGCCATGTGCATCGACCATGCCGAGGTTCAGGCGCTGGTGGGACGGATCGAGGATCGTCGCGTCGTCACCTATGGCGAAAACCCTCAATCGGATGTGCGTTTCTCCAATCATCGGATGGACGGCCCGGTTTCGGTGTTCGACATCGATTTCCGGGATCGCAAGACCGGGCGAATGGAAACGCTGGAAGGCCTGCGCCTGCCAATGCCGGGTCGGCACAATGTATCGAATGCCACGGCGGCCATTGCGGTGGCACATGAACTGGGCATCGAGCACGAAGCAATCCGAGCGGGGCTTGCCGGCTTCGGTGGCGTAAAACGGCGTTTTACGCTGACGGGCACCTGGAACGGCGTGAGTGTGTTCGACGATTACGGGCATCACCCGGTCGAGATCCGTGCCGTCCTGAGGGCGGCGCGCGAAGCTTGCAAAGGAAGAATCCTGGCGATCGCTCAACCGCATCGCTATTCGCGTTTGCATGATCTCTATGACGACTTCGCTTCCTGCTTCAACGAAGCAGACAAGGTTCTAATCGCGCCGGTATACGCCGCTGGCGAAGATCCGATCGAGGGTGTGTCTTCGCAAGCACTGGTCTCGCGTATCCGCGCGGCCGGCCATCGCGACGTGACCCATATCGAAGGACCGGAGGCGGTCGAACCCATTGTGGGCGGCTGGGCAAAAGAAGGCGATTTCGTCGTTTATCTGGGGGCCGGCAACATTACCCATTGGGCCTACGCACTGCCGGGCGAGTTGGAGGCAAGGAAATGAGCGGCGCAGAGCTGCTAAATCGTCTCGGCGATCGTCTCTCGGGTCTGCGCGGGCGTTTGACGCCGGACGCGGGGATGGACAAAATCACCTGGTTTCGTGCCGGGGGGCTCGCCGATGTCCTTTTTCAGCCCGCCGACGAAGAAGATCTTGCGGCCTTTTTGAAGGCGGTGCCGGCCGACATTCCGGTCACGATGGTCGGGATCGGCTCGAATTTGCTCGTGCGCGAGGGCGGTATTCGCGGGTTCGTGGTGCGGCTTTCGGCCAAGGGGTTCGGCCAGGCGGAGATTGTGTCCGAGACTCACATTCGCGCCGGCGCGGCCATTCCCGACAAGCGACTTGCGGCGGCAGCGCTCGATGCCGGTATCGGCGGATTCCATTTCTATCACGGGATTCCAGGCGGCCTCGGCGGGGCGTTGCGCATAAACGCCGGAGCCAATGGGGTTGAGACGCGGGAGCGGGTGGTTGAGGTGCGCGCGCTCGACCGAGAAGGTGAGCCGCATGTCTTCTCGAATGCGGATATGGGCTATGCCTACAGGCATTCTGCGGTTCCCGGGGGCATGATCTTCACATCGGCTCTGATGGAGGGTTACCGGGAAGATCGGGAGATCATTCGCAAGGAAATGGATGCAGTCCAGCATCACCGCGAGACCGTGCAGCCGATACGCGAGAAGACCGGCGGTTCCACCTTCAAGAATCCACCTGGAAGTTCGGCCTGGAAGGAAGTCGACAAGGCGGGATGCCGCGGGCTCACCATCGGCGGCGCGCAGATGTCGCCCATGCACTGCAATTTCATGATCAACACCGGCACGGCGAGCGGCTACGACCTGGAGTATTTGGGCGAAACGGTGCGCGCGCGGGTGCTCGAGCATTCCGGCATCCGTCTGGAATGGGAGATCAAGCGCATCGGCGATTTCAAGGAAGGGCGCAAGATCGATCCGTTCCTGGGGCAGATGCTCTGAATTTTCAGAAAGCCTGAAGGGATCTGCGAAAGATCTGTCGGCGCGGCAGGCGCCATTGATCCATGGTTTGTCAAGTTGCTTGGCGCCGGCGTTCGCGTTCACAAAGTGTAAAATTTTCAGAAAATTGAATCTTAGGGAATCTCAAGCCCTTGCCTTGGAATCAAACCTCTGATTCTTTGGCACATAAGTAATCACTGATTTGAGTCGCGGCGTTCGGGTCGGGGGCTTTCCTAATCGAGGAGGTCTCACTCGGCCAATGCAGCTTATCGCCCGAAATTCGGGGCGGCCGGAGAAGGGGGTAGCCGGATTATGAAGAGAAAGCACGTCGCCGTCCTGATGGGAGGTTTCTCCTCCGAGCGGCCGGTCAGTCTTTCTTCCGGCACTGCCTGCGCCGATGCTCTCGAGGTTGAGGGCTATGCTGTGACGCGTGTCGATGTGGGGCGCGACGTGGCGCGGGTTCTGTCCGAACTCAATCCCGATATTGCTTTCAATGCGCTGCACGGTCCGTTCGGCGAGGATGGGGCCATACAAGGGATTCTGGAATATCTCGACATTCCCTATACGCACTCGGGTGTGCTGGCGTCTGCGCTTGCCATGGACAAGCAGCTTGCCAAGACGGTGGCGAAGGCCGCCGACATACCTGTCGCGGATGCGCGGGTGATCAACCGCTTTGAAATCGGCAACGAGCATCCCATGGTGCCGCCCTATGTGGTGAAGCCTGTCAAGGAGGGGTCGAGCTTCGGCGTGGTGATCGTGCAGGAGGGGCAGGGGACGCCGCCGCAGATCATTGGCTCGACGGAGTGGCAGTATGGCGAGCGCGTCATGGTCGAGCGCTACATCGCCGGTCGCGAATTCACCTGCGCGGTGATGGGCGATCGGGTGCTCGGTATCGCTGAGATCATCCCGGTCGGCCATGCCTTCTACGATTATGACTCGAAATACGTTCCCGGCGGCTCAAAACACGAATGCCCGGCAAAAATTTCACCAAATATTTACCAAAAAATTGAGACACTGGCGCTTAAGGCACACAAGGCTATTGGCTGCCGGGGCGTGTCCCGGTCCGACTTCCGTTTCGACGATCGCAAATCCGCTGATGGGGAGCTTGTCTGGTTGGAGGTGAACACGCAGCCCGGCATGACGCCAACCTCTCTGGTGCCCGAGATCGCCATGGCGGCGGGAATTGGGTTTGGTGAATTGTTGAGTTGGATTGTGGAGGACGCCTCGTGTTCTCGCTGACCTCATTTCAGGCCGGGACGGGCCGGAACGATACACGTTTCCGCAGCGGCGACGTTGTGTTGCCGCGCTGGCTGCGCCGCCCTGCGCGTTTCATGCAGCGGGTCGATGCGGGCGAGGTCGAGGCGCCGCGATACGGTGCGACGATCGCAACCGCCGTGCTTCTTGGCGCGACCGCGATTTACGGGACGCTTGCCGGCGGGCATCTGCCGCAGGTCCTGCAGAGCGTTACCGCGCGTACGGGTCTTGCCATCACGCAGGTTCACGTGGTCGGAAACCAGGAAACCTCGGAAATCGACGTCTTGCAGGAAGTCGGTCTGAACGGATGGACGGCGTTGGTCGGCTTCGACGTTGGAGAGGCCCGGACGCGGCTCGCCGGATTGCCCTGGGTCGAGGGTGTTGCCGTGCGCAAGGTCTATCCGGCGACGCTCGAAGTCGACATTACCGAAAAGACGCCGTTTGCGATCTGGCAACATGGCAATGAATTGTCTCTGATCGAGAAGGACGGCGCTGTCATCGCGTCGTTCGACGGAGGGCGGTACGCCGGGCTGCCGATGGTTATCGGCCGCGGCGCGCGCGAGGCCGGCCCCGCGTTCATCGCCACGGTTGCGCGGCATCCGTCCATCGCTGACGAGGTGCGTGCCTATATTCGCGTCGGCGACCGGCGCTGGGATCTGCGCTTGAAGAACGGCGTGACGGTAAAGCTGCCTGAAAGCGACGAGGCGCTGACGCTGGCGACATTGGCCGCACTCGACCGCAAGAACGGTCTCTTGTCGCGGGACATCACCTCCGTGGACATGCGCCTTCCCGACCGTATGGCGATCGGTCTCTCGGATGAGGCGGTCAAGGCTCATCAGGAAGCGATGCGCGAGCGCTACAAGGCGCGGATTGCAGGTGGGGCGCAGATATGAGCTGGTTATCGGAATCCAGGAAAGACGCTGTGCGTCGCTCGGGCATCATCACGGTTCTGGACGTCGGATCGAGCAAGGTGTGCTGCATCATCGCCAAGCTCATGCCGGCCGAAGAGGGACGGGCGCTGCGCCATCGCACCCATCGCGTGAAGGTCATCGGCATCGGACATCAGCAGTCGCAGGGCATCAAATCCGGTGTGATCATCGATCTCGACCGTGCCGAGGAAGCGATCCGGCTGGCGGTGGATGCGGCCGAGCGCATGGCCGGCCTGACGGTGGATTCGCTGATCGTGAACGTGTCTGCGGGGCGTCTGCGCAGCGAAACGATTTCCGCCTCGATCAATCTTGGCGGCCACGAGGTTGCCCGATCCGATATCAATCGCGTGCTTACGGCCGGTGCGCGGCAGGGCCTGCAGACCGAACGCGAGGTGGTGCATTCGCTGGCGACGGGCTTCAGCCTGGATGCCGAACGCGGCATTCGCGATCCGCGTGGCATGGTGGGTGCGGAGCTCGGCGTCGACATGCATATCCTGACGGCCGATGCAGCGCCGCTGCGCAATCTGGAGCTTTGCATCAACCGTTCGCATCTTTCGGTCGAGCGCATGGTGGCGACGCCCTATGCAAGCGGTCTGGCCGCGCTGGTGGACGATGAAGCCCAGATGGGAGCGGCGTGTATCGACATGGGCGGCGGCACGACGACGATCTCCGTTTTCGCGGAGGGCAAGTTCGTGTGGGCCGACGCGCTGCCGGTGGGTGGCAATCATGTGACGATGGATCTGGTTCGCGGTCTTTCCGCGCGTCTGGAGGACGCGGAACGGCTGAAGGTGATGCACGGTTCGGCGCTGATCTCTTCGAGCGACGACCGGGATATCGTGTCGATCCATCCGATGGGTGCGGATCCCGGCGAGCAGCCGATCCAGGTACCCCGTGCGGTGATGACGCGGATCATCCGCGCCCGCATCGAGGAAACGCTGGAAATGGTTCGCGAGAAGCTCAATCGTTCCGGTTATGGCGGCCTGGTGGGACGTCGTGTGGTTCTGACGGGCGGCGCGAGCCAGCTTGTCGGCCTGCCTGAAGCGACCCGTCGGCTTTTCGGGCGCAATGTCAGGCTCGGGCGTCCGCTCGGCGTGGCGGGATTGCCGGAAGCGGCCAAGGGGGCGGCGTTCTCCGCCTCGGTGGGGCTGTTGATTTATCCGCAAGTTGCGGAGTTCGAAAACCGTGGCCGCAGCGGCAAGAGCGGCATATTCACCCGCGCGACCGGCACTGGTGGCCGGTTCCAGCGCGTCGGCCAATGGCTGAGAAGCAACTTCTAGCGGGGGCGCGCCCCAAATGACGACCGCGGCGGCGAGGCGGCGGCAAAGGCGGAAAGGACGAGGACAATGACTATCAATCTGCAGAAGCCGGACATTACCGAGCTGAAGCCACGCATCACCGTGTTCGGTGTCGGGGGTGGCGGCGGTAACGCTGTCAACAACATGATCAACGCCGGCCTGCGCGGCGTGGAATTCGTGGTCGCCAACACCGACGCGCAGGCTCTTACCCAATCCAAGGCCGAGCGGCTGATCCAGCTCGGCGCGGCCGTGACCGAGGGATTGGGCGCTGGCTCGCAGCCTGAAGTGGGCAAGGCGGCGGCCGAGGAATGCATCGACGAGTTGGTCGATCACCTGTCCTCCACCCATATGTGCTTCGTGACCGCCGGCATGGGCGGCGGCACCGGCACCGGTGCTGCGCCCGTTGTGGCCCGCGCCGCCCGCGAGAAGGGCATCCTGACCGTTGGCGTCGTCACCAAGCCGTTCCACTTCGAAGGCCAGCGCCGCATGAAGACGGCGGAAGCCGGCATCGAGGAACTGCAGAAATGCGTTGACACACTGATCGTCATTCCGAACCAGAACCTCTTCCGCATCGCCAACGACAAAACCACCTTCGCCGACGCTTTTGCGATGGCCGACCAGGTGCTTTATTCGGGTGTCGCCTGCATCACGGATCTGATGGTCAAGGAAGGCCTGATCAATCTCGACTTCGCCGACGTCCGCTCGGTGATGCGCGAGATGGGCAAGGCGATGATGGGCACCGGCGAAGCATCCGGCGAAGGCCGTGCAATGGCCGCTGCCGAGGCGGCGATCGCCAACCCGCTGCTGGACGAGAGTTCCATGAAGGGCGCACGCGGCCTTCTGATCTCGATCACCGGCGGCCGCGATCTCACCCTGTTCGAGGTCGACGAAGCGGCAACCCGCATTCGCGAGGAAGTGGATCCGGACGCCAACATCATTCTTGGCGCGACCTTCGACGAGGATCTGGAAGGCGTTATCCGCGTCTCTGTCGTGGCGACTGGCATCGACAAGTCGGCTGCCGAGATTTCCTCACCGGCTTCGGCGACGCGTCCGGCACAGAACCAGCCCCGCGCCGTCGAGACCGCGCGTCCGGCTGTCGCCGCAGTTGACGCCAAGCCGCAGGCGGTCGCCGCCGACCCGGTTGCCGATGCCATTCGCCAGGCGGAGCGCGCCGCGCCCGAGCCCACGCCGGCTCCCGCAGCGCGTCCCGCCGCGACCAATGGCGGTTTCCAGCCCCAGAGCTCGCTTTTCCGTGGTACGCAGCCGGTTCAGCCGGCGCCTCGGGCACCTGCGCCGAAGCCGGTTCAACCGGCGCCGGCACCCGCTGCGGAACAGCCGCAGCCACAACCGCAGCAGCAGGCCCGTGTTGAAGAGCAGCCGCTTTCCGCTCCCCGTATGCCGCGCGTGGAAGATTTTCCGCCGGTGGTGAAAGCGGAAATGGAAGCGAAGACACAAGAACACGAAGAACGCGGCCCGATGGGCTTGATCAAACGCCTGACGCATGGACTGTCCCGTCGCGACGGTGAGCAGGGTTATGCCGAGCAACCGCGCGAGCCGAAACTGCGCCAGGCCGCACCGCAGCCGCGCCGCGCTTCCGAGAACGAGGGGCAGCTCTACGCACCGCGTCAGGGGCGTTTGGACGAGCACGGCCGGCTCACGACGCAGCCTCGGAACACGCAGGAAGAAGATCATTTGGAGATTCCCGCGTTTCTTCGCCGGCAAGCCAACTAAGCGGTAACGCGTGTTATAAAATCTGAAAAAGGGGGATGCGTCGCATTCCCCTTTTTGTTAAATTTCAGTAAATAATTCAAAACGTTATACGATGTTTCGATTTTCCTTATGGCGTAACACGGAGTAAGAAACCGTGATTTGGAGTCTGTATTCGGCGACATTATCTTTCGTCACGACTAAAGGCGGGGTGTGGGACGCATTTTGGGGGTGTCGTCCTTAAACTTTGGACGTGCTGGCGCTTTTGTTGCGCAGGCCTTTGAGAGCTTACGGGGACCATTTTGCTCGAATATCAAACGACACTCAAATCGCGCTGCTCGCTTTCGGGCATCGGTGTTCACAGTGGCAAGCCCGTCTCCATTCATTTTTCCCCGGCTGAGCCCGACACCGGAATCGTTTTTCAACGGATCGACGAAGCCGGCACCGGCCGTGTGATTCGTGCGCTCGCCTCCGAGGTCTGCCAGACGGACCTGTGCACCGCGCTTGGCGATGCGCGTGGCGAATTCGTCGCCACGGTAGAACATCTCATGGCGGCGCTGCTGGCCGTCGGAATCGACAATGTGGCCATCGAGATCGATGGCGGTGAGGTTCCGGTTCTCGATGGCAGCGCCATCGGTTTCATGGATGCATTCGAACAGGCAGGCATCGCCACGCTGTCCGTAAAACGCCGCTATATCCGTATCGTGAAGCCGGTGCGCATCGACAATGGCGGTTCCTGGGCCGAGTTTCGTCCGTATGACGGCACACGTTTCGAGGTGGAGATCGACTTCGATACACCGGTCATCGGTCGTCAGGCGCTTGCGCTCGATCTGAACGCTGCCAATTTCCGGCAAGAGGTGGCGCGTGCGCGTACCTTCGGTTTCATCAAGGATGTCGAAAGGCTTTGGGCCGCCGGCTACGCGCTGGGGTCGTCTTTGGAGAACTCGGTCGTGATCGGCGAGGATCACAAGGTCATCAACATGGAAGGCCTGCGCTATCCCGACGAATTCGTGCGTCACAAGATGCTCGATGCCGTCGGCGACCTGGCACTTGCCGGCGCGCGCTTTATCGGTTGTTTCCGTTCTTATCGCGGCGGACACCGGCTCAACGCGGCCGCGCTGCGCCATCTTCTGACAGACCGTTCGGCCTACGAAATCGTCGAGACCACGCGCCGCGAGCAGGGGCGTCGGGCCGAAATGGTTGCGGTCAGTGCGCCGGTCTACGCGCCCTGGACGCTCTGAAAACCGCTCACGGCGGCGTTCGCGCGGGCACATACTCTTTCCAACGCCACAAAATTGTACGATTGGCGGGCAATAGCGTTGCCGCGTGGCGGTCATATGCTCTATGACTGCGTTCCGAAATCGATTTTCCGTTTGCGAGAGGCGAAATGCGTTCAACTTTTGTTGCCGGCATGACCAGAACAGGCAGAGCTGCCGTAACCACGGCTTCGGTGCTTGGCGTTTCGCTTCTTCTTTCCGCCTGTAATGCGGAAAAGGACCTCGATCTGTCGACTTATGTCGAGCAGACCGACCCGGCTGACGTCCTCTACAATCAGGCCCTGGCGAATATGAACGCCGGGCGATTGAAGGAAGCGAGCGCCAAGTTCGAGTCCATCGATCGCCAGCACCCTTATTCCGAATACGCCCGCAAGGCCATGGTGATGAACACGTTCGCCAATTACCGTCAGGGCAAGTATGAGGAGGCGATCAATGGCGGTAAGCGGTATGTCGCGCTCTATCCGACCACGGAAGACGCTGCCTATGCGCAATACCTGGTCGGCCTCAGCCATTTCCGCCAGATTCGCGACGTGACGCAGGATCAGCGCGAAGCACGCCGCACGCTTGAGGCGATGGAAGAGGTGGTGCAGCGCTGGCCCGATTCGGAGTATGTCGAGGATGCGCAAACCAAGATCCGCTTTTCCCGCGACCAACTTGCCGGCAAGGAGATGCAGATCGGGCGCTATTATCTCGAACGGCGTGAATATGTCGCTGCCGTGCGGCGTTTCCGTGGCGTGGTCGAAAGCTATCCCAACACGCGCCATGTCGAGGAGGCTCTGGCACGTCTGACGGAAACCTATTACGCCATGGGCCTCGTTTCGGAAGCGCAGACGGCTGCTGCCGTTCTGGGGCACAACTTCCCCGACAGCCAATGGTATGAGGATTCCTATGCCTTGCTGCAGTCCGGTGGATTGGAGCCGCGCGAGAACAGCGGCTCGTGGATATCCAAGGCTGGAGCGGCCATTCTGGGCGGCTGACGCTTTTACCCATGCTGTCTCACCTGTCGATCCGCGATATCGTCCTGATTGAACGCCTCGACATGGATTTTTCCGGGGGGCTTTCGGTGCTGACCGGTGAAACCGGTGCCGGCAAATCCATTTTGCTCGATTCGCTTTCGCTGGCGCTCGGTGGACGCGGCGATGCCTCACTGGTGCGCCATGGCGCCGATCAGGGACAGGTGATCGCCGTTTTCGACCTGCCGGCCGTGCATCCGGTGCGCGCCGTTCTGGCGGAAAACGCCATCGATGACGAAGGCGACATCATCTTGCGGCGTGTCCAAAGCGCGGACGGCCGCACGCGTGTCTTCATCAACGATCAGCCGTCCAGCGTTGCCCTTATGCGTCAGGTGGGGCGTCAGCTCGTCGAGATACACGGGCAGCACGATGAGCGCGCGCTTGTGGATGCGGGCATCCATCGTGGTTTGCTCGACGCTTTCGGCGGCCATGGCGAGGCTCTTGCGCGGGTGCGCCTGACCTGGCGCGATCTGCGCACATGCGAACAGGAGCTGGCGCGGCACAGGGCGCGCGTTGAAGCGGCGGCGCGAGAAGCGGATTTCCTGCGGGCCTCGGTGGAGGAGCTTTCCAAGCTCGATCCGCGCCCAGACGAGGAAGAGGCCCTGGCCGAAGAGCGCGCCGGCATGATGCGCGCGGAGAAAATCGCCAGCGACATCTCCGACGCGCAGGAGGTGCTTTCCGGCAACGCTTCACCGGTATCCCAGCTTTCCAGCCTTCTGCGTCGACTGCAGCGCAAAGCGCAGGATGCGCCCGGACTTCTCGACGGCATTATCGAGCCGCTGGATTCGGCTCTGCTGTCGCTCGACGCGGCGCAATCCGGTGTGGACGAGGCGATGCGGGCAACCGAGTTCGATCCGCAACGCCTCGAAGACGCCGAGGAACGCCTCTTTGCGTTACGCGCGGCGGCTCGCAAGCACAATGTTCAGGTGGGCGACCTGGCCGAACTGTGTGCCCGTATGGTGGGAGATCTCGACGAGCTCGACGCCGGAGAAGAACGGCTGGCGGCACTGGAGGTCGAGGCCAGGGCTGCGGTGACGTCTTATGACGCCGCGGCAGCCGAACTCTCGCAATTGCGCCGGGACACGGCCGCTAGCCTGAGCAAGGCGGTGATGGCCGAGTTGCCGGCCCTTAAACTGGAGCGGGCGGAGTTCATCGTCGAAATCGCCACCGAGGCCGACGACCGCGGCGAGGAGGGCATCGACCGGGTGGAGTTCTGGGTGCGCACCAATCCGGGAACGCGCGCGGGCCCCATGATGAAGGTCGCTTCCGGTGGCGAGCTGTCGCGGTTCCTTCTGGCGCTGAAGGTGGTGCTGGCGGATCGTGGGTCGGCCCCCACGCTCGTCTTCGACGAGATCGACACCGGCGTCGGGGGTGCCGTCGCCGACGCCATCGGCCAGCGTCTGGCTCGGCTTGCCGGGGGTATTCAGGTGCTTTCCGTCACCCATGCGCCGCAAGTCGCCGCGCGCGCGGGCACCCACTACCTCATCGCCAAGAGCGGCGACACCGACCGGGTCGCGACCGGGGTTTCGGTGATGGATTCCGGCGCGCGCCAGGAAGAGATCGCCCGCATGCTTGCCGGTGCGACGGTGACCGACGAGGCACGTGCCGCTGCCCAGCGTTTGCTGCAGGGCAACGCCGCTGTTTCCTGAACCGATTCTGTTCAAGGTCGCCTGGCTGCTCTTGTCAGCAGGTTTCAGCCGCTTAAAAAGACCGCTGCCCACATCGGGTGCGAATGTTTTACACTGCGCGCCGTTTTACAGTCGGATTCATTGTCATGTCCAAAGCCAAGCCTGCCGTTGATGCATTGACGGAAGCCCAAGCCAGGAACGAGCTGGAGGGGCTTGCTCACGAGATCGCCGAGCACGACCGGCGTTATCACGCGGAAGATGCTCCCACGATCTCCGATGCCGAGTACGACGCGTTGCGGCGGCGCAACCTGGCCATCGAGCAGCGCTTTCCCGATCTGGTGCGCGAGGACTCGCCCTCGCGCCGGGTTGGCGCCCCGGTTTCGGAAAAGTTCGACAAGGTGCGGCACAAAGTGCCGATGCTGTCGCTCGACAACGCCTTTTCCGACGACGACGTGATCGACTTCGTCGCCCGCATCCGCCGTTACCTGAAGCTGGACGCTGATGCGCCCGTGGTCATGACGGCCGAGCCCAAGATCGACGGGCTATCGCTGTCGCTGCGCTATGAGAACGGACGCCTGGTTTCCGCCGCCACCCGCGGCGACGGGCAGGAGGGCGAGAACGTGACGGCCAATGCGCGGGCCGTGACCGATATTCCCAACGTGCTTTCGGGCAATCCGCCCGAGGTGATCGAGGTGCGCGGCGAGGTCTATATGACCCATGCCGATTTCTTCGCGCTGAACAAGCGTCAAGAGGAAGCGGGCAAGCAGACCTATGTGAACCCGCGCAACACGGCGGCGGGCTCGCTGCGCCAGCTCGATTCCTCCGTTACCGCGGCGCGGCCTCTGAAATTCTTTGCCTATGCCTGGGGCGAGGTCTCCGAGATGCCGTCCGACACGCAATCGGGCATGGTTGCGGCGCTGGATGAATATGGCTTTCGCATCAACGATCTGATGAAGCGCTGCGAGAGCGCCGAGGCGCTTCTGGCGCAATACCGACAGATCGAGGAAGCGCGCGCGACGCTGCCTTATGACATCGACGGCGTGGTCTATAAGGTGGACGATCTGGCCCTGCAACAGCGGCTGGGGTTCGTGTCTCGCAGCCCGCGATGGGCGATCGCGCATAAATTTCCGGCCGAGAAGGCGACGACCATACTCAACGGCATCGACATTCAGGTGGGGCGCACGGGCGCGCTGACGCCGGTGGCGCGGCTGGAGCCGGTGACCGTGGGAGGTGTGGTGGTAACCAATGCGACGCTGCACAATGCCGAGGAGATCGAACGGCTGGGTGTGATGATCGGCGACACGGTGACCGTGCAGCGGGCCGGCGACGTGATTCCTCAGATCCTGGGTGTGATCGAGGAAAAACGGCCGGCCGACGCCAAAGCCTTCGAATTTCCGACCGTGTGCCCCTGCGCGTTGAAGACCACGGTGGTGCGCGAAGGCATCGGCACCGGGGGAGAGGGGGTGGTGCGCCGCTGTTCGGGCGAGTTCGCATGCCCGTTCCAGCGTGTCGAGCATCTGAGGCACTTCGTGTCGCGGCGCGCTTTCGATATCGACGGGTTGGGCGACAAGCAGATCGAGTTCTTCTTCAACGACCCCGACCTGCCGGTGAAGGCGCCGGGCGACATCTTCACTCTGGCAAAACGCGATGCCGACAATCTGAAAAAGCTGAAGGACAAGGAGGGCTGGGGGGCGACGTCCGCGGCCAATTTGTTCGATGCCATCGAAGCGCGCCGCGCGATCGCGCTGGAGCGGGGGATCTATGCGCTCGGCATCCGCCATGTGGGCGAGCAAACGGCGAAGACGCTGGCGCGCGCCTATGGCTCCTGGCCGGAGTTTCACGACGCCGCGCTGGCGGTCGCAAACGAGGATGGGCAGGCGCGTGAGGAAATGGACGCGCTCGACGATATCGGCGATGCGGTGATCGATTCGCTCGCACATTACTTCGGCGAGGCGCACAACCGTGAACTGGTCGAGAGACTGGCCGGTGAAATCGACGTGCAGGAGGCCGAGCGGCCGACCGCGGATTCGCCCGTTGTCGGAAAGACCATCGTCTTCACCGGAAGCCTTGACCGCATGTCGCGCGACGAGGCGAAGGCGATGGCCGAGCGGCTCGGCGCCAAGGTGGCGGGCTCGGTTTCCAAGAAGACGGATCTTGTGGTTGCGGGGCCGGGCGCGGGATCGAAGCTCAAGAAGGCGGCGGAACTGGGTGTCGAGGTTATCGACGAGGATGCCTGGTTCGAGCGGGTCGGTGCCTAGCGGTTCTTCATATCCCTTGATGCGTGGCTCAACGGAATTCATATGACTGGTCAGCGTTGCTGACCTAAGCTGTAACCTCTGGAGGATCGATGACGGCCGACATAGCCAAGGAAAACGCGCACCCGCGCGATCTTGCGCAGGGGTTGCGCGACAGTGTGCCCGTGGTGGTCGCCGCGATGCCGTTCGGCTTTCTGTTCGGAGCTTTGGCGGTCGAGAACGGTTTGACCGCATTCGAGGCGGTTCTCATGAGTGCGACCATCTTTGCCGGAGCGAGCCAGATGGTGGGCATCGATCTCTTCGGCCAGAAGGTTGCGCCGTGGCTGATCGTGCTGTCGATTCTCGCGGTCAATTTTCGTCACGTTCTCTATTCGGCCACGACCGGGCGGCGGATCGCCCATTGGGGACCGGTGCAGCGGCTGCTCGGCTTCTTCCTTCTGGTCGACCCCATGTTCGCCGAAGCCGAACGGCGCGGCGAAACCCATGGCACGGTCACTTTCGGCTGGTATATGGGAGCGGCTTTGCCGCTTTATGTCTGCTGGGTGGTGGAAGCCTGGCTCGGCGCGTTGTTCGGCAATCTCCTGCCCGACCCTCACGCGCTGGGCATCGACTTCCTGCTGCCGATCTATTTCCTCGGCCTGGTGATGAGCTTCCGCAAGCGCTCCTTTTGGCTGCCAGTTGTGCTTATGAGCGCTGTCGTTTCCATGATCGCCTATCGCACGGTCGGTTCGCCATGGCACGTCTCCATCGGAGCGGTGGCCGGGGTGGCGCTGGCAGCGACGATGGCGCCCGGCGCGCGGACGCGAAAGGAAGAATCATGAGCACGACGGCCTGGATCATTCTGGTCGGCGCGTTCCTGACCTTTCTCACGCGCATCGGCGGTCACCTGGTTCTGTCACGCTTCGAGCGCATCCATCCGCGCGTCGAGGCGGGTTTGAACGCCGTTCCCGCCGCCGTTCTGACCACGCTCGTGGCACCGTCGGCAATGAATGGCGGGGTGCCCGAAATCGCTGCGCTGGCGACCGGGGTGGTCGTCTCGCTGGTCGCGGGGGGCATGATGCCAATGTTTCTTTCATCGGCGGCGGTGCTCATTTTGCTCCGCCACCTGACCGGTTGATCCCGCTTCGGTAATCTCGATCTTGCGACGCAGGGTTTGACCCGGCTGCGACCGTTTCATCCGAGCGGGAGGGTCGCCTTGTCCAACCAGTCCTGGGTTTCGCCGTCTAGCAGAGGCGCGATTTCTTCACGCACACGGGCATGATAGGCGTCGAGCCATGCGCGCTCTTGCGACGCAAGCAAGGTGACGTCGATCAGGCGCCGGTCGAAGGGGCACAAGGTCAACGTCTCGAAACTGTGCATCTCGATCTCGCCGCCTTCAAGGGCGGTCGCCGGCTCGACGACGATCAGGTTCTCCAGGCGAATGCCGTAGCTTCCGGCTTTGTAATAGCCGGGCTCGGTTGAGAGGATCATGCCCGCTTCGAGCGCCTGTGTACCGGTTTTGGCGATGCGTTGCGGGCCTTCGTGGACGGCCAGATAGGAGCCGACGCCATGACCGGTGCCGTGGGCGTAATCGAGGCCGGCCTGCCATAGAGCGTGGCGGGCGAAAGGGTCGAGATCCATGCCGCGCGTGCCTTTGGGAAAACGCACGGTGGAAAGTGCGATCAGGCCCTTGAGAACCCGTGTGTAGCGATCGCGCATGTCGTCGCTGGGCCGACCGATAATTACCGTGCGTGTGATGTCCGTCGTGCCGTCGTCGTACTGCGCGCCCGAATCGACCAGATAGAGCTCGTCGGTTGCCAGTGTGCGGTTCGTTTTCGTGTTCACGCGATAATGGATAATCGCACCGTTGGGTCCGGCCCCGGAAATCGTGTCGAATGAGATGTCGCGCAGCGGCATCTGCAGGTTCTGTCCGGTTTCTGTCCGGCTTGCCTCCAGCGCTCGCACCGCGCCGATCTCGTCGACCGTGCCCGGCTCTTGCCGGTCGAGCCAAGAGAGAAAACGGGCCATGGCAACGCCGTCGCGACGGTGGGCGGCACGCGCGCCTTCAAGCTCCGTCGCGTTCTTGACCGCCCGCGGCAGGCGTGCCGGATCGTCCAGCTCCGTGACGCTTCCGCTGGCGTCCTGCACGGTCAATCGCAAGCGCTCCGCCGCGAGCGCCGGATCGAGGCCGATGGTGCGACCGCCCTGCGCACAACGCGCAACCTCATCTTCGAGCGTCGACGGTGCCTTCAGATCGGCAAGTTGCGTCAGGTAAGCTTCCGTCTCGCGGTCAAGCTTGCGCTTGTCGAGGAAGAGCGCCGGGCGCCCGTCCGCCGGGATCAGGGCGAAGCCGAGGGCAAGTGGCGTGTGGGGCACATCTTGGCCGCGAATGTTGAATGCCCAGGCAATCGAGGACGGGTCCGTGAGCACGGTACAATCGGCGCCAGCCTGGCCGATGGCCCGCGCCATACGTTCCAGCTTGGCGGTGGCGAGTTCGCCGGCATAATCTTTCGACTGGATGCGGGCCTGCGTCAGCGGCGCGGACGGGCGGTCGTTCCAAACTCCGTCGACCAGATTGTCATCCACGGGCACGATCTCGACACCGCGCGTTTCGGCCTTCTCGCGCAGAGCACGCACCTCGGCGATGGTATGCAGCCACGGGTCGAAGCCGATGCGGCAGCCTTGTGGGGCATTTTCGGCGATCCATTCTTTGGGAGGATTGTCGATCAGGCTTTCGACGGTGAAGGTCGAGGGGTCGGTCTGCTCGGCCGCCTGAAGCGTGTAGCGGCCGTCGACGAACAGTATGGCGCGCTCCTTCATGATCAGCGCCGCGCCCGCCGAACCGGTAAAACCGGTGAGCCACGATAGCCGCTCCGACGAAGCGGCGACGTATTCTCCCTGATGCTCGTCTGCGCGGGGAACGAGATAGCCGTCCAGACCGGCTTTCGTCAGCATTTCGCGGAGTTGGCCGACACGGGAGATACCCTGTTTGGGGTCGGCTCTAACATCGAATGATTGAAACATGGGACCTTATCGCTTCGTCAGAAAAATCGCGCCGAACCTACAGCATGGCATGGCAAAGCGGAACGATTTTCCGGCAATGGAATGCTCATGTCGCAATGCACAATTCCATTGCTGCGATGCAAAATGAGATGGTAGCCATGCGCAATCGGCGCTGGTTGCACGGCCTTTTCGGGCCTATCTAATGGACCACGGGCAACGGCAAAACCGTTGCAGACATTCAAGGAGAAATCAGATGGCCCATAAGCGTGGCTTTTTCCGCGGCGCATTCGACGCGCTGATCGAAGCTCGTCAGAAGCAGGTCCGGAGCTATGTCAACGGCGCGCTTCTGATGCTCGACGACGAGACCCTGCGTGCGCACGGCTACAACCGTGACGAGCTGAAGCGCGGCCGCAGCGTGTCGCATATGTTCTGATCCGCTAGAACAGCGTTTGAACGAAACCCCGAAAGCCGCGCTTTCGGGGTTTTTGTTTGTCCGTCGATGATTTCGCTTCAGCGCTTCATGTGAATGGTGACCCAGCCTTCGCGGGCCTTCGTGCGTATGTGACGGAAGCCCTGTCCGCCGTAAGCCGCGATGACCGGGCGCCTTTGCCGCTCTAGAATGCCTGACAGAACGAGCGAACCTCCCGGTTCTATGTGATGCGCCATGGCGGGCGCCAACCCCATGAGCGGGCGGGCGAGGATGTTCGCTACGATTAAATCGAAGGGCCTTTTGCGCGCAAAAACAGCGTGATGAAAACCGGGAGCCGTCTGGGCCTCGACCAGACTTGTGACGCCGTTGAGGCGGATATTCCACCGGGCAACGTCGGTGGCGATTGGGTCGATGTCGGTGGCCAGTACGGGAATGCGTGCGGCCCTGGCGATTGCAATGGCAAGAACCGCGCTTCCTGTGCCCAGGTCCAGAGCGTTGCGCGGCCGTTCGCTTTTCAGGATGTCGGCAAGCGCGGCGAGGCAGCCGGCAGTGGTGCCGTGATGACCGGTGCCGAAGGCAAGCCCGGCGTCGATCTCGATGGCTGTATCGCCAATGCGCTGCAGGTGCCGGTCATGACTGCCATGAACGAGAAAGCGGCCGACCCGAACGGGCCGCAGCCCATCGAGCGAATGGCTGACCCAGTCGATTTCGGGTACGGCCTCCCGCTCCAGCGGGGGCAGGGGCGACACGTCTGCCAGCGTTTCCTGAATCCGCTTTTCCAGACGATCGACATCGTCCTCGGTGTAGACGGAAATCTGAAAAACTCCGCTGTCTTCCTCCGGCTCGAAAATGCTGATCGGCAACCCCTCGTCTTCGAAATGGGTGTCGAGGATGGAAAAGATCGATTCGGCTTGTTCGCGCGGCGCGGTGAGGAAAAGTCGTGTCTGGCCCATAGGGTTCCGGTGTCAGGTTTCGTTCGCCAGACGCTTTAGCTTGGCGATCGCGGTTTCGCGATTTTCTTCATAGGCGATCGTTCCGAAAAAGTCGCCCTCGCCGTCAAGCAACAGGATCGACGCGGTATGGTCCATTGTGTAGTCGCCGTCTTCAAGTTCCACCTTGCGGACATAGATGGAAAATCCCTTGGCCATGGCCGCCACTTCGTCCGGGTCGCCTGTGATGCCGGTGATGCGGTCGGAGAAGTTCGACAGATATGTCTTCATGACCTCCGGCGTATCGCGCTCCGGGTCGATGGAAACGAAGTAAGGTTTGATCTCGGACGCTTCGTTGCCCAGTTCCTCGAGATAGCCGTCCAATTCGAAAAGGGTGGTGGGGCACACTTCGGGGCAATGGGTAAAGCCGAAGAACACCACGCGCGGCCCACCCTTGAAGGCAGCTTCGGTGATTGTGTTCCCATCCTGGTCGACCAGTTCGAACGGCACGCCGAAGGCCTTGCCGGAATTCTGCTGCTGATACCATTGGAAGGTGAGGAGGCCGACACCCACGGCCATGACCGCCAGGATGCCGATTAGGATGGATCGCATCATTGAAATTTACCCGAGACAAAAGCGCTGAATGGTGGTGTTAGAAGCACCAGGACAACCCGGACTCGGCGAGCGCCAGGAAAATCCCGGCCCCGTTCTCCAGCCACATGGCAAAGGCAAGACCGGTCGAAGCGGCCAGGAGCAGGGTCGCTGCGCTTATCTTGAGCCAAGTGGCTGTAGGCCGAGGGTGCTGCATTTTCATGGCCTATAATAGGCCCAAGACCGAGCTTTGCGCAAAGTTTCATCTTGTCGCAAGCGCTGATAATTGAAAAAACCTCCCGTCGCCTGGCGGACGACGGGAGGTCTCGGGTTGAGGTTTGTGCCGTGAAGGCATGGGGACGGGTTCAACCCCACCCACACACGCACTTTAGAATGCTTATGCTTTGGGAAGCGTTGCCTTGGACTTCAATCATTGAGTGTGGCTGATTGCATCGGTCCGTCGTGGGAGGCTTTGTATGGCGATTTCGGATATTCGGCTCAAGCGGATATATGATCCGGTGGATGACGGCGACGGAACGCGAATCCTGATCGACCGCCTGTGGCCGCGGGGAGTAAGCAAGGAGCGCGCCGCCCTTGACGCGTGGATGCCGGACGTCGGCCCCAGCCACGAACTGCGAAAATGGTTCGCGCACGAGCCCGGGCGCTGGAGTGTGTTTTGCGAACGCTACCGCGAAGAACTGAGTGATCGTTCCGAACTGTTGAAAGCGCTGCGAAGGACGGCGGAAAAAGGACCGCTGACACTTCTGTTTTCCGCCACCGATCGCGAACGCAATCAGGCAGTGGTCGTTCGCCGGTTCCTGCAGGAAATGGATGCGGCGAATTGACGCAACTTTTAATTGCATTTCTTGCGTCCTGACGATCTCTCCGTTGCAACGCGGAGAAGGATTTTGCGCACGATGTGCGCTCGCTCCGTCCCCTACTGCCTCGCTCTTGACTTAGCCGATACTTATGGAGACATATGTGTTCAGCCTGCTGTTTATCTTAGGCGGCTACGTTTGGGGCGGATTTAATGATTAAGGATTTTGATAAGTTAAAGCAGCAGCTTAGCGAGCTTTCCGAGGTGGTAAACAAGTTCGAATCGGAGGCGGTTCAGCTTCGTATCGTGGAACTTGTGCTTGGGCAGCGCACGGCCGATGTGCAAGGGTTTTCCGAAGGCGGTGTTAACGACTTCATTACCGGTCCCGGTATGATGCATGTCGTGCGCAACGCGGCGCGCGCCGGCCGCCGCAGAACAACCACCGATAGCGCCAAGGGAGCGGTCGCCGCACTGAACGAATTGCTCGAGAGCGACTTCTTCGACGAACCGCGCACGATTGGCGACATCGTTGCCCGCTGCCAGGACATATTTGGCACCCGGTACAAATCCAACGCTTTCTCCGGCCCGCTTTCACGTCACGCCCGCACAGGCCTTCTCAACCGGGAAAAGAACACCGACGGCAAGTTTGTCTACTTGAAGCCGGAAGCAGCCTGACCAGCTTTTCGTTTATCGGTATTTACACACCCTGGATATGCTCGAACCCAATCGCGATACGCTTCGGGATCGACCCTAGGCCCGCTCGACGAAACCGTCGAGGACGCGTTTCTGACCGGCCTTGTCGAAATCGATCGTGAGTTTGTTGCCGTCGATCGCCGCGACATTGCCATTGCCGAATTTGAGGTGAAACACCCGGTCGCCGACCTTGAAGGCAGACGGCGTGTCGGAGACCGATTTGGCGACCAGTTCGCCCTCGATGACGCGCCCCTTGACCGAGCCGCGCCCCGCACCATAGCCCGAATCCGCCTCGCCATATCCGATGCGCTCCACCTGGTGCCCGGAGCGGTTTCCCCAGTTGCGGGCTGTCGCCTCGGTGCGGTTCTTCTGGGCGCGCTGCCAGCCGGGCGTGGCGTAGGTGTTGGAGAACACGGCGTGATCGTCGAAACGCGACTTGCCATAGGGATTCGGTCGGCCGGGCTGACCTGCGGAATAGCCGCCATAGCTGTTGCTTTCCTCGGCCACGTCCACATGCGCTTCGGGAAGCTCGTCAAGGAACCGCGAGGGAATGGTGGATTGCCAGAGGCCATGAATGCGCCGGTTTGAGGCGAACCAGATGTGCAGGTTCACTTTGGCACGCGTCAGACCCACATAGGCGAGCCGCCGCTCTTCCTCGAGGCCCGACCGGCCGCCCTCGTCGAGTGCGCGCTGGTGCGGAAACAGGCCTTCCTCCCAGCCCGGCAGAAACACGGTCGGGAACTCCAGCCCCTTGGCCGAATGCAGCGTCATCAGGCTGACGGCGTCAAGCTCCTCGTCGCGCTCGGCGTCCATCACCAGTGCGACATGCTCCAGGAAACCGCGCAGACTGTCGTAGTCCTCCATGGAGCGGATCAGTTCCTTGAGGTTTTCCAGCCGTCCTGGCGCTTCGGCCGAGCGGTCGTTCTTCCACATTTCCGTGTAGCCGGATTCTTCGAGAATGATCTCGGCGAGTTCCGTGTGTGGAGTCCGGTCGAGCATGCCCTGCCAGCGCTCGATGTTTTCCACCAGCGTGCGCAGCGAGGCGCGCGGCTTGGGTTTCATCTCCTCTGTACCCACAAGATCGCGCGCGGCCTGGAGGAGAGGGGCCTCGCGCATGCGGGAAACGTCGTGGATCTGGCGGACGCTCGCCTCACCCAGCCCGCGTTTGGGGACATTGACGATGCGCTCGAAGGCAAGATCGTCAGCGGCTTGGGCGACGATGCGGAAATAGGCCAACGCGTCGCGGATCTCCATGCGCTCATAAAAGCGCGGGCCGCCTATGACGCGATAGTTCAGACCGAGTGTGACGAAGCGATCTTCGAATTCGCGCATTTGGAAGGAGGCGCGCACGAGAATGGCGATGTCGTTCAGCGCGTGGCCCTTGGCCTGCAGCGCCTCGATTTCCTCGCCAACGGCGCGGGCTTCCTCTTCCGAATCCCACGAGGCATGGACCTTCACTTTGGGATCGTCGGGATCGGAATGCTCGGTGAAGAGGGTTTTGCCGAGACGTCCCTCATTGTTGGCGATGAGGTGCGATGCCGCGCCCAGAATATGCGCGGTGGAACGATAGTTGCGCTCCAGCCGGATGACGGCGGCGCCCGGAAAATCCTTCTCGAAACGCAGGATGTTGTCCACCTCGGCGCCTCGCCAGCCATAAATCGACTGGTCGTCGTCGCCGACGCAGCAGATGTTGACCGGTTCCGTACTCTTCGGGCGCTGGGCAAGCAGCCGCAGCCACAGATATTGTGCGGTGTTGGTGTCCTGGTACTCGTCCACCAGAATGTATTTGAACCTGCGGTGATACTCGGCAAGCACGTCGGGATTGTCGCGCAGAATGCGGATCGGATGGCACAGAAGGTCGCCGAAATCGACAGCATTCAGCGTCTTCAAGCGCTCCTGATAGGCCGCATAGAGTTCGCGGCCCTTGCCATTGGCAAAGGCGCGAGCATCGCCCTCGGGGATTTCCTTCGGCGCCAGCCCCTTGTTTTTCCAGCCATCGACCATCTGCGCGAACTGGTGGCCTCGCTCAATCGCCTGAATGACCGCCTGCAGACCAATGAACGCAATTCCCGCGAGGCGATCTCGGGGCTGAACCAGGGCCTGACCTCGGCGCTGGAGCGGATCCGGACGATGGAGCACAACCGCGCAACGCTCAGCAATGATGCGCTGATCGGCCGGATCGAAAAGATTGAATCCGGCTCCGTCAACCGCGAGTCGATCGACGGGCTGAAAGCGCTGGAAAAGGCGCTCGGTCGCACGCTGCAGCAATTCGAGACCATCCGTGAGGAAACCCTCGCCCGGGTCGAGGCCAGTGAGGTTGCGATCGAGGGCCTGACCGAGCGGGTCGATGTGATCGACACCCAGCTGCGCGATGCGATCGTCTCGCTGCGGGAGAATGTCGACGAGGTCAACGGCCAGATCTCGATCACCGAGCGCACGGTAGCGATGGTGCTGGAAGAGGCCCGCCTCGCGGCACAGTCGCAGGACGAGGCCTTCATCGAGCGCACCTCGAACAAGATGCGCATCCTCGGCAACGAGATCAAACGCACCAGCGACCGGATCCAGTCGATTGATGACAAGATCGCGCGCCTTGCAGAACAGATTGATGCTTCCGAGCAGCGTTCGGCCGATGGTATCAACCAGATCTCGAAGACAGTCGCAGCGCTGTCGACGGAGCTGGCCGCCTTCGACGAAAGCCAGGGCGACGCCGTGTCGGCAGCGCGCCAGGCGATCGAGACCGCGACCCAGGACGCCGACGACCGGCTGTCGACCCTGAAAAGCAGCTTCGACACGATGCTGAGGCGGATCGAGGGCATCGCCGACGGTGAACGCGCCGGTCAGGCGGCGGCGCTGGCTGCGGCGTCACCAGCCGCCACTGCGTCACCGGCTGACGACCTGCCGCCGCCGGTCGCAGAACCGGACGACGCGGCGCTGGAACTGTCGGGTATGGAGGCCGCCCCGGCACCCGCCACCC
>NZ_CAJXGF010000046.1 GCF_913053745.1 uncultured Nitratireductor sp.
CGGTCGCCGCGATCTGGTCGAGCGCCGCCAGAAAGGCGGTATCGTCGGCCTCGACCCGGCTGTCTGGTTCGACCGCATGCTTCAAAATCGTGTGTCCGGTCAGGACCGAAAACAACTCTCCGGTCATGAAGGTGCTGAAATGCGTCACCGCACCGGCATCCACCCTCACCCATTTGCTGTGGGTTCCGGGCATGCAGACAAGCGCGCCGCCGGATGGCTTAACCGCTCCCAGAAGCTGGGTTTCCTCGCCGCGCATAACGTTCGGTGCCGCCGCATCGTCGAGCGCGATGCCCGGAAGGATGCGGACATCGCGCTCAACCTTCGCAATGCGCACTGCGCGTTCGGGAAGTTCCTCAAGCCTGGCCGGCGTCTTCGCATAGGGCGCTTCCAGCCAGCCCTGACGTGCGCCCGCCATTCCGCATATCAGGACCGGCAGAGCCGTTGGCGCCTCGACCCTGGCGAGATGGGCGTCCAGAACGGCGGCGAAGCCGGCCTGCGCGCAGTGCATCATGCCCTCGCCGCTCCGGCTCTCGGTCAGCACCGCTCCCTGTCGGTCGAGGAGCCACAGACGGAAACTGCTCGTGCCCCAGTCGACGACGGCGCAGAATGGCGAAGCGGAAGAGGATGCTGTCATGAAGTATCAGGCCGGATGCTGGAGAACGCTCAGTCCGCCATCAATAACCAGACAGGCCGCATTCATGAAGGGGCATTCGTCGGAAATCATGAATACGGCGGCCATGGCGATCTCATCCGGTGTGGCGATGCGCCCGCCCGGATGCATCGCAAGCGTTTCCGCGCGCGCGGCCTGCGGGTCGGAAAACCCGTTCCAGTAATCGATGTTCTTTTGGGTTTCCACATAGCCCGGCGCGATGGCGTTCACGCGTACGCCTTGTCCGGCGTATTCGAGTGCCAGCGCCTTGGTCATGCCCAGGAGCGCATGCTTGGCCACCGGATAGGGAAAAGTGTGCGGAATGATGGTGAAGCTGTGGGTGGAGGCGATGTTGACGATGGCGCCGCCGCCCTGTTCCATGATTCCCGGGAGCAGCGACCGGCAGCAGTGCCATGCGCCTTTGAGATTGATGTCGAAACAGCGCGCCCACGCTTCGTCGTCCGTGTCGAGCGGTTCGTTGAAAACGTTGACGCCGGCATTGTTGATCAATGCGTTGGGTGTGCCGATCGTCTTCCCGGCCTCCTTGACGGCTCCCTGGATAGCGGTCGCGTCGGCGATATCGGCAACGGCAAAGGCCAGTCGATCACCCGCAGCGGCAAGTTCGCGAACGGTCTTTTCCAGAAGTGTCGCATCCCGGTCGACCAGAAAGAGTGCCGCGCCTTCGCGCAGACAGGCTTTGGCGATTGCCCGACCGATGCCCTGTGCGGCTCCGGTCAGAAAAATGCGTTTGCCGTTCAGCCGTCCGCCGGCACCCGTCATGTTCCTTCTCCCGTTGTCAGCGGCGAACTGCCCTGAATATGCGCTCCCGATCTTCGCCGAACCAAGGGAGCGTGGATTTGCCGGGTGATCGGATCAGCCATCATCGCCGCCCAATGGTGCTTGTGCGAACATTGTCGAGCAGCACGGCGAGCAGCAGAATGAATCCGCGCACCACATACTGATAGAAGGCCTGGATGTTCAGGAGGTTCATCACGTTCTCGGCAATGCCCATGATCATGACACCCACGATTACGCCGGTCATCGTCGCCCGTCCACCGGCCAGCGAAACGCCGCCGAGCACACAGGCCGAGATCACCGAGAGCTCCAACCCGGTTGCCGCGTTGGGCTGGCCGGAGGTGATGCGGGACGCCAGCAAAATGCCGGCAACGGCGCATATGATCCCCTGGAGAGTGAAAATCCAGATCCGCATCCAGTCGACGTTGACGCCCGCGAGTCGCGAGGCCTCGGGGTTACCGCCCATGGCGAGCGTGTTCTTGCCGAACACCGTTCGGTTGAGAACGAAGCCGAAGATCACGAAGAGTGCTGCCAGAACCCAGATCGGCGTGGGGACACCGAGAAACTTGGACAAGGCAAGCTGATAGAACAGGGGATCGTTGATGCCCACGGCGCGCCCATCGGACGAAATCAACGCCAATCCCCGCACGATCTGCATGGTGGCCAGCGTGGTGATCAGTGCGTTGATGCGAAACTTGGCGATCACCACGCCGTTGAACAGACCGACGAGCCCGCCGGCGGCCAGTGCCGTCAGGATGCCCAGAAAAATGGAGCCGGTCGCATTGGACGCCATTACCGCGACCATCCCGCAGAAAGCGACGGTGGAGCCGACCGAAAGGTCGAAGTCCCGTGCGGCCAGACAGAACATCATGGTGCAGGCGATCACGCCGACCGTGACCACAGACTGCAGAAGGCCGAGCATGTTCCGCTCGGTCAGGAAGTTGGGGACTGTCAGCGACACGAGCGCGAAAGCGAGAATGAAGATTACAAGCAGGCCCTGGTCGCCCAGGATGAGCTTTTTGATGGAAGTCGTCATCGTGAAGCCTCTTAGCCGACCGACGCGGCGCTCACCTCGTCCGGCAACGCCGCGGCGAGGATGGATTGTTCATTGAAGTCAGCCCGTTCGATCTCAGCGCTGATGCGCCCTTCGCACATCACGAGAATGCGGTCGCAAATGCCCATGACCTCGGGCAGTTCGCTGGAGATGACGACGATCGCCATCCCCTCCTCCGCGAGCTGATAGAGAATGTCGTAAATTTCGGATTTGGCGCCGACATCGATGCCCCGGGTCGGCTCATCCACCAGCAGAACCTTGACACCCTTCTCCGACAGCCAGCGGCAAAGGATGACCTTCTGCTGGTTTCCGCCGGAGAGGTTTACGATATCCTGTTTGCGCGAGGGCGTGCGCACGCGCAGCTTCTTCAGAAAAGTCTCGGCCACCTGCCCTTCCTGGCGCAGGTCCAGAACACCGAAGCGTGTCAGATGCCGGCGCGACGAGATCAGAATGTTCTCCTCGAGCGAACGGCCCTGGATGATGCCGTCGAATTTGCGATCCTCGGAACACAGAACCACGCCCTTGCGGATCGCCTCTGCAGGCAGGCCCGAAGCGATTTCCGCACCGTCGACACGCACATGGCCGCCATCGTGCGGATCAGCGCCGCTGATCATCCGCAAAAGCTCGGAGCGCCCTGCCCCGATCAGGCCGAAAAAGCCCAGGATTTCGCCCTTGCGAGCCTCGAAAGAGGCCGGAACAGGCAGCTTCTCGCCGTGAACCCTGTCCACTTCGAGCTGAACGCCGCCGACCGGGCGACCGCGCCAACCCCAAATGTCGCTGATTTCACGCCCGACCATCTCGGACACGACCTGGTGGCGCGTGACACCCTCGATCGTTTCGTGATGAGCCGCGCGTTTTCCGTCACGCAGAACCGTGAGGCTGTCGCACAGACGAAACACCTCGTCCAACCGGTGGGAGATGTAGAGAATGACTCGACCATCCGCCCGCAATTTGTCGATCAGCGTGAAGAGAATTTCGCTTTCCCGCGAGGAGAGCGAGGAGGTCGGTTCGTCGAGCGCGATCACGCGGGCGTCGAGCATGACCGCCTTGGCGATCTCCACCATCTGGCGCTCGCCGATGGACAGTTGCGATATCTTGCGGGACGGGTCCACGGAAATGCCGGCAAGCGCCAGCTTTCGCCGCACATCCTCGTACATGGCGTTGAAACCGATCACGCCACCCTTTGCCGGGAACCGCCCAAGACACAGATTTTCGGCCACGGTGAGCCCCGGCACGAGCTGCAATTCCTGGTGAATGACCACCACACCTGCGTCGAACGCATCGCGCGTCGACTGATAATGCTGGGTTTCGCCGTCGATGCGCACTGCGCCCGTGTCGGCCGCGGTATCGCCGGAAAGAATGCGAATGAGGGTGGATTTTCCAGCCCCGTTTTCTCCCATCAACCCGTGAACCGCGCCCTTTTGTACCGCAAAGGATACGTCCGAAAGAGCCTTGACGCCGGGATAACTCTTCGAAATGCCCGAGAATTCGAGATAGGCAGACATACAGCCGGCTTCCTCCCAAGCATAGCCAGTGTCAGAAAACCGCCTCTTCGGCGGAAGAATGCCGCCGGCGCGAGTTGGCGCGCCGACGCGGATCGAGTGAATGTCTACTCGATGCCGAGGTCCTTGCGAACATCCTGATAATTGTCACGCAGGGCCAGAGCACCCGAGGTCAGGATCAGCTTTTCAGGCTCCTTGCCGTCGGCGATCCACTCATACATGTTCAGCGCCGTTTCGTAGCCGTGACGCTTCGGCGAGATGATGACGGTGCCATAAAACCCGGTCGGCTCGGGCTTCTTGAACTCGTTGATCGCCGAATCCGCACCGCCGATGCCGACACCGATCATGCCGTCCGCACCGATGCCCACGCCCTCGGCGGCCCGAACCGCACCCAGAACGGCCTCATCGTTCAAACCGAACGCGACCCAGTGCTTGATGCCCGCATTCTTGTTGAGAACCACCGTGGCAGCGTTGAGCGCGGCCTCGGTGTCGGTGCGCGCCTGCGGCGCATCGAAGATGTTTGCTTCGGGGAATCCGGCTTCCTTGAGCTTGGAGATCGCGCCCTCGACCCTGTCGACCGCCGTGGGGAGCTGATCGTAGGAAACGCGGATCGCGCCGACTTCGTTCATATCCCAGCCGCGGTTCTTGATCTCGGCAACAATGGCCTCGCCGGCCGTTTCGCCGATTTTCACCGCCGAAATGCCCATATGCGGCACATCTGCAATCGGTTCGCCATCCGATCCGACCAGCCGGTCGTCGACGGTCATGAGCTTGAGACCGTTGGCCGCCGCCTTGGCGACGATGCCCGGCCCGAGCTTCACATCGGGCGTGCAGATGACGAACCCCTGAACGCCTTGAACGCCGAGATTGTCGATCGCCGACATGACTTTCTCGCCATCCTCGGCTCCGATTTTCACCAGTGTAAAGCCTTTTTCATCGGCCGCGATATCGGCGAACTTCCATTCATCTTGGAACCACGGCTCTTCCGGCTGCTTGACCAGAAATCCGATCTTCACATCGTCGGCGAGCGCCGACCCGGCAATGAATGTCCCGGCAATCGCCGCCATCGCCGCTGTTTTCAGAAAACGCATGAGAACCTCCCTGTTGCTCTTTGACGCCCTCCTGAGAGCCAGGGAAAATTACGAGCAATTATCATATCAGTCAATTGCATTTGTACGATAATTAATGATATTGGTTTGACAAGAGGCGAAAGACGGCCATGACTGCCGGCGAAAACCCGCTCAAGGCTTTCTTCCGGAAGCCACCGGGAGGAGAAAAGTGGAGGCGACAGGACAGTGACCGTTTCAACCACGGAGATGCCAGCATCGAGAACGGCACGCCCGCGCGTCCGCATGTCTGTCGCCCAATCCATTGCCCAGGACATATTCTCGGGAAAGTTCGCGGAAGGCGCGAACCTTCCCCGCGAAAACGACCTGTGCGAAACGTACGGCGTCAGCCGCACCGTTATACGCGAGACACTGAAGATCCTTCAGGCCAAGGGGTTGGTGGTGAGCCGTCCACGCATCGGCACGATTGTGTGCCAGCAGGACGAATGGAACATTCTGGACAGCCAGGTTCTTGAATGGATCGGTCCCAATCTCGGCAGGATGGGGCTGGTGGAGTGCATCCTCGAGGCGCGCGGTTCCATCGAACCGACAGCGGCGGAACTGGCTGCCAAGCGGGCGACCATGCAGGAAATTGCCGACCTCGAGGCGGCCTGGCAGGCCATGGCCGATGCCGGCGAGGATGTGGATGCGTTCATCGCCGCCGACGTGGTGTTTCACGAACTGCTGCTCAAAGCCAGCCACAACCGCATCTTTCAGCAGTTCGGTGCGCTCATGCACGCTGCTTTGAACTTCATGTTGTCGACCTCGGCGCATTCGGCCGACAGCCTCGAAGAATCGATCGGACAGCACCGTGAACTGGTCGAGGCGCTGCGCGTCAGGGATGCCGAAGGCGCACGCCGCCTCGCGCTTGCCCTCATCGCCAAGGCCAAGCAGGACGTAAACGCCGCCCGCTCCGAAAAGACTTAATCAGAAAAGACTCGTTTTCATGAAGATCACCAAGCTTACCACCTTCCTGGTCCCGCCGCGCTGGCTGTTTCTCAAGATCGAGACGGACGAGGGCATTTCCGGCTGGGGCGAGCCAGTGCTGGAAGGTCACGCGGCGACGCTTGCCGCCAAGATCGAGGAGTTTTCCGATTTTCTGATCGGTGCGGACCCGATGAAGATCGAAGACATCTGGCACATGCTCTACCGCAACGGCTGCTATCGCGGCGGCCCGGTACTCATGAGTGCGTTATCGGGCATCGACATGGCGCTGTGGGACATCAAGGGGCAGTATTACAACGCACCCGTGCACGACTTGCTGGGCGGTGCGGTGCGCGACAAGATCCGCAGCTATTGCTGGATCGGCGGCGACCGTCCCTCGGATCTCGTCGCCGGAGCCAGGGATTTGATGGACCGTGGCTTCACTGCCTGCAAGTTCAACGCCTGCGCCGAAATGCAGATAATCGACAGCTACAAGAAGCTGGACGGCGTCGTGCGGCAATTGTCGGATCTGCGTTCGGCGGTCGGGACCGACATGGATCTCGCATTCGACTTTCACGGCCGCGTCCACGCGCCGATGTCCAGGCAATTGCTGAAAGAGATCGAGCATTTGAGACCGATCTTCATCGAGGATGCGGTCGATTCCGCCCATATCGGCACCCTCGCCGATCTCTCGCGTCAGACCTCGATTCCGCTCTGTATCGGCGAACGGCTTCATTCGCGCTTCGACTTCAAGCCTGTCTTCGAACAGCGCGCCGCAAGCGTCATCAATCCCGACACCGCGCATGTGGGGGGTATTTCGGAGATGTTGCGCATCGCCCACTGGGCCGAAGCCTACGACATTGCGCTGGCGCCGCACTGCCCGCTGGGGCCGATCGCGCTGGCCGCCTGCCTGCAGGTGGATGCGGTTTGCCACAACGCCTTCATCCAGGAGCAGAGCCTCGGCATCCACTACAACGCGACCCAGGACATGGCCGACTATCTCGAACCCGGCAGCGGATTCGAGCTTGAAGACGGCTTCCTTAAGATCCCGCGAGGCCCCGGTCTGGGCATTCGGGTGAACGAGGATTTCGTGCGCAAGCAGACCGAAATCGGGCACCGCTGGCGCGCGCCTGTTTGGCGTCACGAGGACGGTTCCATCGCGGAATGGTGATCTGACGACACGGCGTCCTTGGCATAGCTGGCGCCGCCATGGGCAGGATAGCGAGCCGATTGGAACCATCCGCCCGCTCGGGACTTCCGCAATCATCCATGTATGATTGCGGAGGGAACGATGAGCTATGCACGCTTTGGATCAATGATCGCCGCCTCCACGGTTATCATGTACGGGCTCATGTATCTCAACACCTATGCGTACGGGCACATTTGGTTCAGTCAGACCCGCGCCTGGATGGCCCTGTTGATGGGGTGCACCATGGCCGTGGTCATGATGTCTTTCATGTGGTCGATGTACAGGAGCCGCTCGGCGAATATCGGGATTCTGGCTGTCAGCATCATCGGCTTTTCTCTGTCATTGTGGCTGGTGCGCAGTCAGGAAACGGTCGATGACGTTTCCTATATGAAGGCGATGATACCCCACCATTCCATCGCGATACTGACGAGCGAGCGGGCCCATATCCGCGACCCGCGCGTGCGTGAACTCGCCGATGAGATCATCGAAGCGCAGGTCCGTGAAATCGACGAGATGAAGCAATTGATTTCCGACCTCGAAGAAAACCCTCCGCCCGCCGACGCGCCAGACCTTCCAGCGCGAAGCGCCGAGTAAAAGCGGAACCGAAGAATGCGACGCGTCAACATTGCGGGCCGGCCTGTCGGTCAGGTTCAAATGTGGTAGGGTATCCTGTCTGGGTTCGGGAGGGACAGTTGCAGAGAGAACAACGAAGAGTGCCGCGCCTTGTCGGCGCGACGATCGGTGCACTTGGCGTCCTGCTACCCAATCTTTCCATGGCGGAAACGCAAGACGGGGTCTATGCGCTGTGTGTTGAACGGGAAACGCCGGAAACCTGCCGCTGCGCTTCCGAGAGGCTCAAACCCGCAATCACCCCCGACGAGTACGGGATTTATCACGACATCGGCATTGTCTTCGCGCAGATGCGGAGCGACGGAAAGGGCTATGTCCCAGCTTGGGATGAAGCAAGCGAAAGGGTGGCCACACAGACGGGCACCTCGGTGGGTGAGCTGAGAACACGGACAAACCGGATTGGGAGGGCGCATCGCGACGCGATCAAGGCGTGCGGCGGATAAAGCCGGACACCGCGCCGGTGTCGGGACCAATCCCCGTCGCCCGAATGCGACGTAAAGTTTTCAGCCTCACCTTGCACGCCTAGACGCAAGCCGGAACCCGCCCAAAAAGCGCGGCTCGCCAAGCGCCGTTGTTTCCGCCGTTCCACGGTCGCTTCCCTTTCCCGGGCGCGGGCGAAGCCTGCAAAGGATTCGGTCGAGCGATGCCAGTCCGAACGGACACGCATCGCTCGAACGGCCGCTACTGAGCAGGCATGGGACGGGTCTCCGGCGCGGCCTGCGCTTCGCGGGAGGCCAGATCTTCCGCCTTGGGCACGGACAGCCAGATTGCGAGCATGAAACCTGCAGCGCCGCCCAACAGTTTTCCAAGCATCAGAGGCAGGATCATCGTCGGCTGGAAGTTCGCCGCGAAGGCAAGGTGGTCGCCGAAGGTGAACGCCGCGCAGACGGCGAAGGCGATGGCCAGAACCTTGTCGCGCGGTCGCATCTGGCCGACCAGCCGGTACATGGCGAGGATGTTGGCGCTTGCCGCCAGAAGTCCCGCCGCGCCCTCCGGCGAGACGCCGATGCGCGCACCGACAACCTGCATGGGACCGGCCAGATATTTGGTAAGAAGATAGACCATCGGAAATGCGCCGGCGAGCATGATGCCGATGTAACCGGCAATCTCCAGCGCGCGGAACTGATCCGCCTCGTCGGCAATGATGGGATCGAAACCCCAGGAGCCGAAAACGCTCGAGAAAAAGCCGGTGAAATACTCGACGATGGAGGCGACCAGAACCAGTGTGATGCCGGCATACATAATCCGCCCGAACCACAGGAAGCCCTTGATCATTGCGTCGGGTGCGAAGCGCAAACCCAGGGCGATGGCGATGCAGAAGACGATGAGAGGCAAAAGGTTGCGCACGATATCGACCAGCGTGAGCGCGATCTGGTAATTCGCCTCTGAACTCGTGGAGACGTCGGGCCGGATATCGAGCCCCGTCAATGCTATGAGCGCGCAGGCGATGAACACGCCGACCGGCACGCTCAGGATGCCCGACATGATGCCGAGCGCCATATATTTATGGTCGGATTTCGCCAGCATCGCCAGGCCGACGGGAATGGAGAAGATGATCGTCGCCCCAGACATATAGCCGACCACAGTGGCGATCATCCAGGCATCGCGCGACTGCGCCAGCGTGTCTGCGAGCTGGTATCCGCCCATATCGACCGCGATCACGGTGGTGGCGGCGATGGACGGATCCGCGCCTATCATCGCGAAGAGCGGCCCGGCGACCGCGCGGATGAATTCCGAAAGATAGGGAATTGCGGCCATAATGCCGGCAACGGGTATGAAGATCGGACCGATGGAATGGAGTCCCTCTATGAATTCCTTGCCAAGCCCGCTTTCCGGATTTCGGATCGAGGCGATTGCGCCGGCGACGGCGCATGCCATGATGATGTAGATGACGTAGGTACCGATTGAAGCCATTTGCCTTCCCTCCCAGTGTGCGAAATGCGCCCCGGCATCCTCCGTGCCGGTTTTTCGATCAGCCCTTCACGCGTTCCCCCGGCGGATCGTAGAGCGGCGCCATATGCACCGTGGCGGCGAAGCGTTCGTTCGCCACGATGAGTTCGTAATCTCCAGACGACAGATATGCGTCGTCGACACCGTCGGCGGCCCGCACATAGCCGTAGCCGATCGGCTTGCCGACCGTATAGCCGTAGCCGCCGCTGGTCAGATAGCCGACCGGTTCACCGTTGCGCAGTATGGTTTCGCGCCCCAAAAGCACGGCGTCGGGATCGGATGTCGTAAAGCATGCCAGACGCTTTGTGAGCGGATTTGCGGCGGCGGTCTCGCAGGCCTCGCGGCCGATGAAAGCGGTGTCCCGGCGCAGCTTCACGGCCCAGCCGAGCCCCGCCTCGAACGGATTGTCGTTGGGGGTCACATCGGAACCCCAGGCGTGATAACCCTTTTCCAGACGAAGCGACTCGATGGCCCGATAGCCGACGGGACGGATTTCATGGGCCCGGCCCCTGTCCATCAACGCGTCGAACACATCGCCTGTGCCTTCGATGGGAACGTGCAATTCCCATCCCAACTCGCCGACATAGGTCACGCGCATGGCGCGCACCTTGTGCCCGGCGATTTCGATCTCCTGAACCCGGCCGAAGAGAAAAGCGTCGTTGCTCACATCGGCGTTCGTCACGGCGGCGAACACATCGCGAGCACGTGGCCCCATGAGCGAAAGTGTGCCGTGCTCTTCGGTCACGTCGACGAGCCTGGCGTTCGCGCCGGCAGGCAGATGTTCCTTTATCCATGCGAAGTCATGCGTGCGCGAACCGGTGCCGGTGACAATGTAAAAGCGGTCGTCCGCGAGACGCGCGACGGTAAGGTCGCACTCGATGCCGCCGCGCGAGTTGAGGATTTGCGTGTAAGTGAGACGTCCTGCGGGCTTTGCCACATGGTTGGCGCAGATGCGCTCCAGCGCTTGGGCCGCATCGGCACCCGTCAGTTCGTACTTGGCAAAGGAAGACTGGTCGAACACACCCACTTTTTCGCGCACATGGGCATGTTCCTCGCCAACCGGGGCGAACCAGTTCTGCCGGCCCATGGAGTAGTCGTCGTGTGCTTCGATGCCTTCGGGCGCGAACCAGTTGGGTCGCTCCCAGCCGAGTTTGGAACCGAACACGGCGCGATGGTCCTTCAGCCTCTCGTAAAGGGGCGAGACGATGCGTGGCCGACAGCTCTCATACTCCTCGTGCGGAAAGGCCACCGTATAATGCTTGCCATAGGCTTCGAGCGTGCGCTCCTCCACCCATTTGCGATCGTCATGAAGGGTGGAGAAACGGCAGATGTCGACAACCCACAGGTCGAGCGGCGCTTCACCGCGGACCGCCCATTCGGCCAGAACCCAGCCCGCGCCGCCGCCAGCCGCGATGCCGAAGGCATTGAACCCCGCGCCGACAAACATATTGGCGCATTCGGGCGCCTGGCCGAGAATGAAATTGCCGTCGGGCGTAAAACTTTCCGGCCCGTTGATCATCTGCCGGACGCCCGCTTCGCCGAGCGCGGGAACACGCTCGATGGCCTGGGTCATATGCTGTTCGAAATGATCGAAATCGTCGTCGAAAAGCTGAAACTCGAACCGGTTCGGCACGTCGCCGCCCGGCAGGCCCGTTAGCCAGCTTTGCGGATTGGGCTCATAGCCGCCCATCACCAGGCCGCCCACCTCTTCCTTGAAATAAATGCGCCGGTCGGGATCGCGAACGGTCGGCGTGTCTGCGGTAAGTCCCTCGATCTTCTCGGTGACGATATATTGATGCTTGACCGGTTGCAGCGGCACCGAGATGCCGGCCATGGCACCGATCTGGCGCGCCCACTGCCCTCCGCAATTGACGACCGTCTCGCAGCGGATCCGTCCCCGGTCGGTCTCCACCGCCACGATGCGGCTACCGTCCATCTCGAAGCCGGTCACACCCACGCCCTCGAAAAGACGCGCACCATTCATCCGCGCACCTTTGGCGAGCGACTGGGTGATGTCGGAGGGACTTGCCTGTCCATCGGTCGGCAACCAGGATGCGCCGATCAGATCGGACGTGTCCATGAGCGGCCACATCCGTTTGACCTCATCGGCGTCGACCAGTTCCATCTCCATGCCGAAACTGCGCGCCGTGGTGGCCAGCCTCCGGAACTCCGTCCAGCGATCCTCGGTGGTTGCAAGCCGCAGGCAGCCGGTCATTTTCCAGCCGGTTTCCAGCCCCGTCTCCTCATGCAGGCGCTTGTAGAGGTCGACGGAGTATTTGAGCACACGTGTGATGGAGGCCGATGAACGCAACTGGCCGATCAGGCCCGCCGCATGCCAGGTCGAGCCCGAAGTCAGCTTGCCCTGTTCCAGGAGAACGACGTCGGCCTTGTGATCGCGCGCAAGGTGGTAGGCTGTCGAACAACCGATGATGCCGCCTCCGATAACGACGAACTGGGCATGCGAAGGCAGGGTCTGTATCATCAGGAGACGCGTCCGTATTGCGTGTGGAAAGTGTCCAGTGCGGCCTCGAGCCGTGAAAGGTTCTCTTGCGTATAGGCCACATAGTCGGTGCCGGGCGCATCGAGATAGAGCTCGGAAACCATGCTCCACATGGCCTCGCGCAGAAGCGATGCGCATTGCATGCCCGCCAGCGAGCGGCGCAACGGTGTATCGGGGCTGCGGTTGAAATAGTGGCCGAGCAGCGCCTCGGATTCCTCGTCGGAAAAGCTGGCATTGGATGAGAGACCGGCAAGATCGAACATAGCCGTCGAGAAACCGGCATACTCGAAATCGATCAGCCACAACCGCTCGGCGTCGTCCAGCAGATTGGCGGGCAGCAAATCGTTATGGCCGAAGATGACGGGCAGCGGAACCTGAACCGCCTCCAGTTCGTCGGCCAATGCCAGATACGCAGGCAGATGCGCCCTCATCCGGCTCCCGCCTGCATCGAGCGTGCGCGCATAATCGCGGATCACATGGAAGGGCCAGAACATGAAGCCTGGCCCCGAAACGTGGTGCGGCATTTGCTGGTGAAAGTTTCGCACGAGCCGGGCGATCCGCTCCAAGTTGGACCGGACGTCGGCTTCGCCGTATGTTCTGGCATTGAGATGCTTGCACACCATCACGCCGGGTGCGGCATGCTCGACGGCTGGAGCCAGAGCGGCCGCTTCGGCGGCGCGCGCGGTCATCAGTTCACGGTCGCGCAGAACGTGGTGAAAGGGATAATCCTTGCCGAAACGAACGACATGCCCGCCTGAATCGTCCGTGACGAGCCAGCTTTCGTTGCTGATCCCGCCGATCATGGGCCGGATTTCGATAGAGCCTTTCCAGATCGGCAAGGCCGCGATCTGTTCAGAGCGCGCGGTGCTTATTTCCCGAGCGTCCGCCATGTCTCCTCCCGCAGCCTTGGGCCGCTTGTTATGCAGAAAGAATTGATGGGAGCGTGTGGGAAGTCAACAGAGAAATGTGGTTATTTGCCCGAATAAAACAATTTTCCCGATTATTTTCGGCACAAATCGGTCATAAACAGGTAAAATCGGTCAATTCAGACAAGGAATACATATGACTTACTCTCCCCGGCACGGTGAGATTCTGGGTCTTCTGACACAGGAGGGCACCATGGGTGTGAACGATCTGGCGCAACGCCTGAACGTCTCGGTGGAGACAGTCCGCCGTGACGTGAAAGCGCTGGCGGGCCGTGGCGACATCGTGCGGATGCACGGAGCGATCGCCTTGCCGTCCGTTGTGAACGAAGCACCCTTCGAACGCCGGATGCGGGAGAACCGGGAGGCGAAGGAGGCGATTGCACGGCTTGCCGCCTCGACGATCCGCGATGGAGAATCGGTGATGCTCGACACCGGCACCACCACCAGCCTGCTTGCCCGCGCATTGCTCGACCACAGGCAACTCACCGTGGTCACCAACTCGTCGGATATCGCGCGCACGCTGGCAACGGTCAATGGCAACAAGGTCTACATGGCCGGCGGTGAATTGCGCAGCGACAGCGGCTCGGCACTCGGCTTCTCGGCCATCGAGTTCGTCAACCGCTTCAGCGTCGACCATGCCATCATATCCGCCGGAGCCGTGAACGCGATAACCGGCATTATGGACTACGATCTGGAGGAAGCGCAGTTCGGCGAGGCCGTGCTCGCCCGCGGCCGGCGTCGCGTGGTGGTTACCGATGCCTCCAAGTTCGGGCAAAAAGGCCTGGTGCGTGTGTGCGCCCTCGCCGACGTCGACGACTTGATCGTCGATCGACCGCCGCCGGCCGATCTCGCCGAAGTATTGCGCCTTGCCGACATCGCGGTGACCTGCGGCACCTGATCACCGCATGCTCAGTTCGTCTCGGCCTCCTGAAGATCGCCGCCGGAATTGCTGCGACGATCCTTCGCCGGCATGAAACTGACGACGCGGTCGTCGGTGGACGGCGCGCCCGTCGCTCCGCTGGCGAAGACGATGGCACCCGACGGTTTTACCCACAAGAGCACGATGGTCTGATCGGAACGGCTTTCGAGATAGGCGTCATAGTCGAAGGCTTCGGTCAGCCGGGTGGCCTGGAAAACCCAGCCCTGCCAGTGGCGTTCGCGCAATTCCCGGAATGACATCCCTTCCTCGACGAGCGGACGGCCGCCGAGCGTGAAATTGAGCGACATGCGTTTCGACTGATCACCGCCACGTCCAAGCTGAAACACATTGGAACGCCCGAGCTCCGGGGCGAAATCGGTGCAAACGAGCGAATTATAGGCGTCGTTGTCGGTCACTGCGATCAACGTTGAAAACCGTTTCGGGTCGATGCTGTGATGCGCCTCCTCCGACAGGATATCGCCATAGAACACCGGAATTTCGGAAAGCCGCGCTTCGGCGATGTGGTTCCAATTGGGATCGGCAATCATCACCGGCACCTCGATATCCTTCAGCTTTCTCGCCAGGTCGATTGCCCAGCGAGCGCCACCGACAATGAGGAGCCCCGGCTTCTCCGCGCTTTTCAGATTCAAAAGCGAGGCGAGCGGGCCGAGCGTGAAGCCATGCAGCACGATTGTGGTCACGACCACGGCGAAGGTGAAGGCGACCATGCGGTCGGCATCGGCAATACCGGCCTCGGCAAGCGCGCCGCCGAACAGGCCCGATACGGCAACGGCGACCACACCGCGCGGCGCGATCCAGCTTGAGAGCGTCCGTTCGGCCAGTGTTGCACCGGAGCCGGTGGTTGCGATCATGATGGCTAGCGGGCGCACGACGAAGAGAAGCGATCCGACGAACAACGCAGCGCGCCAGTCGAGGCTTCTGAAATCGTCGAGAGTGAGCGAAGCCGTCAGCAGGATGAAAATACCGGAGACGAGGAAGACGGTGATCGTTTCCTTGAACCGCCGCATTTCCGCGAGGCTGGCAATCCTGGTGTTGGCGAGCACGATGCCCATGACGGTCACCGTCAAAAGCCCGGCCTCCTCAAGCACGAGATTGGTCAGCGCATAGGCAAGGAGAACCGCGGCGAGCAGGATCGGCGCCTTCAGGAACTCAGGGACGTAGCCGCGCACGAAGGCCCAGTGGATTGCCTTGGCAGCGAGATACCCGCCTGCGACTGCGACGACAAAAGCGGCCACCACGACATAGGCGAGGCTCCCGCCCTGATGCTGGCCGATCAGCACCAGGATCACCTCGAAGGCGACGACAGCGAAAAGAGCGCCGATGGGGTCGTTGACGATGGCCTCCCACTTGAGCAGTGAGGCGGGCCTGGCGGCAAGCTGTGCCTGGCGCAGCAACGGGGTGATGACGGTCGGCCCCGTCACCACGAGAATGGCGCCCAGCACCACCGCCGTCGGCCATGAGAGCCCACCGATATAGTGCGCCGAAAGCGCGGTCATGACCCATACCAGCGGCCCACCGATAATGATGATGCGTCGCACCGCCGTCGACGTTTCTCTGATCTCCTTGAAGTTCAGCGTCAGCCCGCCTTCGAAAAGAATTATGGCCACCGCCAGCGAGACGAGCGGCCGGTATATGGCGCCGAAATCCTCAACCGGGCTGACGAACCCGGTGGCAGGTCCGGCGATGAACCCGGCCATCAGAAGCAGCACGATGGCCGGCAGGCGAAGCCGCCACGCGAGCCACTGCGCGCCCATGCCCATGACGCCGATCAAAGCGATCTTCAGTCCGATATCATGCATGAAACATTTCCGTTCAACCGAGGTAGATGTGGCCTGCCGGATAACGGACCCGTGGCGGCACGCGCGTTGCAAGGAAAAATCCAAGCGTGAGCGGACCAACGCGGCCGATGAGCATCATCACGACAATAACCAATCTTCCAAGACCGTCCAATTCGCCGGTCGCCCCGCGCGACAAGCCCACCGTTCCAAAGGCCGAGGTGACCTCGAAGGCGAGATCGAGAAACTCTCCGTCATGCGACAGCATGATAACGAACAGACCGGTCATGACCGCAAGCAGGCTGAGCATCGCCAATGCCAGAACCTTCAGAATTTCCTCCAGCCCGAGACTTCGACCGAAGGCGCGCAATGTGGAGCGTCGCTTGAAAAACGCGACCACTGCTAGAAGCAGCACGATGAATGTGGTGACCTTGATGCCGCCGGCCGTCGAGGTGCTGCCGGCGCCGATCACCATGAGGAGCATGAACATGAGGGCCGTGCTGTCGTGCAAGGCGCCGATATCGGTGGTGTTGAAGCCCGCGGTGCGTGTCGTCGCAGCCTGGAACCAGCTTACGACGAGCTTGTCCGAAGCATCCGGAAACGCCCCGAGCGTGGCCGGGTTGTTCCACTCGATGGTCGCGAACGTGACCATCGACCAGAGCAGCAATGCGGCCGTTCCCGTCAGCATGAGCTTGGTATGCAGGGTCAGCGATCGCCAGCGACGCTCGGCATAAAGATCGGCCAGAACGCTGAAGCCGATGCCGCCGACAATGAGAAGCGCCGGCACGGTTACGTTCACGAGCGGATTGACGGCCCAGCGCGACAGGCTGTCGGAAAACAGTGCGAAACCCGCATTGTTGAATGCCGACACCGCGTGAAAAACGGCGTGCCAGGCACCGGACCGCCAGCCGAACTCCGGCACGAACACGAAAGCGAGCACCAAAGCGCCCGCCAATTCGCACAGCAAGACGATGCGCAGGATCGCCTTCACCAGCCGCAACAGGTCGGGCACGGATGTCTGGTTGAGGTCCTCCCGCAGATAGGCGGTATGCGACATGCCTATCGGCAATCCGAGCATCGACAGGATCAAGGCCGCAAACGTCATCAGGCCGAGCCCGCCAAGCTGGATCAGGACCAGGATGACGGCCTGACCGAACGCGCTGAAGGCGGTTCCCGTGTCGACCACGGCCAGCCCCGTTACGGTGACCGCCGATGTGGCGGTGAAGAATGCGTCCGGCCAGTTGATCGCATGCGTTGTGGAGAGCGGCAGTTTCAGCAGAAGCGCACCCGGCAGGATCAGCATTAGATACAACAGAGCAAGCACCGCAGGTGCCGGAATCTTGACCCGATGCGCGGAGAAGAGTGGCAGTTTCTGCAAGCGCATGGGCCGCTCAGAGATTGTCGCCGAACCGCCGCAGGTCCTTGCGCCGGCCGAGCAGAAGCAACTTGTCATCGGTGACAAGACCCACGTCGCCGGTGTGACAAGCGATATACTCGCTTCCGCGCATCAGGCCGAGGCACCGGACGTCGTATCGTTGCTCGAGTTCGAGCTCCGCCAGGGAGCGCCCGTTCAAACGTTCGGGAACGCCGAGATCGACCACGTGAAAGCCGTTGCCAAGGCTGACATAATCGCGCACCAGGGGGTTGTGAAGCATCTGCGCGATATGCTGGCCGATCTCCTGTTCGGGTTGAATAACCCGGTCCGCGCCCATCTTGAGAAGAATACGGTGGTGGGTCCGGCTCAGAGCCTTGACCCAGACGGCCTTCACGCCGAGCACCTTGACGTTCATGGTGCACAATATGTTGGCTTCCAGATCCTCGCCTATGGCGATCACCGCCACGTCGTAGCGCGCCACGCCGGCTTCGCGCAGCGCTTCTTCATCACGGCCGTCGGCGATGATCGCCTCGCTCAGTTCATCCGCCAGGCTGCCGAAATTCTTTTCGTCCAGGTCAATGCCCATAACGTGATTGCCGAAGCGCGCGAGTTCCGAGGCCACCGTCGCTCCGAAAGTGCCGAGTCCGATCACGGCAAAACTGTTGTATTCCATGTCAGCCATAATTCACACGCTTCTTGCTTCGCCCACCATAAACCCGGGGCGGGCAGCAGTCATCAAAGGGCGCGGCCGGAAGTGCAAGGTTCGATGCGCGCTGAACGCTGGAAGCGCACGGTGACATTGGTTGTTCGGAAGGTGCATGAATTCGAGGTTTACTCCGCGTCGCCCGGCGAGTGGATACGGGTTGTTTCGTCATGTTCGAGACCCGCGTGCTCCATGAATCATTGCCCGAGCCCATCGTGCAAACCTCGTGGCCACATGCAAGCCCGTCCCAGGCGGTTTTGCCGGAAGCACCATCCAGAGTTTGCGAATGCTTTGCAAGTTTCGCGACCGGAACCGGTCTAACCGACGCTTGTCCTGCCGAGAAAAACCATGTGAAAGAGCGCCGTGCCCTACGGAGACAGCCGTCCGGGGATCAGGGTAAATATGCCGCGAAACGAGACGTTCACACCTGTCCGGGAACCGCTTGGCATCGCCGCCGCGCACATTGTGTTCTCTATCGTCGATTGCAATGTCAATTAATATGACTATAAAGCTCAGATTTAATTTCGACAGCAGGATGCTCTCATGACAACGCATGGCTCGTTCCGCGCTCAGTTACGCCTCCCTCTCGTTGCAGAAAAGCAATTATTGGAGTCGCTGGTCCACGGCGCAACCGATGCGCCCCTGGAGGAAACGGCGCAGGGCTGGCGATTGCGCCACGCATTCGGCCACATCGCGTTGCAGCCGCAATCATCGAGCCTCGACATCCTGCTCGACGCCGAGGATCGAACCTCGCTGGCCTATCTGCAACTTGGAATCACACATCGCCTGCAATCCCTCGACAAGAGCCTCGATCTGGAATGGGAAAGCGATAACACGCCCGGCATGCCACTTCCCTATTTTCGCGAAATGCACGTTGTCTCCACGGAGACACTGACGCCTTCCATGAAACGGGTTCGCTTGGCGGGCGAGGATCTGCAGCGCTTTACGCACGGGGGTCTTCATATACGGCTTCTGTTTCCGCCATCTGGAAGCGCCTCCCCATCATGGCCCTGCATCGGGAGAAACGGCGAAGCGGTCTGGCCCGGCGACAAGGATAGGCCTGTCGCCCGTGTCTATACGATCCGCGCAATCGACCCGAATCGCGGTCACATCGATGTCGACATGGTTCTCCATGAGGGCGAGGCCTATCCCGGAGCCGGTTGGGCGGCGCGCGCCCGGCCCGGCGACATCGTGGGAATGACCGGGCCGGGCGGCGGTGAAGCCCCCGAAGCGCACAAACTCGTGCTTCTGGGCGACGAAACCGCCCTGCCGGCCATTGCGCGCATCCTCGAGGGGTTGTCTTGCGAAACGAAAGCGATCGTCCGTCTGGAAGTCGCCAATGAGGCCGAAAAGCAGCCGCTTCCCACGCGCGCGTCACTCGACCTTGAGTGGCTATTGCGCGACGAGCGGGCGCCCGGCACCACAACGCTGTTGGAAGAGGCTACGAAAGCCTTGCCGATCGAAGGGAACGATCCCGATCTGTTTGTCTGGGCCGGATGTGAGTTCGCGGCCTTCAAGGCAATTCGCGGACATTTGCGCAAGACACTGCGATTGCCGAACCTCCAGCACCTGGTTGTTTCCTATTGGCGAAAGGGCGTGGCGGGGGTGCACTGAGGACAGCGCCGTACCCGTGCAAATCCATTCGAATAAGCTGGTTTTAAGTTGACTCTCTCTGTCAGGTAAAAATATATAGCACCGCTATTAAAAAACGCGGATGAATTCAGATATGCGCAAGATCAGTTCCTACTCACTCACCGGCCGGTTGACCGTGGCGCTGCTGCTGAGCGCGGCTCCCGTCTTCGCCGCCCATGCGCAGGACGACGCTGCGAGAAGCACGACACTGCAGCGGCTTGTCGTTGAAGGCGACGACACATCCGCTTCTGCGGTAGGACCGGACGACGGTTTCGTCGCCCGCAACACCGGTACGGCGACGAAGACCAACACGCCGATCGATCGCGTCCCGCAATCGATTTCCGTCGTGACCCGCGACCAGATGGATGTGCAGGGCGCCGACAGCGTCGGCGCAGCTGTTCGTTACACGCCAGGCATTCGCAGCGAAGCCTACGGTGCCGATACCCGCTACGACTGGTTCTTCATGCGCGGCTTCTCGGCCCAGGCGCGTGGCCTCTATATGGACGGTCTTCAATTGCGTTCGCAGGCTTTCGCCAATTTCCGCGTCGAGCCTTACGGTCTCGAACGGCAGGACGTGTTGCTTGGGCCGAGTTCGGCGCTGTTCGGCGCGGGAAGCCCCGGCGGCCTCATCAACCTGATCTCCAAGCGCCCGCAGGAAGATACGTTCTACCGCGCTTCCATCGCCGGCGGCTGGCCGAAAAAGGGCGAAGTGGCGCTGGATCTCAACGCTGCCTTGCCGGGCTATGACGGTGTCTACGCACGCTTCACGGCGCTCGGGCGCCTGGGCGAAACGCAAGTCGACCATGTTGACGACGATCGCCTCTATATCGCCCCGTCTATCACCTTCAAACCGCAGGCTGGAACGGAGCTCACCATCATGGGCAAGTTCCAGATGGACCGCACCGGCACAGTAACGAGTTTCCTGCCCTACGACGCCACCGTCCGCACCGCTTCCTTCGGGCGCATACCGACCGATTTCTTCAGCGCCGACACGAATTTCGACCGTTACGATCGCAATCAGCTCATGCTCGGCTACGAGTTCGAGCATGAATTCGAAAACGGCCTGAAATTCTCGCAGGATTCGCGCTATTCCTACATTTCGACCGAGTATGAAACGCTCTACGGAGTCGGGCTGGTAAGCAGCTATCTGCCGGGCTATCCGGACAATCTTCTGGCCCGGCAGGCACTGGCCACGGACGACAGCATCGGCGCCTTTCAGACCGACAACCGCATCGAGAAAACGTTCGACACGGGCTCCGTCCGACATCAACTCCTTGCCGGTCTCGACTACCGCTACGAGGTCTTCGACAATCGCGCAGGCTATGGCGACGATCCGAGCGGAAATTTCTACGTCATCGACATTCTCAACCCCGTCTACGGCATCGACGTTCAAAAACCCGCCTATTCCACGGATTCGACCACCCGCTCGCACCGCCTGGGCCTCTATGTCCAGGACCAGATAGCGGTAACCGACCGTCTCGACGTGACGGCCGGCCTGCGCCACGACTGGGTATCGAGCCGGCTCGACAATCATCTGACGGGAACACGCACCGACCGCGACGATACCGCGTTGATGGGCCGCATCGGCGCAAGCTACGAGGTGCTGTCGGGCCTGCGCCCCTACGCAAGCTATGCCACGTCGTTCGACCCGCTGGCGGGCACCGACATAAACGGCAATCCTTTCGATCCGGAAACCGCCCGGCAATATGAGGTCGGCGTCAAATATCAGGATCCGCTGGATCGTTTCCGCCTGACCGCCGCCTGGTTCGATCTGAAGCGCGAGAACGTTCTGACCAACGATCCGGCCAATCCCAACTTCAAGATTCAGACCGGCGAGGTGCGCTCGCGCGGGGTCGAATTGCAGGCGCAGGCGAACCTGGCGGAACGCTGGGACATCGTCGCCTCCTACACGAATTACGATCTGGAAATCACCCGCTCCAACAATGGCGACCAGGGCATGGTGCCGATTGGCGTGCCCCAGCAAATGGCCTCGCTGTGGGTGAACCACCGCTTCGGCGGCCAGCTCGAGGGTCTGCGTCTCGGTGCGGGCGTGCGCTATGTGGGCGAATCCTACGCCAATGCGGCCAACACGCTGATTGTGCCGGATTACATCGTCGCCGATGCAAGCATCGGTTACCGGTTCGACAAGACCGAACTGTCGCTCAATGTGAACAACCTCTTCGACAAGCATTACGTCGCCGCCTGCGCCGGCCAGACCTCATGCTACTACGGCGACCGCCGCAATGTGAAAGCCAAGTTGACCTTCGAGTGGTGACATGCGGCGCACGCGGCGCCTTTTTCACCCAAACGCTGATGGAATACCGATGAACGCAAAGAACTTGACGGGATTTGAGGTGGAGAATCTGGAGTTTCGGCCGAACGGCCGGGCCATCCTGAGCGACCTCAGCGCGGCGTTTTCGTGCGGGCACATCTACGGCATCATCGGTCCCAACGGCGCGGGCAAGAGCACATTGATGAAACTGCTTGCGCACCATCTTCAACCCACTGCGGGACAGGTCCGGTTTGCCGACGAAGATGCGGCCGGCTGGAACGCCCGTGCCTTTGCGCGCGAGGTCGCCTACCTCCCGCAAAGCCTGCCCACGGCGGAACATCAGACCGTGCGCGAACTCGTCGCTCTCGGCCGCTATCCCTGGCACGGCCCGTTCCGCAAACTTTCGGCCGAGGATCGGCAAGCCGTCGAGACCGCGCTCGATGAGACGGGTAGCCGAGAACACGAGAATCGCCTGGTCGGCACGCTATCCGGCGGCGAACGCCAGCGCGCATGGATCGCGATGGTGCTGGCGCAGGCGCGCCGGTTCCTGCTTCTCGACGAGCCGACCTCGGCACTCGATCTTGCGCATCAGGCACGCATTCTCGCCCTGTTGCGCGGGATCGTCGACCGACGCGGCATCGGCGTCGCGCTGATCGTCCACGACCTGAACATCGCCGCCCAGTTCTGCGACCGCATTCTGGCGCTTCGAGACGGACAACTCATCGCCTGCGATGCCCCGTCCGAGATCATGACACCCGCCGTGCTGACGCGGCTTTACGACATTCCCATGGATGTCTTCGCTCATCCCGCAAACGGCCGCCCCGTCGGATATATCGCGTCATGAAACGCGCCGTTCTCAGCTTCGTTTTCGCCCTTCTCGCGGCGGCGGGCGCAAACGCCAGCGAGCCCGAAGAACCGAACGTGGTTCCGTTGGATTGGGGGCTTGCCACAACGCTGCTCGGCATGGGGGTCGATGTGCCGGCGATAGCCGAAAAACCAGCCTTTCTGGATTGGGTGCAGGATCCTGCGCCGCCGCCCTCGGCCCCGGATCTCGGCTTGCGGCTTGCCCCGGATATGGAACGGCTCCAGGCGGCCGAGCCCGATCTCATCCTCGTTTCCCCGCAATTCGCCAGCATCCGGAAGCGTCTCGAAAGCGTGGCCCCGGTTCACTCCTTCGCGACATTTACCCCGGACAAGACGCCATTGGCCAATGCACGTCGCATCACCCGCGAGCTTGGCGACCTGCTGCGGAAACCGGAGGCAGCCGAAAAGCTGATTGCGGACACGGAACGCGCAATCGCCACCCTACGCGCAAAATCGGCCGAACAGCCCAACCGGTGTGCATTTCTCGTCGTCAATTTCGTCGATGCGGGGCACGCGCGCGTCTTCGGCGAAGGCAGTCTTTACGGCGGGGTTCTCGAAGGAGCGGGGCTTTCCAACGCCTGGACGGGCGCCACGAATTTCTGGGGCTTCACCACCGTACCGTTGGCGGCACTCCTGCATCAGGCCGATGCCGAACTCATCGTAGTGGCTCCGGTTCCCGTCGAGGTGAACCGAATGCTAGACGCCGAGCAGGGAGGCGCTTCCGAAAGCCTGCTTGGAAAAATTCCATCGGTGCGCGACGGCCGTTTCCGTGTGTTGCGGCCGATCTGGTCGTTCGGCGGTCTGACCGAAGCCACCACATTCGCAAAGACACTTTCCGCAACAGCCTTGCCGAGCTGCAGCAATGACAATTCATAACCGCCCGGTCGCTCTCATTCTGGCAGTGTTCGGTCTCGCATTGCTTGGCCTGCTCATCGCCCAGAACACGCTCGCCATCGCCGGTGGCGAGAGGCTGTCAGCCCTGTTGCTCGGCCAGACCGGCGATCGTGCCGTTTCCATCGAGTATTGGTACGCTTATATGCCGCGGCTCGCCGTGGCGTTGATGGCCGGAGCCGGACTTGGCATCGCCGGTGCGGTTCTTCAGCAGGTTCTGCAGAACCCGCTCGCGTCTCCGGCCACACTCGGTGTTACCTCCGGCGCGCAACTCGCCCTGGCTGTGGCCCTCTTGCTGGCCCCGGACCTGCACGCCGATCATCCTTTTCTGATCGCCCTGGCCGGCTCTTTCCTGGCCTGGGGTCTCGTCAGCATTCTGGTTGGCCGCCGCATGGACGACCCCGTCAGCCTCGTTCTGACCGGCATGGTCGTGAGCTTCACGGCAGGGGCCATCACCACCTGCCTTTTCCTGCTCAAGAATCAGTATCTCACCAGCCTTTTCCTGTGGGGTGCGGGCGATCTCGCCCAGCACGATTGGCAGGGTGCGCGATTTCTTCTTCCTCGCCTGGGACTCGCCACAGTCGCCCTCCTCCTTTTAAGCCGTCCTCTAACCTTGATGGGCCTGGGCCGCGAAAGCGCACGTTCGTCCGGTCTGGCAACGGGACTGTTCAGTTTTCTCGCGCTGGGCATTGCGATCTTCGTGGCATCGGCGGTGACGGCAACGGTCGGCCTGATCGCCTTTGTCGGCCTGGCGAGCCCCCATGTGGCATCGCTGCTCGGCATGCGCCGGGTCGTGCCACGGCTTCTGACGGCCGGTGCAGCGGGTGCGTTGCTTCTCGGCCTTGTGGATCAGGGCATTCAGTTCGGATTGAGCGGCCTGGCGAGCTTCCTGCCGGCCGGCGCGCTGACCGGGATCCTGGGCGCGCCTTTGTTGCTATACCTTCTCAAAAGGCTGCCCGCCGCCGGCGTAACGTCCGCCGGCGAAACCCTGCCCGTTTCGGCGGGCCTCTCCAGACCCGCCGAGCGCCGCCTGCTTGTCGTGCTCGCGGTGCTGCTCTCATTGATCGGCTTTCTCGCCTTTTATCTGCCGGCGATCAGCGCTGAAATTGCGTGGGCCTGGCGCGCGCCGCGTGTGTTCGCCGCCATCCTGTCCGGTGCCGCGCTTGGCCTCGCCGGTTGCCTTGTGCAAAGGCTTCTGTCGAACCCGATGGCCAGTCCCGAGATCATCGGCATTTCGACCGGTGCCGTCATGGGCGTCATTGCCGTCATGCTGATCCTGCCCGCCGCAACGGCCGCGGCACAACTTGCCGGCGCTCTTCTCGGTGCGTTGGCGATCCTCGTGGCGATCCTGGCCTATGCCAGCCGGCACGATCTCGATCCCCGCCGGCTCATCCTGGCGGGCATCGCTATCACCGCCTTCGCCGACGGACTGATCCTGATGTTTCTGGCGACCGGCGACCCGCGCGGCAGTGCCGTCCTCGCCTTCATGTCGGGCTCCACCTATCGCGTTGCCATGGAAGACCTGACACTGCCGGCCACGATGGCGGTAGCGGGCACCGCCGCAACGCTGGCAACCCTGCGCTGGCTCGATATCCTGTCGCTCGGCGGAACCGCAAGCCGATCCCTGGGGCTGCCGCTCGGCTTTTCGCGATTGCTCATCATCGTCGCCACCGCCTTGTTGACGGCCTCCGCCTGCCTGTTTGTCGGCCCTATCAGCTTTGTCGGCCTGACCGCCCCCCATATCGCACGACTGTCCGGTCTCCGCCGCACCGCAATGCAGTTGCCCGGTGCCGCCATGATCGGCGCCATTCTGGTCGTCGCGGCCGACTGGCTGGGGCGCCAGATCTTCAGGCCATACGAACTGCCGGCCGGCCTCACGGCGATCCTCCTGGGAGCTCTGGTTCTCGCAACGGTCTTGTTGCGCCATGGCGCTGGAGCCGGCAAACAACCGGCATCCAGGGCCGCGGCGTGATCCGCGCTTCAAAGAATTTCCTCTCGTCCACAAGTTCGCGTAGAGATTGTCGCTGATGGACGAGGATCAAAATCCCTTGGCAAAACCCGACACGAAATCACTCGAGAAACAGACCGCGCTGGCGCTCGAGCGTCTCGCCATAAAACTGGCGCAATACCGCCCGGCCCACGCACGGGCACACAAGCTGAGCAATCAGCAGATCGTCATCATGGCGGCCATATTCGACCGGCCGGGCTGCAACGTGAAAGTCATCACGGAGCAGACCGGCATGTTTCAGTCGACGATAAGCCGCAGCCTCGAAGGGCTTATCGCAAACGGTTATGTCGAACGCGAGCGCTCCAAGGCCGATTCACGCATGACACAATTGCACGTGAGCGAGACCGGCGCCGACATTCTCGCGGCGGTACGGATTGAATGGCGCAACCGCGTTTCGGCATTGCTTTCAAGCCTTCAGCCCGCCGAAAGAGATGCCGCCGCAAGCGGTCTCCAGTTGCTCGTCAAGAATCTGGATCACTTGTAAAAACGCCGGTCTTTGTCGGCGCGTCGCGTCGCGGGGTGAAAGAGACGGTCCCGATCATCGACGCAATGAGAGACGGGGCATATGCTCGCTGGCCAACGGCCCAAGAAACGCATTCTCGCGCGTCCACGCCATACCTGTCATGGTCCAGGCGTTATTCGGCGGCCTCGGAATAGGACGTCGGCAGATAATTGAGAACCGGACCGAGCCAGCGTTCCACATCGGCAACATCCATCTTCTTCCTTGCCGCATAGTCCTCCACCTGGTCCCGCTCGACCTTGGCGACGCCGAAATAATAGCTTTCGGGATGCGACATATAGAGGCCCGAGACCGATGAGCCCGGCCACATGGCCATGCTTTCGGTCAGCTGCACGCCTGAATTTCGCTCCGCGTCGAGAAGTTCGAACAACGTCACTTTCTCGGTGTGGTCGGGCTGAGCCGGATACCCGGGTGCCGGTCGAATGCCAAGATAGGGTTCGGCGATCAGTTCCTCGGGCGTATAGTTCTCGTCGCCCGCGTAGCCCCAGAATTCTTTACGAACCTTTTCGTGCATACGCTCGGCGAAGGCCTCGGCAAAACGGTCGGCCAGCGCCTTCACGAGGATCGAGTTGTAATCGTCGTTGGCGCGCTCGAAACGCTCGGCAATCGCCACTTCCTCGATGCCCGCCGTCACCACGAACCCGCCGAGCCAGTCCGGCTTTCCGCTGTCCACGGGCGCCACGAAATCCGACAGCGCAACATTCGGCTTGTCCCCACGCTTGGTAAGCTGCTGGCGCAGGGTGAAAAATGAAGCAAGTTCCTCTTTCCGGCTTTCATCGGTGAAGAGCCGCACGTCGTCGCCCACCGCGTTGGCCGGCCAGAAGCCCACCACCGCGCGCGGGGCGAACCACTTCTCGTCGATGATCTTCTTGAGCATGGCCTGCGCATCGTCGAAAAGCTGGCGCGCCGCCTCGCCCTGTTTCTCGTCCTCGAGGATTTTCGGGTAGCGGCCCTTCATCTCCCAGGTCTGGAAGAACGGCGTCCAGTCGATATAGCGCGACAATTCTTCGAGATCCCAGCTTTCGAACACCTTCGTGCCGATGAACGAGGGCTTGGGCGGAGTGTATGCAGCCCAGTCGATCTTGTGGGCATTCGCGCGTGCTCTGGCAATCGGCAGGCGTTGTTTCTCCCGCTCGGAACGCTCATGCGCCTCGGTCACCTTGCGGTATTCCTCGCGCACGCCATCGATATAGCCATCGCGGGCATCGAACGACAGAAGGTTCGAGACGACGCCGACCGCGCGGCTCGCATCGTTTACATGCACCGCCTGCCCACGCTCGTAGCTCGGGTGAATTTTTACCGCCGTGTGGACACGGCTGGTCGTCGCCCCGCCGATCAGAAGCGGAATGTCGAAACCCTCGCGCTCCATCTCGGCCGCCACATGCACCATCTCGTCGAGCGACGGGGTGATGAGGCCGGAAAGGCCGATAATGTCGACCTTCTGTTCGCGCGCCGTCTCCAATATCTTCGCCGCCGGCACCATCACGCCCAGATCGACGATCTCGTAATTGTTACAGGCCAGCACGACGCCGACGATGTTCTTGCCGATGTCGTGCACATCGCCCTTCACCGTAGCCATCAGGATCTTGCCGGCGCTCTCGCGCTCGCCGCCGCCATTGGCCTTCTTCTCCTCTTCCATATAGGGAAGCAGAATGGCCACGGCCTGCTTCATCACGCGCGCCGACTTCACCACCTGCGGCAGGAACATCTTGCCCGCGCCGAACAGGTCGCCAACCACGTTCATGCCGGCCATGAGCGGCCCCTCGATCACATGCAGCGGGCGCTCGGCGTTCTGCCGCGCTTCCTCGGTGTCGGCGTCGATATATTCGGTTATGCCGTTGACCAGCGCATGTTCCAGCCGCTTCTCGACCGGCAGCTCGCGCCAGGAAAGGTCTTTCTCCTTGGCCTCGCGCCCGCCAGTGCCGCGAAAGCGCTCGGCAATTTCCAGCATGCGCTCCGTCGCGGTGCCGCCGGCCTTCGGCACGCGATTGAGCACCACGTCCTCGCAGGCCTCGCGCAATTCCGGGTCAATCGTGTCATAGACGGCGAGCTGGCCGGCATTGACGATGCCCATATCCATGCCCGCTTGAATGGCGTGATAAAGGAACACCGCGTGCATCGCCTCGCGCACGGGCTCATTGCCACGGAACGAGAACGAAAGGTTAGACACGCCGCCCGAGATATGGACATGCGGCAGAGTGCGAACGATCTCGCGCGTCGCCTCGATGAAGTCGACGCCGTAATTGTCATGCTCCTCGATGCCGGTCGCCACGGCAAAGACGTTCGGATCGAAGATGATGTCTTCCGGCGCAACGCCGGCCTTCTCGGTCAGGAGCTTGTAGGCGCGGGTGCAGATTTCCACCTTGCGCGCTTCGGTGTCGGCCTGACCGGTTTCGTCGAAGGCCATAATGACCATCGCGGCACCGTACATGCGGCACAGATTGGCCTGATGCAGGAACGCCTCCTCGCCCTCCTTGAGCGAGATGGAGTTCACCACCGCTTTGCCCTGCACGCATTTCAGGCCGGCTTCGATCACCCCCCATTTGGAGGAGTCGATCATCACCGGAACGCGCGCGATGTCGGGCTCCGCCGCCACGAGGTTAAGGAACTCGATCATCGCCTTTTCGGAATCGATCAGGCCCTCATCCATATTGACGTCGATGATCTGCGCGCCGCCTTCCACCTGGTTGCGCGCCACGTCCAGCGCGGTCTGTGTCGATCGTTCGAGCCGGACCTGCATAGAACGCAGGCCGCGCAGCGCGAGGGAGGCATCGTCGGGAGAGACGACCTGCCCCATGAACTGGGCCTGGCGCCGGATGCGATTGATCACTGGCTTCGCCGCACTGGCGCTGCCCATCATCACGTCGGAATGACCGCCCACGTGCTTGGTAAGGCTCATCACCGATACATCGCAGCCGTGTGTCAGGGCCGGGAAGCCCAGCGGCGTCGCCCATGTGTTGTCGATGATGGAGAGAATGCCGCGCTCGCGGGCGAGCGAGGCGAGCGCGTCGACGTAAGCTTCCTGGCGCGCGACGCTCCAGTACTTCAATTCGTCGAGCGGGATATCCATGCCGGTCACCGCGCAGCGCACGAAGGTGCCCGGCGAGACGACCTGAAAGTCGCCATCGAGATAAC
>NZ_CAJXGF010000047.1 GCF_913053745.1 uncultured Nitratireductor sp.
CGTGATCGATGCTGCTGCCTTTCCCTATGCCACACCGACCGGGCAAACCCTGGACTCCGGCGACTATGCGCGTCTTCTCGAAAAGGTCTCCAGCCATACGGATTATGAGCTCTTGCGGGCTCAGCGCGACGAGCGCCGCGCAGCCGGTGAGATCGTGGGGCTCGGTCTGGCGCTTTATATCGAGCCCTGCGGGCAGGGGTGGGAAAGCGCCGATGTCGTTTTTTGCCGCAATGGCCGGTTCAAGGTGGTAACAGGGGCGAGCGCGCAGGGTCAGGGGCGCGAAACGGCCTTTGCGCAAATCGCTGCCGATAGGCTCCAGATCTCGCCCGAGCGGATTTTCGTCCGGCACGGCGATACGGCCGATCTTTCAGGCGGCATCGGTGCGTTGGCGAGCCGCAGCACCGCCATCGGCGGCAGTGCGGTGGTGCGGGCCTGCGAAGCCTTGCGCGCCCAGTTGACCGAAATTGCCGCCGAGTTGCTTCAGTGCGATGCCGAGCTCGTGACCTTCTCTTGTGAGGGCATCCACGCAGGCCTGCCTGACGCGCAGGGCATCTCGTGGGAGGCCCTGGCCGATCACATCGCCGTGGAGAGCTTGGAGGATCCGCTCAAGCCGCTTCTGACCGGCTCGGTCGTCTATCATGCGGAGGGGGAAGCCTGGAGCAGCGGATGCTGTCTCGCATTCGTTTCCATCAATCCGCGCACCGGCGAGCCGTCGTTCGAAAAACTCGCCTGGATCGATGATGCCGGCAAGGTCGTCAATCCGCTTCTCGTGCGTGGACAACTGGTTGGCGGTATGGCTCAGGGACTGGGCGAGGCGCTGATGGAGCGTGTCGTCTATGACGACGACGGGCAGCTTCTGACCGGCTCCCTGATGGACTATGCGGTGCCCCGTGCCGTCGATGTGCCCCCTGTCGATATCGAGAAATTCGAGACGGTTTCTCCCGCCAATGCGCTTGGTGCGAAAGGGGTCGGGGAAGCCGGCTGCATCGGAATGCCGGCGGCCGTTTTCAATGCCGTTTCGGACGCGGTGAATCCCTTTGGAAAAACCGTGCTGCAGATGCCGTTGACGGCGGAAAAGATCTGGCGCGCCTTGCAGTCGCGCGGACCCGAAAGACAACATCCGGAAGAACGATGAAATACGACAGGAAAACCGCGAAAGCTTACGCGCGCGAACACATGAAGGGCATATGGGCAGCCGCCCTGGTGCCCTTCAAGGACGACCTTTCGATCGATGAGGAGGGTTTCCGCAGCAACGTCGATCACTGGATCGAGGATCTGAAAATCGACGGTTTTTTCATCGCCGGAAAGCAAGGTGAATTTTTCTCCATGTCGCTGGATGAACGCAAGCGTTCTTTCGACCTGGCGGTGGAAGCCTGCGACGGCCGCGCAGCGACGATCATGTCTTGTTCGGACCAGAACATGGATGTGGTGATCGAGCTTGCCAGACACGCTCAGAGTTGCGGTGCGGACTATATCGTCGTCCACGCCCCGATCCTGCATTTTTTCAAAGAGCAGGACGAAACTCTGCTGTGCTATTATCGGACCATCGCCGACAAGGTGGATATTGGAATGGCGCTTTGGAGCCATCCGGACAGCGGCTATCTTATGAGCCCGCAATTGTGCAATCGGCTTGCCGATATCGACAATGTCGTGGCCATTAAATACAGCGTTCCAAGGCCAATGTATGCCGAACTCACCCGGCTTGCCGGCGATCGTATTCTCGTCAGCACGGCATCGGAGGAAGAGTGGCTCGACAACGTCGTCGAGCTCGGCTGGCAGCTCTATCTTTGCTCTTCGCCGCCTTATCTGATCCAGACGCGCAACGATCTGCGCATGCGCGAGTACACGGATCTCGCTTTCAGCGGCGATATCGAGCGCGCGCGTGCCGTTCGCGACAGTCTCGATCCGGTACGCCGCGCTCTACGCGAAACGCGTCCGGCCGAAAAACCGCATGCGCATCAGAAATACTGGCAGGATTTGCTGGGGCAGGCCGGCGGCGCCGTCCGTCCGCCTCTGCTGCCTTTGACCGATGAGGAGAAACGCGCGACCCGCGAAGCTTTCGAGCAGTGCGGCCTGAAACTCTAATCAATCAAGGCGCCCGAGGGAACCGGGCAGAAATGGGAGACTGACATGACCGAACGCAGACTTTCCGCCTTCAGCTTTTCGAAATGGATCGACGAGCACGAACATCTTCTCAAACCCCCGGTGGGCAATCAGCAGATATGGGAAGATGCCGACATGATGGTGACAGTCGTCGGCGGACCGAACAAGCGCACCGATTATCACGACGACCCGGTGGAAGAATTTTTCTACCAGCTCAAGGGCGACATGCTTCTGAAATTGGTCGACAATGGCGAATTCTACGATGTGCCGATCCGCGAGGGAGAAATATTCCTTCTGCCGCCGCATGTCCGTCATTCGCCGCAGCGCCCGCAGGAAGGCTCGATCGGTCTTGTCATCGAGCCCAAGCGTCAGCCCGATCAGTTCGATGCGTTCGAGTGGTATTGCTTCGAGTGTCAATCGCTAGTGAAGCGCGTCGAAGTTTCGCTTAAGAGCATCGTGCGCGATCTTCCGCCCATTTATCAGGCGTTTTACGCGGACGAGAAGGCGCGTACCTGCCCGAACTGCGGAACCGTTCATCCCGGCAAGGAGCCGCCGGAAAACTGGGTGCAGCTTTAGGGCGAACGATTTCGGACCGGGTTGCCGGCCTTGAACGATCGTTTCAGGCCCGCGGTATCCAAGAGGGATCGTCTCCGGCAGTCGGCATTGATTTCCAGCCCATCATCTTTCCGGTTCTGTCCCCTTGCCGTCGAGGCGGACAGCCAACCGGCAACGACGCGCAAAGCGCGGGAACCAGAGGAGAACAGGCAATGAGTATGAAAAACATCATTCTGGCCGGTGCGCTTGCAGCGGCCGTGGCAACGCCGGTCCTGGCCCAGGAGCCGGTCAAGATCGGCATGATCACCACGCTGTCGGGTCCGGCAGGCTATCTTGGACAGGACATTCGCGACGGGTTTCAACTGGCGATCGATGCCGAGGAAGGAAAGCTCGGCGGTGTGCCGGTCGAACTTCTCGTCGAGGACGACAATCTAAAACCCGGTAATGGCCGCCAGATCGCCGACCGTTTCCTCAACAATGAGGGCGTCAAGCTGTTCACCGGCATCGTTTTTTCCAATGTGGCAGGAGCGACTGTTCCCGACATTGTCGACGCCGGAGCGTTCTACATCAGCCCGAATGCCGCACCGTCGAATTTCGCCGGCAAGGAGTGTCACGAAAACTACTTCGTCGTCTCCTGGCAGAACGACAGTCTGCACGAAAGCGCGGGACAGAACGCAACCAATCTCGGATTCGAGACGGCCTTCGTTCTGGCGCCCAATTATCAGGCCGGCAAGGATGCCATTTCCGGTTTCAAGCGCTTCTTCAAGGGCGAGATCGTCGGCGAGGTCTATACGCGCCTCGATCAGACCGATTTTGCCGCCGAAATGGCGCAGATCCGCGATGTCGCGCCCGATGTCGTCTTCCAGTTCCATCCGGGTGGTCTCGGAATCGCTTTCCTTCGTCAGTATCAGCAGGCGGGACTTCTCGACATGGTGCCGATGGTCGTGGCCGAGCCGTCCATGGATGCCGTGATACTCAACGCCGTGGGGGATGCGGCCAGGGGCGTCAACGTTTCGAGTCATTGGAACACGGATTTCGAGAACAGCGCCAACGAGGCTTTCGTCGAAGCGTGGAAGGAAGCCTATGACCGCCCGATCACCTACTATGCGAGCCAGGGTTACGATGCGGCGCGTGCCATCGCGTCTGCCCTGAAGGCGACGGACGGTACGCTCGCGGATGCGGACGCGTTCCGCGACGCCATGCGTCAGGCGGCTTTCGAGTCCGTGCGCGGCGAATTCTCTTTCGGTCCCAACCAGCATCCTGTGCAGAACTGGTTCGCCCTCAAGGTTGTGGACGGGGAAGACGGCAAGCCGACTCTGGAAACCGTGGGCACGGTTCTCGAAAATCATGGCGATGCCTATGCGGCCGAATGCCAGCTCTAGCTCAGGCAAACCGAGGCCGTTCCGGTTTCACACCGGGACGGCCGTTCTTCTCCGATTTTGAGCGAATGGCCGGCGCAACGCTATGACCCTGTTTCTCGAACAAGTCCTCAATGGTCTGCAACTCGGCGTGATGCTGTTTCTGATGGCCGCCGGGCTGACCCTGATCTTCGGCATCATGGGGATCATCAATCTCGCTCATGGCTCGATCTATATGATCGGCGCCTATGCCGGAACCTATGTGGCCATGGAAACCGGGGTCTACTACGCCGGCATTCCCGCTGCGCTCGCCGCTGCTGCCCTGACCGGTTCGGCGATGGAATTCCTCGTCGTCAGACGGCTCTATAAGCGTGATCATCTGGACCAGGTGCTGGCGACATTCGCCCTGATCCTGATTTCCAATCAGGCGATCACGCTTCTGTTCGGTCGGCAGCCGCTGTTCATCGGCATGCCGGAGGCTTTGAACAGTTCGGTCGAACTTCTGCCCGGTCTGTTTTATTCAAGCTACCGGCTGGCCATTATTGCCATGGGGCTGCTCGTCGCGCTCGGCCTGTACCTCGTCATCAACCGCACCCGCATCGGCATGCTTGTGCGGGCCGGGTCCACAAACCGCGACATGGTGCGGGCCCTGGGGGTCGATATCCGGCTGCTTTATACCATCGTCTTCGGCCTCGGTGCTCTGCTGGCGGGTCTTGCCGGCTTCATGGCCGGTCCGATTTTGGCGGTTCAGGTGGGCATGGGCGAACAGATACTCATCACCACATTCGTGGTGGTTGTGATCGGCGGTGTCGGTTCGATCCGCGGCGCGTTCTTCGCCAGCCTGATTATCGGTGTTTTCGACACCATGCTGCGCGCTTATCTGCCGGGTCTTTTGCGTCAAGTGATGGCTGGTTCCGAAGCCGATGCGCTGGGTGCGGGTCTTTCTTCCATGGGCATCTATCTCTTGATGGCGCTGGTTCTGCTGATCAGGCCCAAGGGTCTGTTCCCCGCACATTCCTAGGAACCGGGTTGAGTATCTCGATGACACAATCGTCAAGCAAATTTCTCATAAGCGTCTGCGTTATGGTCGCGCTCGTGGCGTTGCCGTTTTTTGCCGACATGCTGGGCCAGCCGGCACTCACGTCGCTGGCCACCCGCGTTCTGATCTATGGCATTGCGGCGGCCAGTCTGAATTTCGTGCTCGGGTTTGGCGGCATGGTCAGCTTCGGTCATGCGGCGTTTTTCGGTGTCGGCGGCTATGTGGTCGGCATTCTGTATCAGCATTACGCTTCCGGCGAACCGCTGTTCGGTTTCCTGCCGGGCACCAACCAGTTGCTCGTCACACTCCCTGCGGCCGTTCTCATCAGCGGTGCGGTCGCCGCCGTCATCGGTGCGCTTTCGCTGCGCACCAGCGGTGTGCAGTTCATCATGATCACGCTCGCCTTCGCGCAAATGCTGTTCTTCTTCTTCGTTTCGCTCAAGGCTTACGGGGGCGACGATGGGCTGATCATAAGACGGGCCAACGAGGTGCCGGGCCTGAACATGCGCGACAAGCAGACGATCTATTATGTCTGCCTCGTCGCAGCCATTGTGTTCTTCGCGCTTTTGTCGAAGCTGGTGAATTCGCGCTTCGGCTATGTCATCGCCGGACTGCGGCAGAGCGAGCAGCGCATGGCAGCGATCGGATTGAGCGCCTACCGCTACAAGCTCGTCGCCTTTGTGATCTCGGGTATGGGTGCGGGGTTGGCCGGTGCGCTGATGGCGAATTTCATGCGATTTGCCAGCCCCGACATGCTGCATTGGACAAAGTCCGGCGAACTGATGGTGATGGTTATTCTCGGCGGTGTCGGCACGGTGTTCGGACCGTTGATCGGCGCTGGAACCTTCATCGTTCTGGAATCGCTGCTCGCCTCATGGACTGAAAACTGGCAGCTCGGCCTCGGCCTTATTCTCTTGTTCGTCGTTCTCTACACGCAAGGCGGTGTCCAGGCTCTGCTGGAGCGTGTGTTCGGGAGGCGTTCATGAGCACGCCCATTCTGAAAGTCGAAAACCTTCAAAAACGTTTCGGCGGCCTCACGGCAACCGACGATGTAAGCCTTACGGTGACGGCGGGTGAAATCCATGCTCTTATCGGCCCCAACGGTGCCGGCAAGACGACTTTGATCTCGCAATTGTTCGGTGAGTTGGCGCACGATGCCGGCAGCATCGCCTTGAATGGCCAGAAGATCGATGCCCTGTCGACACCGGATCGTGTGGCGCGAGGGCTGGCGCGCACCTTCCAGATTACCTGTCTTCTGCCCGATTATACGGCCCTGCAGAACGTCTCCATCGCCTGTCAGGTTCATCGCGGCCACAGCTTTCACTTCATGACCGACGCGCACGGGAATTCCGAGCTTAAGGAAGAAGCGCAGAGCTATCTGGAGCGGGTCGGTTTATCGGATCGCGGCGGTGCGTTGGTGGCCAATCTCGCCCATGGCGAGCGCAAGCAACTCGAGCTGGCAATTGCGCTGGCGACCAGGCCGCGCCTGCTTTTGCTGGACGAGCCGATGGCCGGGCTCGGTCACGTGGAAACACAGCAAATGGTCGCGTTGCTGCGAAGTCTCAAGGGGCAGTTCAGCATGCTTTTGGTCGAGCATGACATGGATGCCGTTTTCGCGCTGGCCGATCGCATTTCCGTGCTCGTCTACGGGCGCATTATCGCTACCGGAAGCGCCGAGGAAATTCGCCGTAATGCGGATGTGAAGACGGCCTATCTGGGTGAGGGAGACGAGCTATGCTGAGCGTTGAAGCGTTGCAGGCGTCTTATGGTGCAAGCCGGATCCTTTTCGACGTCGGGTTGGAAATAGGAGACGGCCAGGTGGTTACCTTGCTCGGACGCAACGGGATGGGGAAGACAACCACGGTGCGTACCATTATGGGTCTGTTGCCGGCGACGTCCGGCACGGTGCAGTTGCGGGGTAGGGATGTTACCGCCGCCACGCCGGAAAGGGTTGCCCGTTTGGGTGTCGGCCTTGTGCCGGAATCGCGTCAGGTCTTTCCAACGCTTACGGTGCGCGAGAACCTGGTTGCGACGGCCAGCAACCGGCTCAAGCGCGCCGATCCCTGGACGCTGCAACGTGTCTACGAGATGTTTCCACGCCTGCGCGAGCGCGCGGGGCAGGCGGCCGGAACGCTTTCCGGCGGCGAGCAGCAAATGCTGGTTATCGGCCGGGCACTGATGACCAATCCGCATCTTCTTATTCTCGACGAGGCGACTGAGGGGCTTGCCCCCGTCATCCGCCGCGAGATTTGGCAATGTCTCGAGAAACTCAAGGCCGAGGGCCAGTCGATCCTGCTCATCGACAAGAACGTTGCGGTGCTGAAGCGGCTCGCCGATCATCATTACGTTCTGGAGAAGGGGCGGACGGTGTGGTCGGGCACGAGTGCCGATCTCGAACGGGATTCAGAACGGGTGCATCGCTATGTCGGTATCTGAAATGTCTTCACGAGGTCGCGTGACACGGGTGTGCTTTGTCGGTTGGGGCGCCATCGCGCGCCGCGTTGCGGAACTGCTTGTCGCGCGCGACAGGCGCAGCGTTCAGATCCTTGCCGTTGCCGTGCGCGATGCCGGGCGCGCACGGCCCGATATACCGGCCGGTGCACAGGTGATTGCCTCACCGGATGAACTGGCCGGGCTGGATGTCGATCTTGTCGTGGAAGCCGCCGGGCGAGCCGCTGTCGCACCCTGGGGCGCTGCAGCGCTCCGGTTGGGCCACGATTTTGCGGTCTCCTCCACCAGCGCGTTCAGCGACGAAGATGTGTTCAAGGCGTTGCTCGATATTGCCGAAAGGCATTCCGGCCGAATCCTGGTTCCGCCGGGCGCTCTGGGCGGTATCGATGCGTTGGCGTCGGCCGCCGCCGCTGGGCTCGACACCGTCGAGCATGTGATTGCCAAGCCACCTTTGGCCTGGCGGGGCACGGATGCCGAAGCACGCGTCGACCTTGAAAATCTTTCGGAACGCACGGTGTTTTTCTCCGGTTCGGCGCGAGCGGTGGCCGATGCCTTTCCGCAGAACGCCAACGTTGCCGTGATCACCGCGCTGGCCGGGTTCGGACTGGAGGAAACGCGGGTTTCGCTGGCGGCGGATCCCGCCCTTGGCCGGAACGAACATTTTCTGCATGCGAAAGGCGCGTTCGGAACACTTGAAATGCGTATTCGCAACGAACCCCTGCGCACCAACCCCAAGTCGTCCGAAATGACGGCCCTTAACCTTCTGCGTCTCATTGAGAACCGTGTCAGCGCGGTGGTGCGCTGAGTTTGACATAATCCGGAGCTGGAACTGATGGAACTGGTCAATCAGCAACGCATTGAAGCCCCGCGTGCGGTCGTGTGGGATGCGATCAACGATATCGAGATCCTGCAACGTTGCATTCCCGGCTGTGAGGCGATCGAACGTGTCTCGGAGCGGGAGCTTAACGCCACGGTCGCGCTGAAGGTCGGACCGGTCAGGGCACGCTTCAAAGGCACTGTTGCATTCGAAGATGTGCAGAAGCCGTCGGCACTGACTCTTTCCGGGCAGGGGAACGGTGGGATCGCGGGCCACGCAAAGGGCAGAGCGCGCGTCGCGCTCGAGGATGCTGACGAAGTCGCCACGCTCCTTTCCTACGAGGTCGACGCCGCGGTGGGCGGCAAGATCGCGCAACTGGGAGCGCGTTTGATCGACAGCACTGCACGCAAGCTCGCCCGGGAATTCTTCGAACGGCTCGAGGCGGAGATAACGCGCGTGGAAACGATGGAATGAGAAACGGATGCCGATGCAGCTTATGGAAGACGGGAGCCGTTCATGACGCGGGTGACGATTTATATCAACGGTGAAACCGTTGACGAAGAGGTGGAAGACAGAACCCTGCTCGTGGATTTTCTGCGCGTGAACAGACGATTGACGGGAACGCATGTTGGTTGTGACACCAGCCAGTGCGGAGCCTGTGTGGTTCATGTCGACGGGGAAGCGGTGAAATCCTGCGCCATGCTCGCCGTGCAATGCGAGGGGCGCGACGTCCGGACGATCGAGGGCCTTACCGATGGCGAGGCACTGCATGCCATGCAAAAAGCCTTTCACGAATGCCACGCTTTGCAATGCGGTTTCTGTACACCGGGGATGATCATGTCGGCGGTCGACATGGTGCGCCGCCACGGCGCAGAACTCGACGAGACGACGATCCGGCATGAGCTCGAAGGCAATATCTGCCGGTGTACGGGTTACGAAAACATCGTCAAGGCGATCCGCCAGGGTTCGCGGGAGATGCAGCGGTGAACCGTTTCGACTTCAAGCGCGTGGACAGTGTGCAAGCGGCGGTGACCTTGCTTTGCGAAATCGAGGACAGCAGCGTCCTTGCCGGTGGGCAGACACTGATTCCAACGATGAAGCAGGGGTTGTCCGCTCCGGCTGCGCTCATCGATCTCGGAGGCATCTCCGAACTGCGCGAAATTCGGATCGAGGAGGACGCGATCGTCGTCGGTGCCATGTGTACCCATGCAGACGTTGCCAATTCATCGTCGATCCGGCAGCACATTCCCGGTCTGGCTCATCTCGCCGGTCAGATCGGCGACGCGCAGGTGCGCAATCGCGGTACCATTGGGGGTTCCATCGCCAACAACGATCCGGCGGCCGATTATCCCGCGGCATGTCTGGGGCTCGACGCCACGATCCTGACCGATAAACGTGCGATTGCGGCGGATTCGTTCTTTCTGGGATTGTTCGAGACGGCGCTGGACGAGGGGGAGCTCATAACCGGCGTTCGTTTCCGTCATTGTCGCCGTTCCACCTATCTCAAATTCCGCAACCCTGCCTCGCGATTTGCCATCGTCGGTGTCTTCGTCGGGAGAGGGAAGGAGGGCTGGCGCGTGGCGATCACCGGAGCCGGCCGTGACGGTGTCTTCCGCTGGCGCGCGGCAGAAGAAGCATTGAACGGGGATTGTCGGCCGCAGGCCCTGGAGCCGCTTCGGCTTTCTATCGAGGAAATGCTCGACGACATCCATGCGAAGGGCGATTACAGGGCCCATCTCATCAAGGTCCTGGCCTGCGACGCCGTTGAAAAATTGTTGCGTTGACCCTTTCCACTCCCGATCAGGTCTGACCGGGGGGGGTAGAGCCTCGCGTTTCACTCCCTGCCGTTCCGGCCGCGAGGCGTGAAGCCGGATTCCGGCGCGCTTCGAAGTAAATCCAGACCGTCTATGTTTCATCGCCGGTTGGCCCGGCGGGACGGTCTGTTTGTGTTCTATTGCGTCTCAACCATCGGCGATCGACTTGACAAGCCTCTGCCGATGCGGCTTGATGTTTAAACCCATTAATATGGATATAATTACATAATAATGGATTTTTTAAGAATGACCAAGGGGAGCATATCACCCACGAGATGCGCTTCGCCTTCGAGGTGTCTTCTCGCGTCATTTTTATGAACCAGGGCGTGATCGGCGAGGACGGGGATCCGCGGGTAATGTTTCTCAAGCCGCAGACCGAGCGATTGTCCGAATTCCTCAAGACGTCGAGCTTCGCCTAGCTGTCGGGTCTTTCGCCTGTGCGGTTTTCCGTCCGGCTGAAAGTTTTGCCCCGGCAACGCACAGGATGATGGCCGCCGTCACTGCCATCATTCCGGCAGTCACGGGTTCGTGCAGCAACACCGCAGCGAGCGCGAAGCCAAAGAAGGGCTGAAGCAATTGCAATTGCCCGACCGTTGCCGTGCCGCCCAGCGCCAGTCCACGATACCAGAAGACGAAGCCGACCAGCATGCTGAAGACGGAAACGTAGCCAAGCCCGACCCAGGCCGGCGCGTTCACATGCTCAAAATGCGCTGGCAATGTCAGAAGCGCCAGCGGCAGCATCACCGGCAGCGACAGTACCAAGGCCCAGGAGATCACCTGCCAACCACCCATTCGGCGTGAGAGGGACGCGCCCTCCGCATAGCCGAGCCCGCAAACGACAATGGCGCCGAGCATCAGAAGATCGCCTCTCGGTGAGGCCGCCATACCCTGGCTGGTCGCATAACCGACGACGAGGGCGCTGCCCATAACCGAGAAAAGCCAGAACGCCGGGCGCGGTCGCTCTCCCCCGCGCGCCACGCCGAAGATGGCGGTCGCAAGCGGCAGCAGGCCGATGAAGACGATGGAATGCGCCGAGGTGACGTGTTCGAGCGCGAGGGCCGTTAGCAGGGGAAAGCCCACGACCACGCCGCTGGCGACGATAAACAGCCCTGCAATATCGCGTCGCTCCGGCCGGCGTTCCCGAAACGCCGTCAGGAGCAGGATTGCCAGAATACCGGCAATTGCCGCACGTGCCACTGTCAGAAACACCGGATCGAAGCCCTGCACCGCCACTCGTGTTGCCGGCAGCGATCCGCTGAAGATGATTATTCCCAAAAGACCGCTTGCCCAGCCATTCATTGTCTTGTTCATGCCGTGCTCCTTCGTTCCTGCTTGTGTGCGAAAAGAGACGTGGCGCTGCCAGAGACAATGCGGTACGATTTTATTAAACTGTAATGGTTTAATGAGCAGTACGGCTGATGGCGAACCCCGCTTACAACGCAGATGGAACGCGCCTCGAGAGCGTTATGAGCTCTATTCGTGGGCGCATTGCCAATCGTAGTCTGACACCAGGATCGAAATTGCCTTCCATTCGCGGTTGCGCCCGCGCCATGGGGGTCTCCAAATCCACCGTCGTCGAGGCCTATGATCGCCTCGCTGCGGAGGGTGTAATTCGCTCGCGACCGGGCGCGGGGTTTTTCGTGACCGCGCCGCTTGCCCCTCTGTCGCTGGCGGAAATCGGACCGGCGCTCGATCGTGAGGTCGATCCATTGTGGATTTCGCGCCAGGCGCTGGCTTCCAGTGCACGCATGTCGATGCCCGGCTGTGGCTGGCTTCCGGCCTCGTGGATGCCGGATGGGGCCATGCGCCGCGCGTTGCGTCGTCTTTCCCGTGCGGCACCGGAAACGCTCGCCGACTATGGTCCACCGCTTGGCTCGCAGTCACTGCGTGCACGGCTTGCCCGACGCATGGCGGCCCATGGCATCGAGGTCGCGCCCGCCCAGGTCATGCTTACCGATTCGGGTACGCAGGCAATCGACCTTCTCTGCCGTTTTCTCCTCAAGCCGGGCGATACCGTCCTGGTGGACGATCCCTGCTATTTTAATTTCCACGCCCTCCTGCGTGCGCATCAGGTGAAGATCGTCGGTGTGCCCTACACACCCGGCGGGCCCGACATCGAGCGCTTCTCAGAGGCATTGACGCAGCATGGACCGCGTCTCTACATCACCAATTCAGCGTTGCAAAATCCGACGGGTGCCGTGCTCTCGCCTTCCGTCGCGCATCGCATCCTCATGCTCGCCGAACAGTTCGACCTAACCATTGTCGAAGACGACATTTTCGCCGATTTCGAGGTGGAACCGGCGCCCCGGCTCGCTGCCTTCGACGGGCTTTCGCGTGTTGTCTATATCGGAAGTTTTTCCAAATCGCTTTCGGCTTCCGTGCGTTGCGGCTTCGTCGCCGCTCCTCCGGATTGGATCGAGGGGCTGACCGATCTGCGCATCGCCACCTGTTTCGGCGGGCCTGCACTGGCGGCGGAGCTGATTGTCGAACTTCTTGGAGATGGCAGCTACCGCAAGCATATGGAGGCGGTGCGTCAGCGGCTTTCCCGCTCACGCGAAGCCGTTGGTGCACGGCTGGAAAAACTCGGCATCGTTCCCTGGATCGAGCCGAAGGCGGGTATGTTTCTTTGGTGCCGGCTGCCCGAAGGGCGGGATGCTGCCGCGCTGGCCCGTCGCGCGCTGGAAAGAGGTGTGGTGTTGGCGCCTGGAAACGCTTTCAGCCTCTCCGGCTCGGCCCGTTCCTTCCTGCGTTTCAACGTTGCCCAATCCGAGGATGAGCATATTTTTTCCGTGCTTGCCGAACTCATGCGCGCAAACTGACGCCCGGATGTCCCGGATTTAACCTGCCGGCCAACATCTTGTTTCGGTTTTCCACCGAAACAAGATGTTGACTTCAATGCTCCGATTGATACCAACTGTAGGGGTTATGGTTCTTTCGATTCTTTCAGGATCGAGAGCGAAGAGGGAAGCCGGTGCGCCTCATTGGCAAGTCCGGCGCTGCCCCCGCAACTGTAAGCAGTGAGCCGCTTTCGTTTTGAGTCACTGGTGCCGAACACGTACCGGGAAGGCTGAACAGCGGCGATGACCTGCAAGCCAGGAGACCTGCCATAGCGAGATAAACGTCCACGGGCGGGGTGTCCCGGTGGTGCGTGCGCGCCACGAATCTGCCGTTGCGTCGCATGTCTCCGCGCCCCTGTCCAACCGCCACGGGGGTCAAGATGCCGGCGACTGAAGTACAGAAGACCAATGGAACCGCTGCGGTTCCGCCAGCCACCAGAAAAAGCGAGGCCGGTTCGTCCGAACCGGGCTATCGCGTTATCCGCCGTAATGGCGGTGTTACGCCATTCGATCCTGCCAAGATCACCGTTGCGCTGACCAAGGCGTTTCTGGCGGTCGAGGGGTCCACCGCAGCAGGTTCTCGCCGTGTCCACGATATTGTCGAAGAGCTTGCAGAACAGGTCGTGTCGGCTCTGACGCGCCGGGCCGACGCCGGCCGGGTCTTTCACATAGAGGAGATCCAGGATCAGGTGGAACTCGCTCTCATGCGTGGCGAGCATCACCGTGTCGCCCGTGCCTATGTGCTGTATCGAGAGGAGCGCGCCCGCGAGCGTGCCGCCGAAACCGTCGATGCCGAAGCACCGCGATCCACCCTGCAAATGACGCTGGATGATGGCACGCAGGTTCCCCTGGATGAGGCCCGCCTCGCCGAAATCGTTCGTGAAGCCTGCGCCGGTCTCGAATCCGTTTCGGCCGAACCGATCCTGAACGAGACCCGGCGCAACCTCTACGATGGCATCCGTCAGGACGAGCTCTCATTGGCGCTCATCCTCGCTGCGCGCACCCTCGTGGAGCTGGAGCCGAATTATGCTTTCGTTTCCGCGCGCCTTTTGCTCGACAAGCTGCGCCGCGAGGCGCTTACATTTGTCTCCGGTCGGGCTGAGCAGGCCACCCAGGCGGAGATGACGGAACGTTATGCGCGTTATTTCCCCGATTATATTGCCAAAGGTATCGCCAACGAATTGGTCGATCCCGAGCTTGCCCGCTTCGATCTGAAACGCCTGGGCGCAGCACTCCGGCCAGAGCGCGACCTAAATTTCCAGTTTCTTGGACTGCAGACGCTTTACGACCGCTACTTCCTGCATGCCAGGGGCACCCGGTTCGAGCTGCCGCAGGCCTTCTTCATGCGGGTTGCCATGGGCCTCGCCGTGCGCGAGATCGACCGCGAGGCGCGCGCCATCGAGTTCTACGATCTCCTGTCGTCGTTCGATTTCATGGCTTCCACGCCGACACTGTTCAACTCCGGCACGCTGCGCCCGCAGCTTTCTTCCTGCTTCCTCACCACGGTTGCCGACGATCTCGACGGCATCTTCAAGGCGGTGAAGGATAATGCGCTGCTTGCCAAATATTCCGGCGGGCTCGGCAATGACTGGACACCGGTGCGCGGTCTCGGCGCGCATATCAAGGGCACCAATGGCGAGAGCCAGGGTGTCGTGCCCTTCCTCAAGGTCGCCAACGACACGGCCATCGCCGTCAATCAGGGCGGCAAGCGCAAGGGCGCCGTCTGCGCCTATCTGGAAAGCTGGCACATCGACATCGAGGAATTCCTCGACCTGCGCAAGAACACCGGCGACGACCGCCGCCGTACCCATGACATGAACACGGCCAACTGGGTGCCGGACCTGTTTATGGAGCGGGTCGCGGCGGACGGTCCGTGGACCCTGTTCTCACCCGACGAGACGCCCGATCTGCACGATCTTTACGGCAAGGCGTTCCGCAAGGCCTACGAAGCCTATGAGGCAAAGGCGGAAGCCGGTGAGTTGCGCGTCTTCAAAACCGTGCGCGCGGTCGATCTGTGGCGGCGCATGCTCACAATGCTCTTCGAGACCGGGCATCCCTGGGTCACGTTCAAGGACCCGTGCAACATCCGGTCGCCGCAGGGGCATGTGGGTGTCGTTCACTCGTCCAATCTGTGCACGGAAATCACCCTCAACACATCGAAGGACGAGGTTGCCGTCTGCAATCTGGGTTCCGTGAATCTTGTCAGTCACATCGCCGATGGCGCACTCGATCTGGAGCGTCTGGCGCGCACGGTCGGCACCGCCATGCGCGTGCTCGACAATGTCATCGACATCAATTTCTACACCATTCCGGAGGCACGCCATTCCAATCTCCGGCATCGCCCGGTCGGCCTCGGCCTGATGGGCTTTCAGGATGCTTTGCAGAAGCTGCGCATACCCTATGCGAGCGAGGATGCGGTGGCCTTTGCCGATGCCAGCATGGAGGCGATCAGCTATCACGCGATTTCGGCTTCAGTTGAGCTTGCCGCCGAGCGCGGGCGCTATGCAAGTTTCGAAGGGTCGCTGTGGTCGAAAGGCATTCTGCCGATCGATTCCATCCGGCTTCTGGAAGAAGCGCGTCCGGGCGTCGACATGAACAACGCCGCAACGCTCGACTGGGAGAGCCTTCGCAAGCGGGTGAAGAAGGTCGGCATGCGCAATTCCAACTGCATGGCCATTGCGCCCACCGCCACCATCTCGAACATTTGCGGCGTTTCGCAGTCCATCGAACCCGCCTATCAGAACCTCTTCGTCAAGTCGAACATGTCGGGCGACTTCACCGTGGCGAACGCCGCGCTGATTCACGATCTGAAGGATCGTGGCTTGTGGGACGAAGTGATGATGTCGGACCTTAAATACTTCGATGGCTCGGTCGGCCAGATCGATAGAGTGCCCGACGATCTGAAGGCGCTCTATGCGACCGCGTTCGAGATCGATTCCGCCTGGCTGATCGAGGCCGCCTCGCGCCGCCAGAAATGGATCGATCAGGCTCAGTCGCTTAACCTTTACATAGCCAATCCGAGCGGCAAGAAGCTGGACGCGCTTTATCGGTTGGCGTGGCAAAAGGGATTGAAAACGACCTATTACCTGCGCTCGCGCTCGGCCACCCATGTGGAGAAATCCACCCTTAAGGGAACAGACGGAAAGCTCAACGCCGTTTCTGCGGCGAGTGTCTCCGCCGCGCCGGTCGAGATCGATCCGAACGCGGCCTGGGGCAAGGCCTGCGCTGTCGACGATCCCGAATGCGAGGCTTGCCAATAGAAATGGCGCCTTTGTTACTCCCAGCCTGAGCCTGTCGAAGGGCGAGGGCGTGAGGCTCAATCCAATGGGAAGATATGACGATGCTGAACTGGAACGAACAAACGCGCCCCGCAGGGGCTGCCCACCCGATCGCTGAAGAAGCCGACGCCACGGGCCTCGGCGAAATCGAGCGCGGAGCCGCGCGCGTCTCGGTCGACGACAAGCGCATGATCAATGCACGCGCTGACGTCAACCAAGTCCTACCGCTCAAATATCGCTGGGCGTGGGAGAAATATCTCGCCGGCTGCAACAATCACTGGATGCCCACCGAGGTTTCCATGCAGGCCGACATCGCGCTGTGGAAGTCGCGCGACGGACTGACCGAAGACGAGCGGCGCATGATCAAGCGCAATCTCGGCTTCTTCGCCGCCTCCGAGTCGCTTGTCGCCAACAATATCGTTCTGGCGATCTACCGCCACCTCACCAATCCCGAATGCCGGCAGTATCTGCTGCGCCAGGCCTTCGAAGAGGCGATCCACACACACACTTTCCAATACATCGTGGAGAGCCTTTCGCTGGACGAGGGCGAACTCTTCAACATGTATCGTGAAGTGCCTTCCATCACCGACAAGGCGGCCTGGGCTCTCGATTTCACAAAGCATCTGGACGATCCGGAATTCAGGACCGGCACGCCGGAGGCCGATCAGGCGTTCCTGCGCGATCTCGTGGCCTTCTATGTCATTTTCGAGGGGATGTGGTTTTACACCGGCTTCGCACAAATTCTCTCGCTCGGCCGCCGCAACAAGATGGTCGGTATCGCCGAACAGTATCAGTACATACTGCGCGATGAATCGATCCATCTGAACTTCGGCATCGACGTTATCAATCAGATCAAAATCGAGAACCCGCAATTATGGACGAAAGAATTCCAGGAGGAAGTGCGAGGCATGATTGCGCGCGCCGCCAAGCTTGAAGCGTCCTATGGTCGGGATACCATGCCGCGCGGCTTCCTTGGGCTGAATGCGGCGCTGTGCGAGCAGTATATGCACTTTATCGCCAACCGCCGCTGCGCCCAGCTCGGCCTCGCACCCGTCTATGCCGAGACCGAAAATCCCTTCCCTTGGATGAGCGAGGCGATGGACCTGAAGAAGGAAAAGAATTTCTTCGAGACGCGCGTCATCGAATATCAGAATGGCGGTGCGCTGAGCTGGGATTGATTCATGGCGTATGGCTCCACAACAACCGAGCGGCTGCGTGGGGCACGATCCCCGCGCAGCAGCGCGCGTTCGAGGCGTGGCTTGTGAGCCTGCCGCCCGGTCTCGATATCGAGCTTGCGGCACGGCGTCAGATCGCGGAGATCGACCGGCGCTTGCCCGGGCATCCCGACGTGCAGTATTTGCGCCTGCTTTTGTCCGCCTTCGCAGGGTCCGAAACCGCACACTGATTTTCTCGCTTGACCTTCCATTGACTGGAAGGTTTAGAAGCCCAATCCTGAACAATATTCTTTCAGGATGAAAGCGATGAATACCCTGCCCCCCAGCACGTCTTCGGCGAATGTGAAACGCTTCCGCATCGAGGGGCTGAACTGCGCTTCCTGCGTCAAGCGCGCGGAAAAGGCGATTGCCGCCGTCGATGGCGTTGAAAGCGCCTCGGTCAATCTTGCGACTGAGACGGCCGATGTGGCGGTGCAGCCTGGCGTCGATTTCTTCAGCATCGTCAAGGCGGTGGAGGGGGCTGGCTATCGCGTGTCTGCCAGCCATCTCGGCATCGGCATCGAGGGCATGACCTGCGCCTCCTGTGTGCGGCGTGTGGAGCAGGCCATTGCCGCCGTTCCCGGTGTTTCCAAAGTTGCCGTCAACCTTGCCACCGAAAGTGCCTCCGTCGATCTGTTGAGCGACGAAGCGCGCAGCGGCGTGGAAGAGGCGATCCGCAAGGCGGGTTACACGCCGGTCGCGCGCTCCGATGGCGCTGCTGCGCGCGATGCGCATGAGGAGGCGAAAGCCGCCGAGTTTCGTTCGCTCAAGCGCGATTTTACGCTGGCTGCAATCTTCACCCTGCCGATCTTCATTCTCGAAATGGGCAGCCATTTCGTGCCGGGCATGCACGCCTGGCTGATGGGGATTGCCGACCGCGGCACGCTCTACATGGTTTATTTCGTGCTGGCGACCATCGTTCAGTTCGGGCCGGGCCTGCGCTTTTATCGCAAGGGTTTTCCCGCGCTGATGCGCTTCGCGCCGGACATGAACGCACTCGTTATGCTCGGCTCCACGGCCGCCTGGGCCTATTCGGTCGTGGCCACCTTCGCGCCCGGCATTCTCCCCTCCGGCACGGTCAATGTCTATTTCGAGGCATCCGCCGTCATTGTCACGCTCATCCTGCTTGGGCGGCTTCTGGAGGCGCGCGCCAAGGGCCGCACCGGCGAGGCCATCAAGCGGCTGATGGGGCTGCGCGCCAAGAGCGCCCGCATTCTCAAAGACGACAGCTTTGTCGAAGTGCCGCTAGAAGAGGTCGTCGTGGGCGACCGGCTTCAGGTGCGCCCCGGCGACAAGGTGCCGGTCGATGGCGTGGTCGAGAGCGGCTCCTCCTATGTGGATGAAGCGATGATCTCCGGCGAGCCGGTTCCGGTCTCCAAGGCCGAAGGCGACGGGGTGATCGGCGGCACGATCAACAAGACGGGCAGCTTCGTTTACCGGGCCACCAAGGTCGGTTCCGACACGGTGCTGGCGCAGATCATCCGCATGGTCGAAAACGCGCAAGGGGCCAAGCTGCCGATCCAGGCGGTGGTCGACCGGGTCACGGCCTGGTTTGTGCCGGCCGTGATGCTTGCCGCCGCGCTCACCTTCGTCGTCTGGCTGGTGTTCGGTCCCGATCCCGCCTTCGCCTTCGCGCTGGTCAATGCTGTGGCGGTGCTCATCATCGCCTGCCCGTGCGCCATGGGGCTTGCCACGCCCACCTCCATCATGGTCGGCACCGGCCGCGCTGCACAACTCGGTGTTCTCTTCCGCAACGGCGAGGCATTGCAGAGCCTGCGCAACACAAGCGTTGTCGCGTTCGACAAGACTGGCACGCTGACGCTCGGTCGCCCGGCACTGACCGATTTCGCGGTGCAGAACGGTTTCGAGCGCGCTGAAATCCTTTCGCTCGTCGCCTCGGCGGAAGCCATGTCCGAACATCCGGTGGCCGAAGCCATCGTTCAGGGTGCGCGCGCCGAGGGGCTCAACCTCAAGCCGGTCGATGCGTTCGATGCGGTTCCGGGTTTCGGCATTGCCGCCACCGTTGGCGATCGCAGGCTCCATATCGGTGCGGATCGCTACATGCGCCAGCAGGGCGTCGAGATCGGCAAGGCTTCCTCCGATGCCGAAAAGCTCGCCGCCGATGCCAAGACACCGCTTTATGCGGCGGTCGATGGCAAGCTCGCCGCGGTGATCGCGGTGGCCGATCCGGTGAAGGAATCGACGCCGCGCGCCATTGCAGCACTTCATGCGCTGGGGCTGGAAGTGGCGATGATAACCGGCGACAACCGCCACACGGCTGAAGCCATCGCCGCAAAGCTCGGCATCGACCGGGTCGAGGCGGAAGTGCTGCCGGAGGGCAAGGTCGAGGCGCTCAAGCGTTTGCGCAAGCAGGCAGGCCCGGTCTCCTTCGTGGGTGACGGCATCAACGATGCCCCCGCTCTGGCGGAAGCCGATGTCGGCATCGCCATCGGCACCGGCAGCGATGTCGCCATCGAGAGCGCCGACGTGGTTCTCATGGCGGGCGATGTCGCCGGTGTCGCCAATGCCATCGGCCTCTCGCAGGCAACCATGAAGAACATCCGGCAGAACCTGTTTTGGGCCTTCGCCTACAATGTGAGCCTGATCCCGGTCGCCGCCGGTGTGCTCTACCCGGCCACGGGCATGCTCCTGTCACCCATGCTTGCCGCCGGCGCCATGGCGCTTTCCAGTGTCTTTGTGCTGGGCAATGCCCTGCGGCTCAAGCGCTTTCAGGTGCCTGTTCCTGCCCGATCTGCCGGGCCCGAGGGAGTAAAGGCCGGCGAGGTGAGGGCGGTTACAGCGTCCGCCTAACGGCGTTTTTTGGGGATTTTCAGAATCCGATTCGACATGACGGTTCTTGCCGGGCATAATGCTTAAACGCTTAACCTTCATATGAATCGGGTTTTGATGGCTTCACGTGCCAATCTATCCGATATTGCCAAAGCTCTTGGCGTATCGGTTGCAACCGTTTCAAACGCGATGTCCGGAAAGGGCCGTGTGTCGCAGGAGCTTGGCCGGGCGATCCGTGAAAAGGCAAAGGAACTGGGTTATGTGCCCAGCCTCGCAGGCCGCGCGTTGAGCACCGGGCGCAGCCATGTGCTCGGTCTCGTTCTGGCCGATATCGGCCATCCGCTCTTTCCCCAGTTCGCGCAGGCAATCGAACACGCGGCTTCCGAGGCGGGATACGGGGTCCTTATCGGCGATAGCCGTGGCGACGTCGAAGCTCAGTCCCGCGCCATCGACCGGCTGATCGAGCGTGGCGCGGATGGCATTGTGGTCGTACCCCGTCATGGCACCCGCATCGCCGATATCGGCCGTCCCGTGGCGGTTATCGATTCTGCTTCCACTCCCGGCAACACCGTTGCCGCCGATCACTGGAACGGCGGCGTGGAAATGGGACGGCATCTGCTTGAACTTGGTCACCGTTCCATCGCGATCATCGGTCTCCATTCCGATTCCAATGTCCAGAACGATCGTATCGGGGGTATCAGGGAAGCATTTTTCGGCAAGGGCGAGAGCCGCCTCGTCTGGATCGGCGAGATGGAACGGAGCCTCGGTTCCGGCTGCCCCCTCGGTCTGGTGCGTTTGGTGGAGGAAGGGGTGACGGCTTTTGCGGCCGTATCCGACCTTCATGCCTTGCGCGCGATCACCGAATTGCAGCAAGGCGGTGTTTCCATACCTGCCGATGTCAGCGTCACCGGCTTCGACGATCTCATCTGGGCGGGCGTCATCGCGCCGAGCCTTACGACGATGCGCATGAATATGGAGCGCATCGCCGAGATAGCCATTGCCGATCTCATCTGGCAGATCGAGCGCCTCAACGCCGCCGAAACCGCGCCCGCATTGCCCGCGCCGCGGCATCCGGGCCGCGTTCCCATGCAACTCATCATGCGTCAGTCAAGCGGACCGGTGTTGGGTCGGTCTGCGCTCGGCGATCGGGCATCGGTCCATGTCCGGTCCGCGTCATCAACCGCCACGGACCCAGCCTAAAAGAAGGCACCACCAGAGAAGGAAGCGATCAGTCATGTTCAAGAAATTCCTCGCCTCCGGCGTTGCGCTCGCCGCGCTCAGCGGCGCAGCCCACGCCGCCGACAAAACCCTCGTCATCTCCGTTTACGGTTTCGCGCAGGACGAATTCAAGGAGATCGTCTACGATCCCTTCGAGGCCCAGTGCGGCTGCGAACTCGTGGTCGAGACCGGCAACTCCGTGGAGCGCCTCGCAAAGCTGGAAGCCCGCAAGGACGATCCCGAAATCGACATGGCCGTCATGTCCACGCACGACGCGCTTTCGGCTGCGCGCAAGGGCATTACCCAATCCATCGATGTCACCCGCCTGTCGAACTACGACAAGCTGTACGACATCGCCAAGGACCCGGTGGGCGACCATATGGGCGTCGGTTATACCTTCTACGCCACCTCCATCGCCTATCGCGCCGACGAGGTGGAGATCGAGAGCTGGGCCGACCTTTTTCAGGACAAGCTGAAAGGGCGGGTCGCATTCCCGAACGTCAGCACCAATCAGGGGCCGCCAGCTCTCTACATGGTCGGCAAGGCCATCGGCGACGATGCTGCCGATCTCAAGGCGGCCATCGGCGAAGTCGCCAAGAACAAGGACGACATCGTCACCTTCTACGAGCGTTCCTCGCAGGTCGCGCAGCTCATGCAGCAGGAGGAAATCCTGGCAGCCCCGATAGGCCGTTTCGCCTGGGGTGCCTATTCCAAGATGGGCTTCGATATGGCCTGGGCCACTCCGAAGGAAGGCCAGACCGGCGGCATGAACGTCATGATCCTGACCAAGGGCGCCAAGAACGAAGATCTCGCCTATGAATTCATGGATTTCTGGCTCTCCACTGAGATCCAGACCAAGCTCGCCGAGGCGCTGGTGGACAGCCCTGCCAATGCGGACGTCGAGGTTTCCGACGAAATCGCGGAAAATCTAACCTACGGCGCCGAAACCGTTGAGAGCCTCAAACTGCTCGAACCGGCCGTCATTCTCGACAACCGCGAGGCCTGGCTTTCGGAGTGGAACGCTCAGATCGGCCAGTAGGCCGATAGCTGATGCGATGGTCCGGGGGTGGGCGATGCGCTTGCCCCCGGACCCAACACAAGGTTCCAACACATGTTTCAGAATCGGATGGAAGGACTGGCGCTGGCGCTGCCTGCGGCGGTCTTCGCGGCGATCGTCTTTCTCGTTCCCGTCGGCATTCTGCTTTCCGAAGGCTTCCGCGCCGAGGGAAGCTGGACCCTGGCATCCTATGCCGGCTTCTTCGAAAGCGAGCTCAATCGTACCGTCTTCTGGCGCACGCTGAAGCTCGGCGCGATTGTCACCGCCGTATCGGCGGTCATCGGCTATGCCACGGCCTATTCCATCGTCACGCTGCCGCCCACCGCACGCGGCCGCCTGATCGGTCTCGTCGTCATGCCCTTGATGATCTCGCCCGTCGCCAGAACCTATGCCTGGATCGTCATTCTGGGGCGAACGGGTTTCGTCAACGAGACCATCGTCTGGCTCGGCCTTTCCGACACACCCATCCGGTTCTTGTTTACAGAAACCGCCGTCTTCATCGGCCTTCTGCAGCTCTTCCTTCCACTTATGATCCTGTCGCTCATCAGCGCGCTGGAAAACATGCCCAGGGATGCCGTACCCGCCGCGCGCGTTCTGGGCGCCAACTGGCTGCAGGTTTTCGTCAAGGTCATCCTTCCGCTCACCAAGGAGGGGCTCGTCATCGGCGGCACGCTGGTCTTCACCGGTTCGCTCACGGCCTACATCACTCCCGCCATCCTCGGCGGCTCCAAGGTCTTGATGCTGGAAACGCTGCTCTATCAGCGCGTCACCGTCGCGAACGACTTCGCATCGGCAAGCATCATCGCGATGATCCTCATGGTCATGAGCTTCTCCGCCAACCTGCTTCTGAAACGACTGGCCACTGCGAGGAACAAGCGATGACGTCCCGCCTTCTGTCCTATGTCACGCTGACACTCGTCCTCATCTTCCTGCTTGGGCCCTTCGTCATCATCGTTGCGGCGGCCCTGTCGGGCGGCGAAACGCTCGCCTTCCCCCCACAGGGCCTGTCGTTCAAATGGGTGATGAAGGTGTTCGAAGTGGAGAGTTTCCGGGCGAGTTTTGCGCTTTCCATGTTCCTTGCCATTTTCGGCACGCTTGCGGCACTGGTGCTCGGTGTGCCGGTGGCCTATGCCGCATCGCGCTATCGTCTGCCCTTCGGCGAGACCATCCGCACCATTGTCTCCGCGCCGATCATCGTGCCGGGCATCATCGTCGGACTGGCGCTCCTGCGCTATCTGGTGATCCCGCTCGATGTCGGGGTCGGCGTGGCGCTGTTCATCGCCCACACAGCGCTGATCCTGCCCTATGCGGTGCGTGTGGTTTCGGCCTCGCTCGACAATCTGCGCAGCGACATCGAGGAAGCTGCGGTCATCCTCGGCTCCACGCGGGTCGCCACCTTCTTCCGGATCGTGCTGCCCAACATTCAAAGCGGGATTCTGGCGGCCTTCATTCTGGGCTTCGTCACCAGCTTCAATCAGGTGCCGGTGTCGCTCTTCCTTTCAGGGCCGGGTGTGCGCACGTTGCCGATCGACATGATCTGGTACATGGAAATCACCTACGATCCGTCGGTGGCGGCTCTCGCCGCGCTGCTCGCCTTCCTGTCCATTTCCATCGTTTTCCTCGCGGAACGTTTCCTGGGGTTCTCCCGCTATGTCTGATGAAACCTATCTCGATCTGAGCGATCTGACGCTCGCCTACGGCAAGACCGTCGCGGTCGACCGTCTCAACCTGTCCATTCGCAAGGGCGAGCTGATCGCTCTGCTCGGTCCTTCCGGCTGTGGCAAGACCACCACCATGCGCGCGATCACCGGTCTTCTGCGCCCGGCTTCCGGCACAATTACGCTGGATGGCGCGGACATCACCCATGTGCCTGCCAACAGGCGTCATGTGGGTCTGGTGTTCCAGTCCTACGCGCTCTTTCCGCATCTGACCGTGTTCGAGAACGTCGCCTTCGGCCTGCGCCTGAAGAAACTTCCCACGGCCGAGATCAACCAGCGGGTCGAGGCCGGCCTCGCCATGGTCGGGCTTTCCAAGTTCCACAGCCGCAAACCGGCGGAACTCTCCGGCGGCCAGCAGCAGCGGGTCGCGCTTGCCCGCTCGCTGGTCATGCAGCCCAAGGTGCTTCTGCTCGACGAGCCGCTGTCTAACCTCGATGCGCGCCTGCGTCTGGAAATGCGCACCGAGCTGCAGCGCGTGCAGCGGGAAAGCGGGGTCACCATGGTTTTCGTAACGCACGATCAAAACGAGGCGCTGGCGCTGGCAGATCGCATCGTTGTCATGAAGGAAGGCGTGATAGAACAGATCGGCTCGCCTGAAGATGTCTACAATCGGCCTCAGTCGCGTTTCGTTGCCGATTTCGTCGGCTTCGAGAATATCTTCCCCGTGGAGAACGGCCAAATAGTTACCGAAAACGGCAGGCTGGAACTGAGCGGGGCAGCGTCGGTGAACGCTCCGGGCTTGGCCTGGCGTCCGAACATGGTTTCGCTCGGGAACGGACGTTTCGAGGGGGAAGTCCTTGGCGCCGCTTTCGCTGGCGGTTCGCGCGAATACCTTTTGATGAGTCCGCTCGGCCCCATCAAGGCCGAGATGGACGCCGCAGCACCGGTTTTCGAGCCAGGCAGCAAGGTTGCCTTCGACCTGCCGCCGGAGCGCGCAGCTGTTCTCGAGCGCATGTAGGAAGGGGAGTGCCCGCCTTGGTCTGGATCGACACGGATATGGGCTTCGACGACATTCTGGCGATGATGATCGTCGCCGCCTCGTCGAAGCCGATTGCTGGCGTTTCGCTGGTGTTCGGCAACGCGCCGATGGACGCGGTGCGCGCCAATGCCGCCGGGGCCGCGTCGCTGCTCGGCTGGCGCTTCCCGATCCACATCGGCGCGGAACGGGCGATCCTGGGCGGGGTGGAAACACCCGCCCATGTTCTCGGTCCCACCGGCATTCCCACCCGTGGGCGCAGCCTCCCTGAGGCGGACGCGCTGCCACACACCGATGCGTTGACGGCTCTGACCGCATGGCTTGAAGGGCTCGATGCGCCGGGCGAAATCCTCGCGCTCGGTCCGCTCACCAACGTCGCGATCCTGTCGCTTGCGCGGCCCGATCTCATTTCAAAGATCACCAGCGTGACCTGGATGGGCGGCGGCGCAACCCGTGGCAACCACACGGCGTCCGCAGAGTTCAACGCCTTCGCCGATCCGGAGGCTGTCGCCATCGTTCTGACGAGTGGCGTGACGCTGCGCGTCGCCGATCTCGATCTGTGCCGTCAGGTGCTCGTCGGTCCGGAGGATGTCGACACCGTCCGCGCCGTCGGCACGCCAAAGGCCGAGATCCTGGCCGATCTTCTTGGCGCCTATGTCGACATCGCGCTCAACAGCGGGCGCAAGGCCATGGCGCTTTACGATCCGACCGCCGCCGCTGCCTTCGTGGCACCTGACGCCTTCGTTTTCGAGAAAGCGCAAGTCACGATGGAGCTGTCTGGCACCCACACGCGTGGCCGCACCATTGTCGATCAACGCCCTCGCGCAAATCCCAACGCTCTGTGGGGCATGCGCGCCGATGCCACCCGCGTTCGCGCGCTGGCGCTCGACGCGCTCGTGGAGGCTTCCCGCGCATGACCGCCGAACCCCGCGACCTCGACAATGCCGCCCTGCGCGACCGCGCCGTCTCCGCCGCGCGCGGCGATGCGCCCTTCGATCTTCTCATTCGCGGCGGCACGCTGCTCGACGCGGTGACCGGCGAGCTGCGCCCCGCCGATATCGGCATTGTCGGCGCACTCATCTCAAGCGTCCACGATCAAGGCGCACGCAGCGATGCAGTCGAGATCATCGAGGCGGAAGGGCTCACCGTCACGCCCGGTCTGATCGACATGCACATGCATGTGGAAAGCTCCATGATCACACCTGCGGCCTACGCGCAGGCCGTCCTGCCGCGCGGCGTCTCCACCGTCCAGTGGGATCCGCACGAATTCGCCAATGTGCATGGGCTCGATGGTGTCGGCTGGGCGCTGGAGGCCGCGGCAGACCTGCCGCTGCGCATGATCGTGCTTGCGCCTTCCTGTGTACCTTCTGCGCCCGGACTTGAACGGTCCGGGGCCGATTTCGGCGGGGCCGAGCTTGCCGACATGCTGGCGCGTCCCGGCATTGGCGGCGTTGCCGAGGTCATGAACATGCGCGGCGTCATCGACCGCACCGCGCCCATGCGCGATGTGGTGCAGGCCGGCCTCGAAAGCGGCAAGCCCGTCTTCGGCCATGCCCGCAGCCTCAAAGGCGCAGACCTCAACGCTTTCATGGCCTCAGGCGTCAGTTCAGATCACGAGCTCGTCTCTGGGGATGATCTGATGGCCAAGCTGCGCGCCGGCCTCGCCATCGAGATGCGCGGTTCGCATGACCACCTCCTGCCGGAATTCGTCGAGGCGCTGAACGCGCTCGGGCATCTGCCTTCCACGGTCACGCTCTGCACCGACGACGTGTTTCCCGACTCGCTTCTGAATGAAGGCGGGCTGGACGATGTGGTGCGCCGTCTGGTGCGCTACGGCATGCCGGCTGCCTGGGCCATTCAGGCCGCAACGCTCAATGCCGCGCACCGGCTCGCGCGTCCCGATCTCGGCCTCGTCGCCGCCGGCCGCCGCGCCGATATCGCGCTGTTTGACGATCTGGAGAATTTCCGTGCCGCCGCCGTCATCGCCAATGGCGTCGTGGTCGCGCGCGATGGCGCTTTGACCGCCCCGGTGAAGGCGCTTTCCACCGCGCCGCTCAAAGGCTCGATCAAATGCGCCACCTTCACGCCCGATGATTTCCGCGTCCGGGCGGACGGGAAGCGCGTGCGCGTGGCCACCATTCACCGTCCCCGTTTCACCGAATGGAGCGAGGCGGAAGCGACGGTACGCGACGGCTTCGTCGTGCCGCCAGAAGGTGCGACGCTCATCAGCGTCATTCACCGTCATGGCCGCGCGCCGGCCATTCCGCGGGTGGGTTACCTCACCGGCTGGGGTTCTTGGCGCGGCGCGTTCTGCACCACGGTTTCCCACGACAGCCATAACGTCACGGTTTTCGGCGGCAATGAAGAGGATGTGGCGGCAGCGGCCAATTGGGTGATCGAGGCCGGCGGCGGCATGGCCGTTGCGCAGGGCGGCAAGGTCGTCGCCTCTCTGGCGCTTCTCTTGTCGGGTCTCGTGTCCGACGCCCCGTTGGCCGAAATTGCGATGGGCTTTGAGGCCTTGCGTTCCGCCATGGACGACATCGTCGACTGGGAGCCGCCCTATCTGGTGTTCAAGGCCTGTTTCGGCGCGACGCTCGCCTGCAATGCCGGCCCGCACCAGACCGATCTCGGCATTGCCGACAACGCACGCCCCGCCGTTCTGGCAACACCGGTGCTTGAGGTTCTGGAATAGGCCTGCATTGCCCTTGGCGCAGGTTCCGCTTTTGATTCGGATGCTGGCTCTCGCCGGGCAATCAGGCGGCCAGTTCCTGCTCCACCAGCGCTGCCCAGAATTTCACGCCGGTGCGGATCGCCTCGTCGTTGAAATCGTAGGCGGTGTTGTGGTGCAGCGCGCCGTCCATGGCCGGTCCGTTTCCGAGCCACACATAGGCCCCCGGCGCCTCTTGAGAGAAATAGGCGAAGTCGTCGCCTGCCGTCGATGGCGGGAAGTCGGTGCGCACCTTGTCGCCGCACACGGCTTTCGCCGCCGCCAGCGCTCGCGCTGTCGCGTCGGCATCGTTCACCACCGGCGGAATGCGCCGGATGAAGCGGTATTGCGCCTCGATCCCGAACATCGCCGCAACGCCGTTTGCGAGCCGCCCGATCTCTTCTTCGAGCTGATCGCGCACGCGCGGCGTATAGGCGCGGGCGGTGCCGGCAATGTCCATGAAATCGGGTATCACATTGAGCGCGTTGGGGTCGCCCGCTTGCACCGAGCACGCGCTCACCACTGCCGGCTGCAGGGGATCGACCACACGGCCGACAATGGTCTGCAGGCTGGAAAGGAAATGACCGCCCGCCGTAACGGGATCCTTGCCTAGATGTGGTTTTGCGCCATGCGTGCCCACGCCGCGAAAGGTTACCTGCCAACTGTCGGAGGATGCAAGCTGCGGGCCGGGCACCACGGCCATCTCGTCCGTGTCGAGGCCGGGCATGTTGTGTAGGCCATAGACTGCATCGCAAGGGAATTGCTCGAAAAGGCCGTCTTCCACCATGCGCTTTGCGCCGCCACGACCTTCTTCCGCGGGTTGGAAGATGAAATGCACAGTGCCGGAAAAATTGCGCGTGCGTGCCAGTTCGCGCGCTGCGCCCAAAAGCAGTGTCGTGTGCCCGTCATGGCCGCAGGCATGCATCTTGCCAGGCACGGTCGACTTATAGGGGCGGTCGGCGGTTTCGGGCATGGCAAGCGCATCCATGTCGGCACGCAAGCCGATGGCTCGTGTGCCGTTGCCCACTGTCAGCGTGCCCACCA
>NZ_CAJXGF010000048.1 GCF_913053745.1 uncultured Nitratireductor sp.
TGGAGGGCGAGGACATCCTTGCGACCGGCCGGGCCATGCAGGCGATGGGGGCTCTTGTGCGCAAGGACGGCGATACTTGGATCGTCAATGGCACTGGCAATGGCTGTCTTCTGGAGCCCGAAGCCCCGCTCGATTTCGGCAATGCCGGCACCGGCGTACGCCTGACCATGGGCCTCGTCGGCTCCTACGACATGACGACGCATTTCATCGGCGACGCCTCGCTCTCCAAGCGTCCGATGGGCCGTGTGCTCGATCCGTTGAAGGAAATGGGCTTACAGGTGGTTTCCGCCGAGCCCGGCGACCGTTTGCCGATCACGCTGCGCGGTCCCAAACATGCGGCGCCGATCTCCTACCGGGTGCCGATGCCCTCCGCGCAGGTGAAATCGGCGGTGCTTCTCGCCGCGCTCAACACGCCGGGTGTGACCACGGTGATCGAGCCCGTCGCCACCCGCGACCACACCGAAAAAATGCTCACCGGCTTCGGTGCATCGCTCGATGTGAAGTCGGATGCGGACGGCGTGCGCCACATCCAAATCGAAGGCCAGCCCAAACTGACCGGCCAGACCATCGCCGTGCCGGGCGACCCCTCCTCAGCCGCTTTCCCGCTGGTTGCAGCGCTGATCGTGCCGGGCTCGGAGGTCGTCATCGAGAACATGCTCATGAACCCGACCCGGACCGGGCTCCTCACCACCCTCATCGAGATGGGTGCCGACATCGAAATTCTCGACCGCCGCAACGAGGGTGGTGAAGATGTTGCGGACCTGCGCGTGCGTGGCTCGGAATTGAAAGGCGTCACCGTACCCGCCGACCGCGCCCCGTCAATGATCGACGAATATCCCGTGCTCGCCGTGGCCGCGAGCTTTGCCGACGGCGACACGCTGATGCAGGGGCTGGAAGAACTCCGGGTGAAGGAATCCGACCGGCTTTCGGCCGTTGCCGACGGGCTCAAGGCCAATGGCGTCGCCTGCGAGGAAGGCGAATCCACGCTCAGGGTCTCCGGCCGCCCCGACGGCAGAGGGCTCGGCGGTGGCAAGGTCGCAACCCATCTCGACCACCGCATCGCCATGAGCTTCCTCGTCATGGGGCTGGCCACGGAAAAGCCCGTCACCATCGACGACCGGGCCATGATCGCCACCAGCTTCCCCGATTTTACCGCGCTCATGACGCGACTCGGCGCACAACTGGACTGACAATCGGATCCGCACGGAGGAAAACACGATGAGCACGAACAGGGTTGCCATGATCGTCGGCGGCGGCAGCGGCATGGGCGCCGCAGCCGCACGCAAACTGGCCGAAAACGGCTACCAGCTTGCCGTGATGTCGTCTTCCGGCAAAGGCGAGGCGCTGGGCAAGGAGCTCGGCGGGCTCGGCTTCACCGGTTCCAACCTGTCGACCGACGACCTCAAGCGCTTCACGGAGGCTACGATGGAGCGCTTCGGCCGCATCGATGCGCTGGTGAACGGCGCCGGGCACGGGCCGAAGGGCGACGTGCTCGACATCTCCGACGAGGACTGGCACACGGGCATGGATTTCTATCTGCTCAACGTGGTGCGCGCGACGCGGCTCGTCACGCCGATCATGCAGGCGCAGAAGTCGGGCTCGATCGTCAACATCTCCACCTACGCCACGTTCGAGCCGGAAGCGACATTTCCCACTTCCGGCGTATTCCGCGCCGGGCTTGCCGCCTTCACCAAGCTCTTCTGCGACAAATACGCGACCGACAATCTGCGTATGAACAACGTTTTGCCGGGCTTCATCGACTCGCTGCCAGAGAAGGAAGACCGCCGCGTGCGCATTCCCATGGGCCGGTACGGCACGGTAGGCGAGGTCGCCGAGCTCATCGCCTTCCTGGCGGACGAGAAGTCGGGCTACGTCACCGGCCAGAACATCCGCATCGACGGCGGCATCACCCGTTCCGTTTAGGCGCGTCAGGGTTTGTCAGCAACCGCACGGCGAGCGTCGCGCGGTTGCACGCCGCAGAATATGATCCGCTACCCACAAAAAAGAACGAGGGGAACGGATCATGGATTACCTGCATATCCTCCTTGGCATCGCGCTTATCCATTTCTTCGCCATCTCCAGCCCCGGCCCGACGCTGTTCGTGGTGGCTGGGCACGCGAATGCGGACGATCCGCGCTGCGGACCTTCGGCCGTCCTCGGCGTTGTTGCGGCGACGTTCGTCTGGTCGAGCTTCGCGGCGGCGGGGCTGGGTACACTCATCAACGCCGTTCCGTGGCTGCCGATGGCGATCCGTATCGCCGGCGGTGCTTATTTGGCATGGTTCGGCTTCAGGATGCTGCGTTCGGTGTGGCGCTCGCGCGGGCGCATGAACCTGAAAGAGGACGCCGTCCCGCAGGTGACGCCGATGGCCGCCCTGCGCGCCGGGTTCGTCACCAACATCTCCAATCCCAAGGTGATCGCCTATTATGCAAGCCTGTTCGGCGTGATGATTCCGCCCGGGAGTACGGCCGGTCTTTTCGCCGGTGCCGTGGCGACCGCGGTGTTGGTTTCCACGCTGTGGTGGGGCGCGGTGTCGATCTTTTTCCGCTTGCCCATGGTGCGGCGCGGCTTTATCCGCATTCGACCGGTGTTCGACGGCGTGGTAGGGCTGGCACTGATCGCCTTCGGGCTCAGGCTCGTGATGTCGCGCTGACGCCGATGCCGGCAGACGGAACCACACAACGGGAGCACGATTTGCTGATCGCCATCGACGGACCGGCCGCCTCCGGCAAGGGCACGCTCGCACGCCGGCTTGCCGCGCAATACGGGCTGCGCCATCTCGACACCGGCCTCACCTATCGCGGCGTCGCCAAGGCGCTCGTCGATACCGGCCAACCGCTGGACGACGAAGTTATCGCCGAACGCGCCGCCCGCGCACTCGATCTCGGTGCACTCGACCGGACGGTGCTTTCCGAGCATGGCGTCGGCGAAGCGGCTTCCAAGGTGGCGGTCATGCCGGCGGTGCGCCCCGCCCTCGTCGACAAGCAGCGCGCCTTCGCGGCAACGCCACCCGGCGCCGTGCTCGACGGGCGCGACATCGGCACGGTCGTGTGCCCTCACGCCGATGTGAAGCTCTACGTCATCGCCAGCCCCGAGGTACGCGCCACCCGCCGCTGGCGCGAGATCGAGGCCGGCGGCGGCAGCGCCGACTACGCCGAAATCCTTGCCGATATCGAGCGACGCGACGCCCGCGACATGGGTCGGGCAGACAGTCCGTTAAGGCCGGCAGACGATGCGCACTTGCTCGATACGAGCGAAATGGATATAGAGACGGCGTTTCAGGCTGCCTGCAAACTGGTGGATGCCAGAATGGCGGCCGGGAACGGAGACTGAAAAACCGTTTGCCGCGCGTTCTTTGCGCCGGATCCGCCGCCTCTGGCGGCACCAGAGCGATCCGCTCGGATGCGTGGCCGACAAATGCAACACGAACCACCGGCGCTTTGCCCCGACTGAAACTGAAGGGGCTTTTCAGGAGCATCAATGTCAGAACTCAATCCGTCTCGCGATGATTTCGCGAGCCTTCTCGAAGAATCCTTCACCGAACGCGACGCCGCCGAAGGCGCCGTCGTAAAGGGTCTCGTGACCGCCATCGAAAAAGACATGGCGATCGTCGATGTCGGCCTCAAGGTCGAGGGCCGCGTGCCCCTGAAGGAATTCGGCGCGAAGGGCAAGGAATCGGACCTCAAGGTCGGCGACGAAGTCGAAGTCTATGTCGAGCGCATCGAAAACGCGCTTGGCGAAGCCATGCTGAGCCGCGAAAAGGCACGCCGCGAGGAAAGCTGGGTCAAGCTGGAAGCGAAGTTCAACGCCGGCGAGCGCGTCGAGGGCTTCATCTTCAACCAGGTCAAAGGCGGCTTCACCGTCGATCTGGACGGCGCCGTGGCCTTCCTGCCGCGTTCGCAGGTCGACATCCGTCCGATCCGCGACGTCACCCCGCTCATGCACACCCCGCAGCCCTTTGAAATCCTCAAGATGGACAAGCGCCGCGGCAACATCGTCGTGTCCCGCCGCACGGTTCTCGAAGAGAGCCGCGCCGAGCAGCGCTCCGAGATCGTCCAGAACCTCGAAGAGGGTCAGGTGGTCGAAGGCGTGGTCAAGAACATCACCGATTACGGTGCGTTCGTGGACCTGGGCGGCATCGACGGCCTGCTGCACGTCACCGACATGGCATGGCGCCGCGTCAACCATCCGACCGAGATCCTCAACATCGGTCAGACGGTCAAGGTGCAGATCATCCGCATCAACCAGGAAACCCACCGCATCTCGCTGGGCATGAAGCAGCTCGAGGCCGATCCGTGGGACGGCATCGGCGGCAAGTACCCGCTTGGCAAGAAGGTTCTGGGCCGCGTCACCAACATCACCGACTACGGTGCGTTTGTGGAGCTGGAGCCGGGCATCGAAGGCCTGATCCACGTTTCGGAAATGTCCTGGACGAAGAAGAACGTTCATCCGGGCAAGATCCTCTCCACCACGCAGGAAGTCGAAGTGGTGGTGCTGGAAGTGGATCCGGTCAAGCGCCGCATCTCGCTGGGCCTCAAGCAGACGCTGGAGAACCCGTGGGAGGCATTCGCCCGCAACCACACCGTCGGCTCCGTTGTCGAGGGCGAGGTCAAGAACAAGACCGAGTTCGGCCTGTTCATCGGTCTCGATGGCGATGTGGACGGCATGGTTCACCTGTCCGATCTCGACTGGAACCGTCCGGGCGAGCAGGTGATCGAGGAGTACAACCGTGGCGACATGGTGAAGGCGCAGGTTCTCGACGTGGACGTCGAGAAAGAGCGCATCTCGCTCGGCATCAAGCAGCTTGGTCATGACGCCATTGGCGAAGCCGCCGCTTCCGGCGAGCTGCGCAAGGGCGCTGTGGTGACCTGTGAAGTGACCGGCGTGAAAGACGGCGGCCTCGAGGTTCGCCTGGTCGATCACGATGTCGAAAGCTTCATCAAGCGCTCCGACCTGTCGCGTGACCGTGCCGAGCAGCGCCCCGAGCGCTTCTCCGTCGGCCAGAAGGTGGACGCCCGCGTCACCGTCTTCGACAAGAAGACCCGCCGCATCAGCGTCTCGATCAAGGCTCTGGAGATCGCCGAAGAGAAGGAAGCCGTCGCACAGTTCGGTTCCACCGACTCCGGCGCCTCCCTCGGCGACATCCTCGGCGCAGCCCTCAAGAACAAGGGCGGCGACGACGAATAAGCCTCAAGGCTTTATCGGACGAAAATGAAAAACCCCGCCGGAGCGATCCGGTGGGGTTTTTTTGATGGGGGGCGCGGCCTTAGATCAGCAGGCGGTTTCACCGTTGACGATTCTAGCGGCTACCGTTTGCTGTGTCAGACAATATGTCTGATTAGGGATGAAAACCGGTCAACCGGATGATAGCAAACATCTGGCAGCTATGCGGACGAAGCGGACCACCGCTTGCCAGATCGCTGGCCGTTGCGACCAGATTGCCATTCTCGGTGCACGATGATACTGCCCCGACAAATCATCATCGATGAGGCCTTCGTGTCCTTCAAGACATTTCTCCGCTCTGCCGCCGTCTTTACCGCGTTCGTGCACCCCGCTACCGCCGCCGACCTGATGTCCTTCTGGGACAGCCCTGCAAAGGGCGGCAATGTCTTCAATGCAGCGCCCAAAGATGAAGCATACTTTCGGGCATTGGCGGATACCGGCGCAGCCTGGGTGCGGCTGACCTTCAGCAAGTGGGAAGGCCAGGAACGCGATTTCCTGATCGGGGATGCGGACGACTATGACGGCCTCATCCCCGAAGATCTCGCAGTGCTACACGCCGAACTTGACGCCGCCCATGCGGTCGGCCTGAAGGTGGTCATTGCCCCGCTCACCCTGCCGGGTAGTCGCTGGTCGCAGCAGAATGGCGGCGAGTTCGACGACCGGCTGTGGAAGGACTCGACCTATCAGGACCAGGCGGCGCAGTTCTGGGCCGATCTCGCAACAGCGTTGAAAGATCACCCGGCAGTCGCGGCCTACAATATCCTGAACGAACCCGCCCCGGAAAAGATGGCAGGCGGTGTGGAGAACGGTTCCGACCAGACGTTGCACGATTGGCAGAATGCACAGGCCGGGGGCACTCGCGACCTGACAGCCTTCTATGACAAGGTCATTGCCCGAATTCGCGAAGTAGATTTGCTGACGCCAGTCATGGTGGATGGCGGCTGGTTCGCCAATCCGCGTTCGCTGGCGGCGTGGCCACGGGCGCTGTCGGACGACCGGGTGCTCTATGCCTTCCACATGTACGAACCTTATGCCGCTACCAGCGCACCAAACATGAAACGCGATGTGCCTCTCCGCTATCCGGGGGTAGTTACAGAATATGCCGGTGGCGAGGAGAGCTGGAACCGGCAGACTGTTGCCTCCCATATCGGCGCTGCCTTCAACTGGGCAGAGAAACAAGGGCTACCGCCTACACGTGTTGTCGCCGCCGAGTTCGGCTGCATGCGGCATTGGGCCGATTGTGGCAAGTACCTCACCGATGTGATGGACGCGATCGAGGAACGCGGAGGTCATTGGGCCTTTTACTCTTTCCGCGAGGATGAATGGGAGGGCATGGATTACGAACTTTCCACCAGCGTGGCACCGGGCCAGTTCTACTGGCTGACCGAAGAAGGAAAGGGCGCAAACCTTCCACGCGACGGAGAGCTTATGAACCTGTTGCGGGATCGCATGCGGTAATGAAGTGAACTTCTGCACTGGGCTCACAGCAGACGTTCGCTGCTATAAGGTTTGAGTGGGCGCGATGAGATCGAAAGCGGGCACGATGGCCCGCGAAGCAGATTGTATTCAGCCCCCCCCCACGCCTCACCAATGCGGCGGCTTCGTCACCGGCACATCGCCTGCCGTCTGCTCTTCCAGCTCCAGAAACCGCTCCGAAAGCCGTTCGAGCTTCTTCTTCAGCGCTTCCGTCTCACGCCACTGGCGCGTCAGCTCGGCGGAAAGCTCCTCGATGGTCTTTTCCTGCTCGGCGGCCAGGATTTCCAGCTTCGTGATGCGGTCTTCGCTCATGGCGCGCTTCTTTCTGCGGTTTCGATGCATTCTCGCCTGCGGAAATTGACAAGCGAGCCCTGATTTGTCGAGAGTGCCCGAAGGCGCTTTTCCCCATGCTCGCCCGGCGCGTGGTTGGCAGGCGGCGGGGCGCCGTGATACTGCGTTTGACCAAACGATAAAAACGGGGAAGCGGGCCGCCGATGGCTGAAACGGCAATCGAGCTCAAAGGCATCAGCAAGAGCTTTGGCGCGGTTCATGCAAACCGCAACATCGACTTGAAGATCGAGGCCGGGACGATCCACGGCATTATCGGTGAAAACGGGGCCGGGAAATCGACACTCATGTCGATCCTCTATGGCTTCTATCAGGCCGACCGCGGGCGCATCGACGTGGCGGGCAAGACCGTCACCATCGATACGCCGAGCGACGCCATCGCGCTTGGCATCGGCATGGTGCACCAGCACTTCATGCTGGTGCAGAATTTCACCGTGCTGGAAAACGTAATCCTCGGCGCCGAGGGCGAAGCGCTGCTCAAGACGTCCATCGCCAAGGCACGCTCGGAGCTTGAGCGGCTGGAACGCGATTACGGCCTGGAAGTGGATCCCGACGCCGTCATCGAAGACCTGCCCGTTGGCCTGCAGCAGCGGGTGGAAATCCTCAAGGCGCTCTATCGCGGCGCCGACATCCTCATCCTCGACGAGCCGACCGGCGTTCTGACACCGGCCGAGGCGGACCACCTGTTCCGTATCCTCGAACAGCTCAAGGACGAGGGAAAAACGATCATCCTCATCACCCACAAGCTGCGCGAGATCATGGCCATCACCGACAATGTCTCGGTCATGCGCCAGGGCGCGATGGTGGCCACCCGCGAGACGGCCGAAACCAGCGTCGAGGAACTGGCCGAGCTCATGGTCGGCCGGCGCGTGCTCCTGCAGGTGGAAAAGGGGGAGGCGACACCCGGCGACGTGCTGCTCGCGGTGGAGGGGCTCACGGTCAAGGATTCACGCGGCGTCACCATGGTGGACAACATGTCCTTTGAGGTGCGCGCGGGCGAGATCGTCGGCATCGCCGGTGTTGCCGGCAACGGCCAGTCGCAGCTTCTCGATGCCATAACCGGCGTGCGCAAGGCTGTTTCGGGTACGGTGACGCTGGACGGCGAGCCGGTGGACCTTACGGGCGCCGCGGACCCTGCCGATCTGCGCGAGCGTGGCATGGCCCATGTGCCGGAAGACCGGCACCATGTCGGCCTCGTTCTTCCCTTCGAAGAGAACGAAAACGCCATGCTCGGCTACCACCGGCAGGCCAAATATCTGAACGGCCCGTTCCTCAACATCGAGGCGATCCGCGCCGATGCGCGCGAGAAGATCGAGAAATACGACATCCGCCCGCCGGACTCCCGGCTGAGGACGGCCAATTTCTCTGGCGGCAACCAGCAGAAGATCGTGCTGGCGCGCGAAATGGAGCAGGACCCCAAGGTGCTGATCGTCGGCCAGCCGACGCGCGGCGTGGATGTCGGCGCCATCGAGTTCATCCACAAACGGCTGATCGACATGCGCGACCAGGGCAAGGCCGTGCTTCTGGTCTCGGTGGAGCTCGATGAGATCCGCTCGCTCTCCGACCGCATCCTGGTCATGTTCGCCGGCCGCTTGGTCGGCGAGCGCGGACCGGATGCCAGCGAAAGCGAACTTGGCCTGCTCATGGCCGGCGTCGAGGAGAAGGAGGCGGCGGAATGAGCACGCCCTATGCGAAACTGCCCGCCTGGGCCGATTACGGTCTCATCCCGCTGGTCAATCTCGCGGTCGCCTTTCTGGTGGCCGGTCTGGTGGTAATGCTGGTTGGCGAAAACCCGTTCCGCGCCGCCGTGATTCTGGTGGACGGCGCGCTTGGGCGCGGCCAGAACATCGCCTACACGCTCTATTACGCGACGAGCTTCATCTTCACCGGCCTCGCCGTGGCCGTCGCCTTCCATTGCAGCCTGTTCAACATCGGCGGCGAGGGGCAGGCCTATGTCGGTGGGCTCGGCGTTGGGCTCGTCTGTCTCGCCTTCGACAGCATTCTGCCCTGGTGGCTTGTGTTTCCGCTGGCCATCGTCGGCGCCGCCCTGTTCGGCGCGGCCTGGGCCTTCATCCCGGCCTACTTTCAGGCCAAGCGCGGCTCGCACATCGTCATCACCACCATCATGTTCAACTTCATTGCCGCAAGCCTGATGGTCTATCTCCTGGTGAATGTGTTGAAGCCGGCCGGCGCGCAGGCTCCGCAAACGCGCAACTTCCTCGAGGGCGGCCAATTGCCCAAGCTCAACTGGGTGCTGGAGGCAATGGGCTTTTCCATCCGCTCCGCGCCCTTCAACCTGTCCTTCCTGCTGGCGCTTTTAGCCGCCTTTCTCGTCTGGGTTCTCATCTGGCGTACGCGGCTCGGCTACGAGATCCGCATGCGCGGCTTCAGCCCCAAGGCGGCGCGCTATGCCGGCGTCAGCGAAACGAAGATCATCATCGTCGCCATGCTGGTTTCCGGCGCGCTCGCCGGCATGATGGCGCTCAACCCGGTCATGGGCGACCAGAATCGCCTGCAGATCGATTTCGTGACGGGTGCCGGTTTCGTCGGCATCGCCGTGGCGCTGATGGGCCGGTCGCATCCGGCCGGCATCGTGCCGGCGGCGATCCTGTTCGGCATGCTCTATCAGGGCGGTGCCGAGCTTGCCTTCGAGATGCCCAACATCTCGCGCGATATGATCGTCATCATCCAGGGCCTCGTTATCCTGTTCGCCGGTGCGCTGGAGCATATGTTCCGCCCCTCGATACAGGCGCTTTTCGCCAGCCTCAGTCCGCGCTCGGCAGGCGTTGAGGCGCAGCAGGGGGAGGGTGGCTGAGATGGATTTCTTTCATTCCCTGATCCTCGTCCTCGATTCCACCGTGCGGCTTTCCATCCCGTTGCTCCTGGCCGCGCTCGCCGGCCTTTATTCGGAGCGCTCGGGTGTTTTCGACATCGGCCTTGAAGGCAAAATGCTGGCCGGCGCGTTCGCGGCCGGCGCGGCGGCGGCGGTCACCGGGTCCGCCTGGGCCGGGCTCGGCGCGGCGATGCTTATCTCCATCTTTCTGGCGCTGGTGCATGGCTTCGCCTCCATCACCCATCGCGGCAACCAGATCGTCTCCGGCGTGGCCATCAATTTCATCGCCGCCGGCTCCACGATCATTCTCGGCCAGGCCTGGTTCCGGCAGGGCGGTCGCACACCCTCCCTGCCGGGTGAAGCGCGTTTCAGCTCGATCGACCTACCCTTCGCCGAAGCCGTTCGCGATGTGCCGATCCTCGGCGAGGTTTATTCCGAGCTGATTTCCGGGCACTCGCTGTTGACCTATGCGGCTTTCCTCCTGGTGCCCTTCACCTGGTGGGTGCTGTTCCGCACGCGCTTCGGCCTTCGGCTGCGCGCCGTGGGCGAGAACCCGGCCGCGGTCGATACGGCGGGCATTTCCGTCTCCTGGCTGCGGTACCGCGCCGTCATCTGCACCGGCGTCCTCACCGGCATGGCCGGCACCTATCTGTCGCTGGCGCAAAACGCCGGCTTCGTGAAGGACATGACGGCGGGGCGCGGCTTCATCGCGCTGGCAGCGCTCATCTTCGCCAAATGGCGGCCCGTCCCGGTCATGTTCGCCTGCCTTCTGTTCGGCTTCCTCGATGCTTTCGCCATCCGCATCCAGGGCACACCGCTGCCGCTCATCGGCCAGGTGCCGGTGCAGTTCATGCAGGCCCTGCCCTATATTCTCACCGTGGTGCTTCTGGCCGGCTTCATCGGCAAGGCAGTGCCACCGCGCGCCGGTGGCGTGCCTTACGTGAAGGAGCGGTGATGAGTGCCGAAGACCTGTTTGCCGCCGCCAGCGCAGCGATGAAAAATGCCTACGCCCCTTATTCGCGTTTTCCCGTCGGCGCCGCGGTGAAGACCGAGGCCGGTGCGATCCACGCAGGCTGCAACATCGAGAACGCCTCCTATCCGGAAGGCTGGTGCGCCGAAACCACCGCGCTCGGCCATCTCGTCATGGCCGGCGGCGGCCGCGTGACGGAAATTGCGGTGGTGGCGGAGAGAATGTCGAAGATCATGCCCTGCGGCGGCTGCCGGCAACGGTTGGCGGAATTCGTCACAGACGATGCCCGTTTGCATTTGTGCGACACCGGCGGCGTTCTGGAAACGGTGCCCTTTTCAGCGGTGTTTCCAAGCGGTTTCAGCTTCGAGGAGGGCAAATGAAGGAAGCGGTCGATCTTCTTGCCGAGAGACTCAACGGCCTTGCCCCGCAGCTCGCATTGGTGCTGGGTTCGGGTCTCGGAGGACTGGTAAGGGATGTCGAGGATCCCGTGCGTATCCCCTATTCGGCGTTACCTGGCTTTCCGCAAAGCGCTGTGACCGGTCATGCGGGCGAAATCGTCGCCGGCAAGCTTTCCGGCACCCCGGTGCTCATGCTGGCCGGCCGGGCCCATTACTACGAGCATGGCGATCCGGCGGCCATGCGCCCCGCGATCGAAACCTTATGGGGAATCGGCATAACCCAGTTGATCCTCACCAATGCGGCGGGCTCCCTGCGCGAGGACATGCCACCCGGTTCGGTCATGCTCATCGAGGACCACATCAATTTCTCCGGCACAAATCCGCTTATCGGGGAGGGCAGCGACCGCCGCTTTGTCGGCATGAGCGAGGCCTATGATGCAGGCCTGCGCGCGGGGCTGGAGAACGCCGCTCAAAAAAGCGGCACAACATTGCATAAGGGTGTCTATATGTGGTTCTCGGGCCCCACTTTCGAAACCCCGGCGGAAATTCGCATGGCGCGTACGCTAGGCGCGGATGCGGTCGGCATGTCGACCGTGCCCGAAGTAATCTTCGCCCGCTATTTCGGCCTCCGGGTTGCGGCGTGTTCCGTCATTACCAATCTGGGCGCCGGCATGAGCGCCGGTGAACTCTCGCATCAGGAGACCAAGGACATGGCGCCCATAGGTGGCCAACGCCTTGCGAGGGTTCTCGGCCAGCTTTGTGCCGACGGATTGCCGGCCGGTTGAGGCGCATGATGCTGCCGCAAGAGATCATCCGCAGGAAGCGTGATCGCCGGGCACTGACCGTCGAGGAAATTGCCGATTTCGCCAACGGGCTCACGCACGGCACATGGAGCGAGGGCCAGATCGCGGCACTTGCCATGGCGATCTTCCTGAACGGCATGACTGCGGAGGAGGGCGCGGCGCTGACGCTCGCCATGCGCGATTCGGGCACCGTGCTCGACTGGTCGAACCTGCCTGGCCCGGTCACCGACAAGCACTCCACCGGTGGCGTGGGGGACAATGTTTCGCTCATGCTCGCTCCCATTGTCGCCGCCTGCGGCGCCTTCGTCCCGATGATTTCGGGCAGGGGTCTCGGGCATACCGGCGGCACGCTCGACAAGATGGATTCCATTCCAGGCTACACAAGCCAGCCGGACGAAAAACTGTTCGCCGAAACCGTGCGTGAGGTGGGCTGCGCCATCATCGGCCAAACCGCCGACCTCGCGCCCGCCGATAAGCGCTTCTACGCTGTGCGCGATGTGACCGGCACGGTGGAATCGATTCCGCTCATCACCGCGTCGATCCTGTCGAAGAAGCTCGCCGCCGGTCTGTCCTCGCTGGTGCTCGACGTAAAATCCGGCAATGGCGCCTTCATGGACGACGCTCGGGCGGCGCGCAAGCTGGCCGACAATCTGGTGCGCGTGGCGGGCGAGGCCGGGCTGCCGGCCACGGCACTGGTGACCGATATGAACCAGCCGCTTGCGTCCGCCGCCGGCAATGCGGTCGAAGTCGCGAACGCGGTCGATTTTCTAACCGGCAGGAAGCGTGACCGCCGGCTTGAGGACGTGACGTTGGCGCTCGCCGGTGAAATGCTTCTGGCTTCGGGCGTCGCCGCGACCACGCGCGACGCCTTCGACTGGGCGCACGAAGCGCTCGAAAGCGGACATGCCGCCGAAACCTTCGGCAAAATGGGGTCGGCACTTGGCGGGCCCGCCGATTTTATCGAAAATCTGGAAACGCATCTGCCGAGGGCGAAGGTGGTTGTGCCGGTGCTTGCCGAAGAAGACGGATTTGTCGGCGCGATCGATTCACGCGCTGTGGGCGTTGGCGTTATCGAGTTGGGCGGCGGACGGCGCACGCCCGAAGATGCGATCGATCATTCCGTCGGGCTGACGGATCTTCTGCCAGTCGGCGCTGAAACGAAACGCGGCGAGCCGATCTGCATGGTGCACGCGTCGTCGAAAGACGCCGCCGAACGCGCGATCCTGACTGTGCGCGCTGCCTATGATGTCGTGGACGCGAAGCCGCGCGCAAAGAAAACGATCCTGCGTCGCGTTACAGCGGAAGCCTGATTGTCGTAATTGCTACCGTTATGGCTACTGTTCGAGAATCAGGGCGCGATTCTCCACCTGATAGCGTGCGAGACGGTTGAGGAAGCTCATCCCGATCAGCACATTGTCGAGTGCCCGGTCGTCGAGCACCACGGCGTCGACATTCTCCAGGTAGATGCGACCGATCTGCAGGCTCTCGATGGTAGCGGCGGCGGCACGCACATTGCCATTGGCTGTGTTGACTTCGTATTTGAAATCGCCCTGCGACAATTTCAAACCGATCCGCCGGGCCGTATCCGCATTGATCGCCACATAGGTCGCTCCCGTATCGATCATGGCCTTCATGTTCCGTCCGTTAAGTTTGAAACGGCCCACATAGTGGCCTGTCTCATCCGCGGAAATGCTGACCTTCTTGCCCAACAGAACGGAGGTCTTCCCGTCAGTGGGCATCGCAACCCTTGAGGGGCGCGCCACCGAGACCCGTTTTGCCTCTTCGGTGAGAGGTTCCTCCAAGGCGCTGTGCAACAGCCCCCGATAAAAGTCCGGATCGCTCTGGTAAAGGGCCGGAACGGCTCCCGCCCCCCCGACAACCACGCCAAGCATGATGATCTTGCGAAACATAAGCGCCTTCCAGAATACAGTTGGAAGAAGCCTACGCTTTCTCGGCAATCAATGTTTTAACGGCGCCTCGAGACCGTTTCGCTTGGTTAAGCTCCGGTTATTTCGTGCCGTACATACGATCGCCTGCATCGCCTAGCCCGGGCAGGATATAACCCTTTTCGTTCAGACATTCGTCGATGGACGCAGTATAAACCGGCACGTCGGGATGCGATTTGCGGAAGTTTTCAACACCCTCGGGCGCAGCCAGCAGGCATAGGAAACGCAGATTGGTCGCGCCGCGCTCCTTTAGCTTGTCAACGGCGGCGATGGCGGAATTGGCCGTTGCCAACATCGGGTCGACCACGATCACCAGACGGTCGCCCAGGTCGCTCGGCGCCTTGAAGAAATACTCCACCGCCTCGAGCGTATCGTGGTCGCGATACATGCCCACATGCGCCACACGCGCTGCTGGAACCAGGTCCAGCATGCCGTCGAGCAGTCCGTTGCCGGCACGCAGCACGGAGGCGAAGACCAGCTTTTTGCCCTCGAGTGTGGGGGAGTCGATGGTCTGGAGCGGCGTTTCGATGCGTTTTGTCGTAAGCTCCAGGTCGCGCGTCACCTCGTAGCAAAGCAACAGCGAGATCTCGCGCAGAAGCCGCCGAAAGCCCGCTGTGGACGTTTCCTTGTCGCGCATGATGGTGAGCTTGTGCTGGACAAGCGGATGATCGACGACGGTCACGCCCTGCATCTTGTGTTCCCCGGATGGCTGTTTCGGCATGGATATTAACGGCAGGATGCCGTGCGGGATACCGTAAGGCTCACTGAGCCACAATTTTATGCTCGACGGCCCGAAGGAGGGTCGAACGGGTCGCCTCGTCGACGAATGCAGCTTCGATGGCCGTCCTCGTGATTGCCCGCAGCGCGGTGTCGTCGAGGCCGAAATGCTCCTTCGCCACCGCGTATTCGCGTGCCAGCGATGTGTGAAAATGCGGCGGATCGTCCGCATTGAGCGTCACGCGGCACCCCGCTTCCAGAAGCGCCTGCAAGGGGTGTCCGGCGAAGTCCGGAAACACGTTGAGCACCACGTTCGAAACCGGGCAAACCTCCAGCACCACGCCCTCCTCGGCCAGCCGACGGATCAGGTCGGGGTTCTCGATTGCACGCACGCCATGGCCGATGCGCGCGGGACGAATATGGTTCAACGCGGCCTCGACGCTCTCCCATCCGGCCAGTTCGCCGGCATGCACGGTGATGCCGAGGCCTGCTTCGCGGGCGATGTCGAAGGCGCGGGCATAGTCGCGTAGATTGCCGAAACGCTCTTCGCCCGCCATTCCGAAACCGGTGACCAGCGGATGTTCGTAGGCGACCGCAAAACGCGCCGCATCCTCCACCGCCGCGGCGCCGAAATGGCGAATGCCGGTGACGATCATTCGCCCTTCTATGCCTGTCGCGCTATGTGCACGGGCGATACCCTCTCCCAGCGCGTTCGTGTACGCCATTCGGGAAAGCCCGGCCCGCTCCGCATGATCCGGCGAAATGAATATCTCCGAATAGAGCGCGCCTTCGCGGGCCAGGCCAGTCAGGTAGTTTTCAGCCAGAAGCGTATAATCGTCCTCGGTTCGAAACAGGCTTGCCGCGGCGTCGTAGGCCAAAAGAAAACTTGTGAAATCGTACCAGTAATAGGCCCCGTCGCGCAGGAAATCGGACGTATCGACACCGTATTTGCGTGCCTGGGAAAGCACGAGCTCAGGCGACGCGGCCCCCTCGATGTGGCAGTGAAGCTCGGCTTTGACGACCATGTGGGCTCCATTTTAACCAGTCCGCCGGCGCGGCTGTTCATCGCGCTTTTGACAATAGCGCCACTGGCGGCAATGAGCTATGGTCCCGGCGATTTCGAAAGGGTGACAATGTCCGATCAGCGCACCACGGCCGAAGGCGGCATGGAGAGGGCCTACGGTTTTCGTCAGGTGGACGAGAACGAAAAGCAGGGTCTGGTCAATACGGTATTCCACCGCGTCGCGAAACGTTACGACGTGATGAACGACCTGATGTCCGCTGGGCTGCACCGCGCCTGGAAAGACGCCATGATTGCCTGGCTCGCCCCCTCCAAGCGGCCGGGATACCGCGCACTGGACGTTGCCGGCGGCACCGGCGACATCGCCTTCCGCGTCGTCGAGGCTTCGCGCAGGGTCGCCGATGTTACGGTGCTCGATATCAACGGGTCGATGCTCGAAGTGGGGCGCGAGCGCGCCGAAAAGAAGGGCATTGCCGGCAATCTGACTTTCGTCGAGGCAAACGCCGAGGACCTGCCTTTCGAGGATAACAGCTTCGACGCATACACGATCGCGTTCGGCATTCGCAACGTGCCGCATATCGACCGTGCACTGAGCGAAGCCCACCGCGTCCTGAAGCCCGGCGGGCGGTTTCTGTGTCTCGAATTCTCCGAAGTCGAGATGCCGCTCCTCGACAAGGTCTACGAAAACTGGTCGTTTCACGCCATTCCGCGCATCGGCCAGGCGGTCACGGGCGATGGCGAACCTTACCGCTATCTGATCGAGTCGATACGTAAATTTCCGAACCAGCAAAACTTCGCCGCCATGATCGGCGATGCCGGTTTCTCGCGCGTCACATGGCGCAATTATTCGGGTGGGATCGCTGCCCTGCACTCCGGCTGGAAGATTTGACGGCATATTCATGAGCACGGTCGGCGCATATCTTCGGCTTGCACGCGCGGGCTGGATTCTCGTTCGCGAAGGCGTGGTGGCCGCCATGCCTGGCGACCAGTTGGAAGGCATGCCGCGCTTTGGCTGGCGCGTCGCGAAACTGATGTCGCGTCGGCGGTCGGCACGACGCGACCGCCCGGAGCGCCTCGCCCAGGCGGTCAACCGGCTCGGCCCTTCTTATGTAAAGCTCGGACAGTTTCTGGCGACCCGTCCGGATGTCGTAGGACACGAGATGGCCCACGATCTTGCCAGCCTGCAAGATCGGATGGACACATTTCCCGACGCACAGGCGCGCGCCGCCATTGAAAGTTCGCTCGGTCAACCGGTAGAAAAACTTTTCGTTGCGTTCGACGGTCCGGTCGCTGCGGCCTCCATTGCGCAGGTTCATGAGGCGCGCGTCTCCGACGATAACGCCGAACTGAAACGTGTTGCGGTCAAGGTTATACGCCCTGGCGTGCGCCGCCGGTTCCAGAATGATCTGGAGAGTTATTTTCTGGCGGCGCATCTGCAGGAGCGCCTGCTCCCCTCCACGCGCCGGCTTAAACCGGTCAAGGTCGCGGAAACGCTCGCCCAGGTTACCAAGATCGAAATGGATTTGCGGCTCGAGGCGGCCGCGATCTCCGAATTGCACGAAAACACCAGAGGCGATCCGGGTTTCCGGGTGCCCGCCGTTGACTGGCAGCGCACCGGTCGTGACGTGATGACGCTCGAATGGGTGGACGGCACCAAGATGTCGAACATCGAGGCGTTGCGCGATGCAGGTCACGATCTGGAAGCGTTGGCCCGCACGCTGATCCAATCATTCCTGCGCCATACGCTGCGCGACGGTTTCTTTCACGCCGACATGCACCCGGGAAACCTGTTCGTGGAGGGTGACGGTACGATCGTTGCGGTGGACTTCGGTATAACCGGGCGAATCGGTCGCAAGGAACGGCATTTCCTTGCCGAAATTCTGTACGGTTTCATTACCCGGGACTTCCGCCGGGTGGCGGAGGTGCATTTCGAGGCGGGCTATGTGCCCGCGCATCACGATGTCGCCGCCTTCGCCCAGGCGCTACGCGCCATCGGCGAACCGATCCACGGCCAGTCGGCGGAAACCATCTCCATGGCGCGGCTTCTCACGCTTCTCTTCGAGGTGACCGAACTCTTCGACATGCAGACGCGGCCGGAGCTGCTTCTGCTGCAGAAGACCATGGTGGTGGTGGAAGGTGTGGCGCGTACGCTGGATCCGCATTTCAACATGTGGAAGACGGCCGAACCTGTGGTCTCCGACTGGATTGCGGCGAACCTTGGTCCGCGCGGCGTGCTCAACGATGCGCGGGAGGGTCTCGGCGCACTGGTGTCGCTTGCGCGCCAGGCGCCGGACCTCGCCGTCCGCGCGGAGCGGCTCTCCCGTGAGATCGACACGATGGCGCAGAATGGGCTGCGCTTCGATCGCGAGACGGCCGATGCCATCGGCAAGGCAGAGGCGCGTTATTCTCGCAGCGGCCGCCTTGCCCTGTGGGTCATCGCCGCGATCCTGGTGGTTATCGCCTGGCAGATATCCTGATCCAGCCGGCGATGACAGCGGTGACGGCTGTCAGCGCCAGCGAAAAACGGCATCGCATGCCAATCAACGGCTAATTCGCCTATCGTCGCAAATCAGCACAGACTGCAATGACAGCAATGCTAGCAGGCGAGCATTAACATGCAGATTTATTTGGTTATTTTATATTCTACGACATGTGAATAACATTCCGCAGGCACTGACAGTGGTGCAATCGGTGCGCTATGACCGTTACGATCTTACGGCAAACCGTCCTGCACTGCCGGACTGCATCGGGCTCTCCCAGCAGTGCTGTCACATGGGCCGGAAGCGATCGATGGCAATGCAGTCATTGCTTTCAAGTTTGCCGGCTAGTCTTTAGTAGTGGAGCAGCCAATGGCCACGCTGACGATACGGAATGTGGACGAGAAGGTTCGACGTGCCCTCAGGAAACGTGCTGCCGAAAATGACATCTCGATGGAAGAAGAGGTCAGGCGTATCCTCGCAAAAAGCGTGCAAACACCCGAGGAGATCGCACACCGAAAAGGCAATGCCCGGCGTGCCGAAGCTCTCGAGGCAATCTCGATAAGGCCAATCGGCGAGTTCGACCTGAAGGCCATCACCGATGAGATCTGGCATGGCCGTACATTGTGAACAAAAGTTCGTCGTGGACACCTCGGCGCTGATCACGGTTCTGAACGGCGACCCGGACGCGGATGTGTTTCGGCGAGCATTCCTGGGCGCGGAACGGATCCTCATCAGCACCACCACGACATTCGAGGCGCATTATGTGGCCAAGCACATTTCTCTGATCGACGGAACGTCGCGTTTGAACGCATTGCTGACGGCGCTCGATATGGAAACGGTTGACTTCGATGACCGGCAATTGACAATCGCACGTAAGGCTTACGCCATTTATGGCCAGGCCGCCGGCCACAAGGCGGCGCTCAACATCGGCGACTGCTTCGCTTACGCTTTGGCCAGAAGCGCTAACCTGCCGCTTCTTTTCAAGGGCGCGGATTTCGTTCATACCGATATAGAGCCAGCCATCAAGCCGTCCTGAGAGAGCCTTTATCCATGACAGCACCGCAGCAGACACTTGCCGAAACGCGCATCCTGCTTCTGATCGGCGGTGGAATTGCCGCCTACAAGTGCCTCGACTTGATCCGCCGCCTGCGTGAGCGTGGCGCGCGGATACGCTGCGTCATGACTGGGGCCGCGCAGGAATTCGTCACGCCGCTTTCGGTCGGAGCCCTGTCGGCGGACCACGTGTTCACGGAACTTTTCGACCGCCAGGACGAACATGACATCGGCCACATCCGCCTGTCGCGTGAAGCCGACCTCCTCGTCGTCGCGCCGGCAACGGCAGACCTGATGGCAAAGCTCGCCACGGGCCTGGCCAACGATCTCGCGTCGACCGTTTTGCTCGCCACCGACAAGCCCGTGCTGATGGCGCCCGCCATGAATCCGCGCATGTGGGAGCACAAGGCAACACGGCGCAACCTCGCCACGCTCACCGCGGACGGTGTGCACATTGTCGGTCCCAACAGCGGCGAGATGGCTGAAAGCGGCGAAGCCGGTGAAGGTCGTATGGCAGAGCCGCTGGAGATCGTCACGGCGATCGAAACGTTGCTCGACGCCCGCGAGAAGCCGCTCGCAGGCCGCAAGATAATCGTCACCTCCGGCCCGACCCATGAGGTCATCGACCCCGTCCGCTACATCGCCAACCGTTCGTCTGGCAAGCAGGGCCACGCCATCGCAGCATCACTCGCCCGGCTCGGCGCGTCGGTTCATCTCGTTTCAGGCCCGGTGTCCATCCCCGATCCGTATGGCGTCACGACCACTCATGTGGAGACGGCGCGGCAAATGCGCGAAGCCGTAGAAGCGACGCTGCCGGTGGATGCCGGCGTCTTCGTCGCCGCCGTTGCCGACTGGCGACCGGCCACCGAGACGGCGGAGAAGATAAAAAAGAAGCCGGGCGAGGACGCGCCCACGCTCGAGCTCACCGAGAACCCGGACATCCTCGCCGGCATAGGTCATCACGAGAAGCGCCCCGCTCTCGTCATCGGCTTCGCCGCCGAAACGCAGGATCTGTACAAGAACGCACGCGCCAAGCTCAACAAGAAGGGCGCGGACATTATCGTCGCCAATGACGTCTCGCACGACAGTGGTGTCGGTGCTGGCGGTGTGATGGGCGGAGACCGCAACAGCGTGGTGATCGTCAGCAGCGAGGGGCACGACGAATGGCCCGAGATGAATAAGGACGAGGTTGCAGAGCGCCTGGCGCAACTGATCGCAGATCGGCTTGGTCCGAAGCAATGACAACGGCACCCCCCGTCCTGGAAACCGAACGCCTCGTTATGCGCGCGCATTCCATCGGACACTTCGACGCCTTCGCGCGCCTATGGTCATTGCCCGAAGCGACGCGTTTCACCTCGGGCAAGCCCCTCTCCCGCGAAGAGGCATGGAGGCGCCTTGCAATGCATCGCGGCATGTGGGCGCTGATGGGTTTCGGTTATTTCGCTGTCGAGGAAAAGTCCACCGGCGCCTTTATAGGGGATGCGGGCGTCCAGGAATGCCGCCGCGCCATCGCCCCCTCGCTCGAAGGCACGCTGGAGGCCGGTTGGGTCTTCGTGACCGAAGCGCACGGCAAGGGTTACGCCAAGGAAGCGATGGACGCCGCGCTTTCATGGTGCGCCACAGCGCATGGCGACAAGGCCGTCACCTGCATTGTCGACCGGGAGAATGCGCCTTCGCGCAAGCTGGCGGAGCGCCTCGGCTTCAGGGAACGGGTGCGTACGGAATACAAGGAGCGTCCGACCATTGTGTTCTGGCGCGACTAATTCCGACGATTGTTTCAAATAAGTGAACGGCGCGTCTTCATGAATGCCGATGTCACGTCGGCTGACACAGCCTATCTTTGCCGCAAGCAACAGATGGAGAGACAATCATGTCCATTCGTCCCGTAAGGCATATCTCGCAGGCTCAACCCACCATGGAAGGCGCGGGCGTTCGCCTGGACCGCGCTTTCGGCTTCGGGGATCCGAATTTGGCCGATCCCTTTTTGCTCCTCGACGACTTCCGCAACGAGCGGCCGGAAGACTATCAGGCCGGCTTCCCCTGGCATCCGCATCGCGGCATCGAGACCATCACCTATGTGCTGGCTGGAAGTGTCGACCATGCCGATAGCCTTGGCAATGCGGGCTCGCTCGGCGCCGGCGACGTGCAGTGGATGACGGCGGGCAGCGGCATTCTTCACCAGGAGATGCCGCACGGCGACAAGCGCGGCCGCATGCACGGGTTCCAGCTTTGGGCCAATCTTCCGTCCAGCGAAAAGATGACCACGCCGCGCTACCAGGATGTGAAAGCTGGTGATGTCCCCGAAGTGATCGACGATGACGGCACTCGGGTGCGCGTCGTGGTGGGCGAGTTCTGGGGCAAGCGCGGTCCCGTCGACGGCATCGCCGCCGACCCGCAATATCTTGACGTTTGGGTGCCGCCCGGCCGGCGCAAGGTGCTGCCCGTGGATACCTATCGCAGCGCCTTCGCCTATATCTTCGAGGGTTCCGGCACCTTCCGCGACGCATCGCGGCCGTTCGGCGTGCTTGTCGAGAAAGAAGTCGAAGGCGAGGAAGTGCATCTGCGCGACATGAGCGGCGACCGCACATTGGTCGTATTCGACACGGGTGACGAAGTGGTGGTGCAGGCCGGCGAGCGCGGCATTCGCTTCCTTCTCGTTTCGGGCAAACCGATTCAGGAACCGGTGGCCTGGCACGGTCCGATCGTCATGAACACGCGCCAGGAACTGATGCAGGCCTTCAACGAATTGAATGCCGGCACCTTCATCCGCGAAAACGCCAAGTCCTGACGTTTGACTGGCTTGGGAGCGGGCGATTTATCGTCCGCTTCCTCTACGCCTCCTCGAATATCTGCACGAGATTGCCGCAGGTATCCTCGAAAACGGCGGTGGTCGGAAAACCTTCGGCCTGGCTGGGCTCGCCGCGAAATGTCACGCCCTTGGCGCTCATGCGTTCGTAGTCCGCCCACACATCCTCGCTGGCAAATGTGGTGCAAGGGACACCGGCGTCGTAAAGTGCTTTCTGGTAGGTGCGAGCGAACTCGTAGCCCATGGGTTCCAGAAGAAGCTCGGTGCCGTTCTCCGCCCCCGGCGTGACAACCGTCAACCAGCGGGCGCCGCCGACCGGGAAATCCTGCTTTTTCTGAAAGCCGAGCACATCTGTGTAAAACGCCTCGGCTTTATCCTGGTCGTCCACCAGAATACTCGTTACTGCGATCTTCAACATTTCGTCCTCTTTGATCCGACGCCCTCACCAGGCGCCGGTTTTGTTGTCGACCAGATGGATGATCTGCGCGGGGCTCGATATCCAGAAGCCATCGAAACTCTCACCCAACGGCTCGATTTCGTCGCAGCGCGCAATCCCCTCTGCCTGCAGCCGGGCAGCGGCCGCCTTCGTATCGTCGGTTACGATCTCCAGCCACAGTTCTGACTGGCTCATACCCGGCGCGCGATCGATCCAGAGCTGATTGGCCCCGAAGCGGAAACCGACCGCCGGCAAAAACTCTTCTATCTGTTCCATACCGAGAACCTCTCGATAGAAGCGCACCGTCTCGTCATATTGATGCGATGGCACCTTCATGGCGATGTTGCGACCGCCGGCGAGCTTTGGTGCGGCGGACGCCGTCTCCGTCTCGTCGACGACCTTGTCGAGATGCTTCAGAACAAGCGGCCAGGCTGCTTCGTGCTGAGCCGCGGATTCGGCAGTGCCAAACCCATTATGGCAAAGCCGCAGATGGCTGCCCTTGCCGCGCGGTGAGAATTCGATCGTGAGAACCGTTTCCGCTCCCTCGGTACCGGCCTTGCCGGTCACCCACGCGAGCTTCACCAGCTTGCCGGGTTCGAGTTGCAGAAACCGGCCGTAATGGGGGTGCCGCTCGGCTGGTTTGCCTTCTTCTTCCACGAAGCTCGTCTCGAAGAAGAAGGGCACTCCGACCTCCGCTTTCATGGACACGGATCCCGGTGTGGCGAACCAGCTATCCAGCCGCTCGGTCCAGGCTCGGTAGAGCACGGCGGGTGAGGCTCGCATGGCGCGCGCGTACTCAACTTTGTGTGGCGTGTCGGAAACGTTCGGGGCAACGGCAATGTTCATCTTCTTCCTCCTGCGTGCGATTGTTGGGCACAGGTCTTCATGTCTTGTCGAAACGGTCGGTGTAAGCGGCTTCGAGTGACTTGATCTCCGACCAGAACGCTGGCGTCTTCTCGCCGGAGAGAACCGCTTCGAGAACGTTGAGATGCGCGTGCCAGCCGCCCGAGACATTGACCATCTCGCCAATGTCGGCGAGGCGCTTGTGTGTCACCACGAGAAGAACCTTGTCCCCCTCGGGGAAAAGCTCGAACTCCACCCGGCTATCTTCCCCTTCGCCCGGCCATGTCATGGCCATAAGGCGTGGTGGATCCCATTCAAGGATGCGGCCTTCGGAAACGAAACCTTGCTCGTTCATCTCCCTGTACTGGTCCGGTGGCTCCTCGTCGGTGAACTCGGAGTGTCGGAACAGAAGATTTACCGTGCCGCCGGCACGCGGGTCCATCTCCCCGCCCGCCAGCCATTGCCGGCGCTTGTCTGCCTCGGTGATATAGGCCCAGACACGTTCGGCTGGGCCCGGCAGGAGCCGCTCGAAGCGCACTTCGTTTGGTGCCGCTGCGACGCCGTAATCGCGTTCGTCGATCTGTCTCATCGTATTCCTCTCAACAGTTGAGACGGCTGATGTGGCCTTGGTCAGTCTTTCCCATCGGAACGCTGCCGGTCCTCGGCTTCCAGGATCGCCTGGAGTGTATCGAGCCGTTCGGTCCAGAAACGCTCGTAATACCGGAACCAGGCTTGTGCCTCGGCAAGTCGCAATGCCTCCAGTCGGCAGTAATGGGTGCGTCCGTCGACGCGCCGGCTGACAAGGCCGGCCGTCTCCAGAACCTTCACATGTTTGGAGGCGCCCGCCAGCGACATGTCGAACGGCTGGGCCAGTTGCGACACGCTTCGCTCCCCACCGGAGAGGCGGTGCAGCATGGCCCGCCGGGTCGGGTCCGACAAAGCGTGGAAGACGGCATCGAGATGGGGCGACTGATATTCAACCATGTGGTTTATATACTAGCCGCCCGTCGAACAGTCAACCGAATGGTTGTATTTAATCTGCCCTTGGCGGGTCAGGTTTTCGCCGTGCAGGAAATCGGCTCCGCGTCCTCGCCCTTCATCAGGTCGTAGAGATCCGCATTGTCGCCCTTGGTCCACCAGACATAGGGGCCTCCGGCATACTTCGACCCCGAGGCGGCGAGCACGTTGCTCATCACCACCGAGCTCCCATCTATGGTGACGACCGCTACCGACGTGTCGCCCGCATTATAATACGTGGCCGCGACCGTGCCCTCGGGGCATTCGTAGCTCACGGCGGTGGTCTCGATGGTTTCCACGTTGGGCAGGTCGATCTCCAGCGTCGCAGCGAATGCCGGGGAGGCTGCTGCAAGGATGGATGTAAACACGAGAACGGTGCGGCGCATATTGGAAGCTCCCGAAGCGGTTTCGAATCGCTCCAGAACATCCCGAGACCATGTCGATTTGAAGACAATGACGGCGGGCGCGCCCCTGAAAAGAAAAACCCCGGAAGCGGTATGCTTCCGGGGTCCGCAAACTGCATCCCGTCAAGGATCAGCCATTGGGCTGTTTCGTCTTGCGCAGATAGGGCAGAATTGTCTCGAATGAACCGAAGCGCTTAACGGCATCCTCGTTGGAAACGGCCGGGGTGATGATTACATCCTCGCCCTGCTGCCAGTTGGCCGGTGTCGCCACCTGATGCTTGGCTGTAAGCTGGATGGAATCGATGGCACGCAGGATTTCACCGAAATTGCGCCCCGTCGTCATCGGATAGGTCAGCACCAGCTTGATCTTCTTGTCGGGCCCGACGACATAGACCGAGCGTACGGTTGCATTGTCTGCCGCCGTGCGCCCATCGGAGCTTTCGCCCGCTTCCGCAGGCAGCATGTCGTAGAGCTTCGCGACCTTCAGGTCCTTGTCGCCGATCATCGGATAATCGACCGCATGGCCGGTGGCCGACTGAATATCGTCCTTCCAGCGCACATGGTCCTCGACCGGATCCACCGAGATGCCGATGATCTTGGTGTTGCGCTTCTTGAACTCGCCTTCGAGGCCGGCCATCGTGCCGAGCTCGGTGGTGCAGACGGGTGTGAAATCCTTGGGATGGCTGAAGAGGACAGCCCAGCCTTCACCGATCCAGTCGTGAAAATTGATCGTACCTTGGGTGGTTTCGGCGCTGAAATCCGGCGCCGTATCGTTGATGCGAAGGCTCATCGTTCTCTCCTCCTGGGTGAGATGAAACGCGATTGATATTCCTGACGCAGCAGGATAGCAATCCAGGCATGCGCAGATGAACCTCATCTAGGCGCAAATTGACGCGTTCGCCGGGAATTTGATTCCCAAAAGAGGCGGCAGCAGGGAAAATATCTCCGCGCCGTCGGAGAAACGGCAAATCCGTTCGCTCAGGCCGCCTTGCGGGTCTGGTAGTCCTTCACCGTCGAAAAGCGAACGGCCTTCCACCGGTCCGCCTCATAATTGAGCCCGAACTCGTGCTGTGCCAGGAAGACTGGATCCTCGTCGAGATCGCGCGCGATGTCGCCGCGGTGCGCGGCGATGAAGCGGTCCACCTCGCCGGCCTCGTCGGAGGAAATCCAGCGGCACACGCTGAAGCGGGCCATCTCGAAATCCACCGGCAGCGAGTACTCGATTTTCAGCCGTTCTTTCAGCACGTCGAGTTGCAGCGCGCCGACGACGCCGACGATCGCCGGCGAGCCGTCTTCCGGCGTGAAGAGCTGCACGACGCCTTCTTCGGCCATCTGCTGCAGGGCTTCCTTCAGCTTCTTGGCCTTCATGGCGTCACCGAGCCGAACGCGGCGCAGGATTTCCGGCGCGAAGTTGGGCACGCCTCGGAACAGAAGCTCCTCGCCTTCCGTCAGCGTATCGCCGATGCGCAACGTACCGTGATTGGGAATACCCACCACATCGCCGGCATAGGCCTCGTCCGCGGTGATACGGCTCTTGGCGAAGAAAAACTGCGGCGCCGAAAGACTGATCGGCTTGCCGGTGCGCACAAGCTTGGCCTTCATGCCACGCTGCAGCTTGCCGGAGCAAACGCGCACGAAAGCGATGCGGTCGCGATGATTGGGGTCCATGTTCGCCTGGATCTTGAAGACGAAGGACGTCATCTTGTCCTCGGTCGCCTCGACCTTTCGCGCATCCGCATCTTGCGCGCGCGGCGCGGGGCCGAAGGCGCCGAGTGCCTCGATCAGGTCGCGCACGCCGAAATTGCGCAGCGCCGAACCGAAATAGACAGGCGTCAGATGCCCCTCGCGGAACGCCTGCATGTCGAAGGGTCGACACGCTTCCTTGCCGAGCAGCATCTCCTCCACCAGCATATCGCGCTCGTTTTCCGGAAGGAGTCCGGCCACGGCGTCGGATTCTGGACCGTTCACCGGGAGCGGTTCCACATCGGCATCGGAGCGGCGCATCGTGTTGTTGGCAAGGTTGTAGGTGCCCACAAAGCTTTTTCCGCGACCGATCGACCAGGTGACGGGCGCCGTGTCCAGCGCCAACTTTTGCTCGATCTCGTCGAGGATCTCGAAGGGATCGCGCGCCTCGGGGAAGGGGCGCAGCCGCACCGCCGCGTCCTCGGGTAGCTCGGCCGCCGCCTTGGCCAGGTCGAGCGCCGTGCGGTAGCCGCCCAGGGCGTCGACCAGGCCGGCTTCCTTGGCGTCGGCGCCGGACCAGATCTGCCCCTTGGCGACCGTCAGGACGTATTCCTGGCTGAGCCCGCGCCCGGCGGCGACCTTGCCGGTGAAGTCGGCGTAGGTGGTGTCCAGGGTCCGCTGCAGCCAGTCCCACTCGCTGCGGCTGAAGGGCGCGTTGGGGCTGAACAGGGCGGCGCGGTCGCCCGCCTGCACGCCGTCCCAGTTCACCCCGAGGTCGGCCCAGAGGTCGCGCAGCGAGACCTTGCCGGCGACCACGCCGATGGAGCCGGTGAGGGTGCCGGGCTGTGCGACGATGGCGTCGGCGGGGGTGGAGACGAAGTAGCCGCCCGAGGCGGCGACGTTGCCCATGGAGACGACGACCGGCTTGCCGGCGTCGCGGGCGCGCTGCACCTCCCGCCAGATGGTGTCGGAGCCGACGTAGGATCCGCCGGGGCTGTCGACGCGGAACAGGATGGCCTCGACCTCCGGGTCGTCGACGGCCTCGGAAATCGCTTCGGCGATGTCGATCGCGCCCAGGGAGACCCGGCCGAAGACCGGATCGTTTTCGCCGCCGCCCAGCACGATCGGGCCCTCGCCGTGGACCAGGGCGACGACCGGGGCCTCCGTTTCCTCTTCCCAGGTGGCGCGCCGGTAGGCCCGCAGCGTCAGCCACTCGGCCTCGGGGCCGGCGGAGTCCTCGACCGCGGCTTCGACCTCGTCCCAATAGCCGAGCCGGTCGACGAGGCCGAGCCGCTGCGCCTCGGCGCCGCGGTAGGGCGCGCGGTCGATCAGCGCCCGCAGCCTGCCGGCCTCCAGGTTGCGCGCCTCGGCCACGGCGGTGACGACCTGCGACAGCGCGGAGTCGAGGTAGCGCTGCAGGTTCTCGCGCACCGGCGCCGGCATGTTCTCGTCGGTCAGGAAGCTCATCGCCCCCTTGTACTCCTCGCGCTGGGCGATCTGGCTGCGCACGCCGATCTCCTCCAGCAGGGACTTCAGGAAAGGCTGCTGCAGGATGAAGCCGGTGATGCCGACGTCGCCGGAGGGTTGCAGCCAGACCTCGCCGGCCGCGCTGGCCAGGAAGTACTGCAGGGTGCCGTTGCCGGCCTCGCCGAAGGTCTCGGCGAAGGCGACGACCGGCTTGCCCTGGGCGCGGAAGTCGGCGACGGCGTCGCGCAGCTCCTGCATCTGCGCCAGGCCGGGGCTGCCCCAGCCGGCGCGGATCACCAGGGCCTTTACCCGCTCGTCGCGCCCGGCGGCATGGAGGGCGTCGACCGCCTCGCGCAGCACCAGGGCGCCGCCCAGGGAGGCGCGGGCCAGGGGATTGGCGGGACGCCGCTCGATGAGGCCGTCGGAGAGATCGAGCAGCAGAACGGCCTCTTGCGGCATGTCCTCGCCGTAGCGGGGCAGCAGGACCGCCGCCACGACGATGGCGGCGATGAGGAGAAAACCGACCGTCGCGAAGAGGCCGAGCACGCATTTCAGGAGAAACAGGATGATACGGGTCATGACCCTATCTCAGCGCCCCGCACCCCCGCTGGCCAGTTAAATTTTCGTGCCGGACCGGGTCCGGCGGGGGCCCGGCTGGGGCTGGGCGGCGGGCTTGTCCCGGCTTGTCAGGTGGGGGACGATCGCGCAAAGTCCGCCCCGCCCGGAGG
>NZ_CAJXGF010000049.1 GCF_913053745.1 uncultured Nitratireductor sp.
CACGACAGCGCGGCGCGCTCGCGCCGGTCGAGCCGGAGGCCGCCCTTTCTGAGATAGGTGATCGCCACGGGCTGCACGGTGACGCTTTCGGCCCGCTCGCTGGCAAGCGCGAGCTGCGCGGCGCTGAACAAGGTGCTTTTGAAGGGCAGAAGCCGATTCCCGTCACCAGTTGTGCCTTCCGCGAAAAGTACCATCGGATCGCCATCGGCCAGCCGCTCGGCGATCTGGCGCGCCTGCTCGGGCGAAGTGCGGCGGCGTTCGCGTTCGACGAAGACGGACCGCTGCTGCCGGGCGAATGTGCCGAGGATCGGCCAGCGCCGCATTTCAGACTTGGCGATGAAATGAACGCCGTCGAGCGAACCGAGAACCAGAATGTCGAGCCAAGAAACGTGATTGGCGACGATCATCTGCGGGCGCTGCGTCGAGGGCCGTCCTTCCATGCGCACCTGCACGCCGAGCACCCCAAGGGTGAGCCGGTGCCACAGGCGCGGCACGATGCGGTCGCTCAAAAGCCTCGTGCGCAGCGCCACCTCCTGCACCAGCATGAGCGGCAGTGTGTAAAGCGCGACAATCAGGATTGCGATGACGAAACGAAACGTGCTGAACATCAGCCCTGGATCAGCCTTGAGGCCCGTTGCGAGGAATGGACGCTTACAGCATTTTTCCCCCGTGGGAAACAGCGCTCAGCGCAGGTCGCGGCGCATGACAATGGCGCTGGTGCGCCTGCCGTTTGCATCGCGGTAGTAATCCGGCCGCCCCCCGACCTGCCGGAATCCGAGCCTTCGGTAGAGCGCAATGGCAGCGGCGTTGGTCTCGTCCACCTCCAGGAACAGCGCGGCGGCACGGTCCCCGTGCATCCTGAAGAGCACCGCATCCATCAACTGACGGCCAAGGCCGTGGCGGCGCTGGTTGCGCGTCACGAGAATGGTGAGGATCTCGCCCTCATCCGCGGCCTGTCGCGCAAGCACGAACCCGGCAAGCTGCGGCGGTTTTCTGCCGATTTCGGAAACGGCGAAACCGAACACGCCCTCCTGTGTGAGCAGCGATTCAAACTCCGCATCGCTCCACGGGCGAGCAAAATCTTCGGCGTGCATGTCGGCCAGAACGAGGCTGTCCGCGACCTCCAGCGGTCGTACGACAAACTCGCGTTTTCTCGGAAAGAGCGCCATCAGCCTTCCTTTCGCGGGAGCGCGAAATTCTGCTGCGGGGCAGCGTCCGGTGCGCGCAGATAGAGCGGCTTTGGTGGCTCGCTGCCCGCCCCCTTTGCAGCGGCAAGCCGGGCGAAGGTCAAAATGTCCGCTGTTGCGCCGGCTGGCTGGATGTCGAGCGCGCCGGAGCCCGCTGAGGCAACAAGCTCGGCGGCAACGCCGTAGACGACTGCATTCTCGGCAAAGGCCCATTCCGCCAGCCTCTCCGCTGACTGACTCTGAGGTTCGAGGAGAACGCGCCCTTCACTGTCGAAGCCTGCGGCGAAGAGATTTGGCGCGCGCTGCCCGAGCGCAACGAGGAGGGCACGCTCGGGAAACGTCTCACGCGCCTCCGCGCCAAGTGCTTCAAGCGTGGAAACACTGATGGCCGGCACATTGAGCGCAAGCGCCAGACCGCGTGCGGCGGATACGCCGACCCGCACACCGGTAAACGATCCGGGGCCCACGGAAACGGCCACGGCGCTAAGCGCGTCATAGCCGAGACCGGCAGTCTTCAGCGCGCCTTCGATGACGGACATGACGTGTTCGGCATGCCCCTTGCCCAGGTCCAGCACGTGCCGACTGAGCTCTTCATCCGTATCGGTTTCAAGAACGCAGGCGGCGCAGAGCGCCGCCGCGGTATCGATTGCAAGAGTCTTCATTCAGGCACAGTCCGGCGACCTGTTGTTGTTACCGCCGGCGAATCCGATGCGCCATCAGCGGGTCATGATGCTCTACTTGCACTGTCTTGCGCCTTCAGTTCAAGGCGGCGCGCATGCAGAACCGGTTCGGTATAACCACTGGGCTGCTCCCGCCCCTCGAACACAAGGTCGCAGGCCGCCTGAAAGGCAATGGATTTGTCGAAATCCGGCGCCATCGGGCGATAGAGCGGATCGCGGGCATTCTGCCGGTCGACCACCGCCGCCATGCGCTTCATCGTTTCCATCACCTGCTCTTTGCTTGCGACGCCATGATGCAGCCAGTTTGCCATGTGCTGGGCGGAAATGCGCAGCGTCGCACGGTCTTCCATCAGGCCAACATCGTTGATGTCCGGCACTTTGGAGCAGCCAACGCCCTGATCGATCCAGCGCACCACATAGCCAAGAATGCCCTGCGCGTTGTTGTCGAGCTCCTTCTGGATTTCTTCCGGTGTCCAGTTGGGCCGCGTTGCCACTGGCACGGAGAGAATGTCGGAAAGTGCTGCGCGTTTGCGGTTTTTCAGCTCGGCCTGCACGGCGTGGACATCAACCGTGTGGTAATGCGTGGCGTGGAGCGTGGCCGCCGTTGGCGACGGAACCCAGGCGGTGTTCGCACCGGCCTTCGGATGGCCGATCTTCTGCTCCAGCATCGCCGCCATCAGGTCGGGCATGGCCCACATGCCCTTGCCGATTTGTGCGTGGCCGGAAAGACCACACTCAAGGCCGATATCGACATTCCAGTTCTCATAGGCCGAGATCCAGGCGGCCTGCTTCATATCGCCCTTGCGGATCATAGGACCTGCTTCCATGGAGGTGTGGATCTCGTCGCCCGTGCGGTCGAGGAAGCCGGTGTTGATGAAGACAACCCGCTCGCGCGCGGCGCGGATGCATTCCTTCAGATTGATCGTGGTGCGGCGCTCCTCATCCATGATGCCCATTTTCATGGTGTTGGGCGCCATGCCGAGGGCTCTCTCGACGCGGCCGAACAGTTCTACCGCGAAGGCCACCTCTTCGGGGCCGTGCATTTTAGGCTTCACCACATACATGGAGCCTTCGCGGCTGTTCATGCGGCGGCCATTCGGCCCGACATCGTGCAGCGCAATGGTTGCGGTGAAGAGTGCGTCCATGATGCCTTCCGGCACCTCATTGCCATCGGTGTCGAGAATGGCCGGATTGGTCATCAGATGGCCGACGTTGCGCACCAGCATCAGCGAACGACCGGGCAGCGAGAGCGTGCCGCCATCGGGCGCGGTGTATTCGCGGTCCGGGTTCAAGCGGCGGGTGAAGGTCTTGTCGCCCTTCGTTACCTGCTCTTCGAGATCACCCTTCATCAGGCCAAGCCAGTTGCGATAGACGATGACCTTGTCTCCCGCGTCCACGGCGGCGACGGAATCCTCGCAATCCTGGATCGTGGTCAGCGCCGATTCCAGCACCACATCGGCAATGCCCGCCTTGTCGGTCTTGCCGATTGGGTGCGTGCGGTCGATCACGACTTCCGCATGCATGCCATTGGTGGCGAGCAGAACGGCGGTCGGCTGATCCGCCGCACCGCGATAACCGACGAATTTCGAAGCATCCTTCAGGCGCGCTTCACCGCCATCGGCCTTCGCCACGAGCTGACCGTCGACAACCGAAAGCCCGGCAACTTCGGTCCAGGAAACACCATCGAACCGTGCGCTCTCATCAAGGAAGGCGCGCGCCCAGGCAATGACCTTTTCACCGCGCTTGGGATTGTAGCCCTTGCCCTTTTCCGCGCCGTCCTCCTCGGCAATGGCGTCGGTGCCGTATAGCGCATCGTAGAGCGAACCCCAGCGCGCATTGGCCGCGTTGAGCGCGTAGCGCGCATTCATCACGGGCACGACAAGCTGGGGACCGGCGACACTGGCGATCTCCGGGTCGACATTCTGCGTGGAGACGGAGAAGGCCTCGCCTTCCGGCAGCAGATAACCGATTTCGCGCAGGAAAGCCTGATAAGCTTCCTGGTCGGCAGCTGCGCCGTTTTCCTTGTACCAGGCGTCGAGCTTTTCTTGCATTGCGTCGCGCTTGGCGAGCAGGGCGCGGTTTTTCGGAGCCAGATCGTGAACGATCTCCGCTAGTGCCTTCCAGAATTTGTCGGGCTCGATGCCCGTGCCGGGAAGCGCCTCGTTTACGGCGAAATCGCGCAGCTCTTCCGCAACCTTCAACCCGTGAAGCTCAACGCGATTTTCCATTTGGCAGACACTCCTCTTCCCAATGTCAGACATGATGCACTGCTTTCACCACGCCAGCGGCACGGGGTCAATTCGCCGGATGGCGAAGAAGTTTCAACCTTTATCGCGGTTGAGTGCCATACGCGGCCGCCCCGAGGCGTGGGCGACAACCCTGGCTTCGAGGAAACGACGGCTGCCGTCGACATCGACAGCGCGGATGTCGCGTGTCACGTGGAGCTCTGCCTGATCGGCGCCGGCCTGGCGCGCCCTGTCGTGCAGGTCGCGCATCAACACGCTTTCGGCAAAGGCCAATGCCTCTTCTTCATCCGCAAAATCACGCAGTTCTTCTGCGACCTGCACCCGATAGACGCCCTCTCGCGGCTGGCCGATATGGGCTTCGGTGCGCACACCCACCCGGCCGACAACGGCACCAATGGCGTTGGCGACATCCGCATCCTTTGGCAACACACAGTCTCCTCGAAGCAGTGCGCCGAGCCCGGCATAGTGCAGGGGCGCGGATGCGCCCAGGCCAATGAGCGGGCGGTCGAGCGAAACCCGGAACCGCGTGACGCTTTGCTCCCCATCGAGTGCCCGGCGCATAAGTTCGTGCCCGGCGAGCGCCGCCCCGTCGAACCCGTCCTCACACAATGCCGTTTCGAGAACGGCTTCGGCAGAGCGTCGGGCAAGACGCGCCATAACACGTTCGCAGAACGCTTCCGCATCCGGCGCGAGCTGTTGGCCGGCGCCGTCGCGGCGTCTGGCGAAAAGCGCGGCGCCAAGATGCGCCGCCTCCGCGTCCCATCCGGTCTGCCGACCGAGCACATGTGCAGCATCGGAAGGTGTGAAGCCAATCAGCGAAACGAGCCCCCGCGCGACGAGACGATCGAGCGGCGCAAGCTGCGCACTGGACAGGATGAGCGCGTCAAGCGCCACCGGCTCCGGCCCCAGCCGCGCATAGAGCGCGGCCTCGCTCTGCGAGAGGCCCGTTGCGTGGCGCGCCGGCATACCGCTCAGACACGCAAAACGCCCGTTGAGCCGGGAAGGCACCGGCCTCGTCTCCTGCTTTTGCAGCGCCTCGACGATCTGGCCGCCATGAAGATGTGCGGCAAGGGACAGGGGCACGAGCCGGCGTGGCCCGAGCACAATGCGACCGCTCAGCCCGCCTTCCTCTATCGTGACTTCGGAATCTCCGCCGAGCCCGAACGTGCGCATTGCCACCGCCTCGACCATCGTGCGATGACCGCCCACAGTCGCCCCCTGCGGATCGATGCGTGGCTGACCGTTTTCCAGAACGGCGATGTCTGTGGTCGTGCCGCCGATATCGGAAACGATTGCGCGGTCGAGCCCTGTCAGGTACCGCGCGCCGACCAGGCTCGCTGCGGGGCCCGAGAGAATGGTCTCGATGGGGCGGCCGCGGGCGAACCCTGCAGAGACAAGCGCACCATCGCCACGCACCATCATGAGAGGTGCGCGAATACTTCGCTTTTCAAGAAAACTCTCAGTGGCCAGTACCAGCCGGTCGATCAGTGCGATAAGCCGCGCATTGAGCAGAGTTGTCAGTGCCCGGCGTGGCCCGCCGAGCTGGGCGGACAGCTCATGGCTCATGGTGACCGGTAGGTCTGTTCGGGCGCGGATGAAATCCCTGACCGCGATCTCATGGGCGGGGTTGCGCACCGCGAAATAGGCGCAGACGGCGAAAGCCGTCACGCTTTGCGCCAGCGCCGCGATCTGCGCTTCAAGTCGCTCCATCTCCAGCGGCGTTTCATTGCCATGCACATCATGCCCGCCGGGGAGAAACAGGACCGGATCGGACCGCAATGCGTTGCGCAGTCCTGCCCGCGTGAGATCGGCTTCCGAGAAGCCGATCATGACCAGCGCCACACGACCGCCCTGACCTTCCACCAGCGCATTGGTGGCGAGTGTCGTCGACATGGAGACGAGGCCAATGCGGCCCGCAGGTGCGGACGCCCTCGCCAGCACGGCATCGACGGCACCGGCAATGCCTTCTGCCAGATCATGCCGCGTCGTCAGCGCTTTTGCCTTGGCAACAACGCCCGAACGCTCGCAGAACAGGACAGCATCCGTATAGGTGCCGCCCGTGTCGATGCCCAGAAGAAGCGGATGATCCTCGATGCTCGTTTTGTCCATGCCAAGTTCCGGCCGCGCGACAATGCATTCAGCACCATATCCCCATCTGCTTGTTTTAGCCGCATTTTTGCGTCGCGAACTGTTTCCACACCGACAGAAATTGCTCTAAACTGCAACCATGGCGTTCGTGGACCCTCTGATCGAGATTGCCGCTTGGGTACAGGCCGAACTCGTTAATCTCGCCAATCCCTGGACCTTCTACCAGCTCGCAATCATTGCGATTCTGTTTGTGGTAGCGAAGCTGGCTTCGCGGGAATTGGAGAATCGGCTCGAGTCCCGCGCGCGGCGCATCAAGGGACACCAGGGACTTCTGCGCGTTATCATTGCGCTGATGCGGCGGACGGACTGGATCCTGTTCGTACTGCTGCTCTTCGCGGCCCTGACCGCAATGCGCGCCGTCACCTGGCCGAGCCGTACGCTCCTGCTTTCGCTGGTTATGTCTCTGTCCCTTGCCTGGCTGTTTACTTCGGTGATCTCGCGCATTATTCGCAATCGCCTGCTCGCGCGAACGATAGGCTGGATCGCCTGGACCTATGCAGCCATCGTCATCCTCGGCATCAACGACGAGGCCGCTGCCTTTCTCGACACGCTGGCGCTCCCGCTCGGCCAGACGCGGTTAAGCGCACTGGTGTTGTTGAAAGCTGCGGTGCTTTTGACAGGCACGGTATGGCTCGCCATTGTGATCGGCAATTATTTCGATGAGCGGGTCCAACGATCCGACGAGTTGACCCCGTCGATCCGCGTGCTGCTCGGCAAAGTGGTCAAGATCGGGCTTGTCATAGCTGCCGGCGGCATTGCGTTATCATCCGTCGGCGTCGACCTGACGGCACTTACCGTATTCTCCGGCGCCATTGGCGTCGGCCTCGGCTTCGGCCTGCAAAAAGTCGTTTCCAATTTCATTTCGGGCATCATCATCCTGCTCGACAAGTCCATCAAGCCAGGCGACACGATCACGCTTGGAGACACGTTCGGCTGGATCCGGGAATTGCGGGCGCGCTTCGTGTCAGTAATCACCCGGGACGGGCGCGAATATCTGATCCCCAACGAGGATTTCATCACCCAGCAGGTGATCAACTGGTCGTTCAGCGACGAGATGGTGCGCCTCGATGTGCCATTCGGCGTTTCATACGAATCCGATCCACACGAGGTCTCCGCGCTCGCCATTGAAGCGGCGATCAGCGTTGGCCGGGTAGATGCGGAACGTCGGCCCGTTTGCTGGCTCACGGGTTTCGGCGATTCTTCGCTGGATTTCGTGCTGCGCTTTTGGATCCGCGACCCGCAGCAAGGGCTTACCAATGTGCGCGGCAAGGTGTTGCTTGCGTTATGGGACACGCTGAAGGAAAACGATATCGAGATTCCCTATCCTCACCGCGAGGTGATCATGAAACGCCCCGCGGATGCGCCTCCGAGCGATTGACCTGAAAAGCAAAACGCCGGCTCATGGCCGGCGTCTTCTCATATACGAAATGCCGGTTTAACCGCCAGCTTCCTTCTTCTTCTGCGCGTCGTCCATCAACTCGTACCACATCGCGTTCAGAACGGCGAACGCTGCGGCGAGGGGAAGTCCGAGCAACCATGCGAAATACCACATGCCTTGATCTCCTTGTCTGAAACGTTGGTGGGCTCAGTAAGCGTGACCTTTGCCCTCACGGATGTCCTTTTCGTCGACCTTGCCCCACAGCACCTTGTAGACCCAACTCGTGTAAGCGACGATCAGCGGCACGAAGAATGCGGTCACCACCAGCATGATGAAAAGGGTGAGATGGCTCGAGGAAGCATCCCACACCGTCAGGCTCGCGTCGGGTGCGATCGAGGACGGCAGGATGAATGGAAACATTGACAGGCCGACCGTGGAAATAATGCCGACGATCGACACCGCGCTGACGAGCAGTGTCGGCACCTCACGCCGCGCCCGAAAGAGGAGTAACGCGAGTGCTGCGCCGGCAAAACCGAGCACGGGTGCAGCCATCGTCCAAGGATAAGCCGCATAATTGTCGAACCAGGCTCCGGCTGCCTGTTCCACGGACTTGGCGAGCGGATTGGAAGGACCGTCCGTGACGATGGCGCTGGTGATGCGATAACCCTCTATAGCCGCCCACAACCAGAGCCCGCCGAGCGCAAAAAGCACGACGGTCGTCATCGCGGCGACGCTGCCGAAAGTACGGCTGCGCTCCGCAATCGGGCCCGCGGTTTTAATCATCAGCCAGGACGCGCCATGCATGATCAACATCGCCACCGAAAGCAAACCGCACAGAAGAGCAAACGGATTGAGCAGTTCGAACAGCGTCGTCCCCTCGTAGAAGATGCGCAGATCGTCTCCCAGCCGGAACGGCACACCCTGCAGGACGTTGCCCACCGCAACGCCGAAGATCAGTGCCGGTACGAAACCGCCGACAAACAACGCCCAGTCCCAAATCGCCCGCCAGGTCGTGTTTTCGCGTTTCGACCGATATTTGAACGCGACCGGGCGCAGGATGAGTGCGAAGACCACGGCGAACATGGCGAGATAGAATCCCGAGAACGATACCGCGTAAAGCGGTGGCCAAGCGGCGAAGATCGCGCCGCCGCCGAGGATGAGCCAGACCTGGTTGCCTTCCCAGATCGGGCCGACCGCATTGATGACAACACGCCGCTCCGTATCGGTCTTGGCGACGAAAGGCAGAAGCGTACCCGTTCCAAGGTCGAAGCCGTCCGTGACGGCGAAACCGATCAGCAAGACGCCGAGCAGAAGCCACCAGATCACGCGCAGCGTTTCATAATCGATGAGAGTGTGCAGGATCATTGTTCTTACTCCGCCGGAACGAAGGCACGGGGACCGAAATCGGCCTCAGGCTCTTCGTCTGGTTCAGGTCCCTTGCGAATGGCGCGCAACATCAGCGTCATCTCGACGATGAAAAGCACGGTGTAGATCAACGAGAAGCCGACGATTGTCATCAGCACTGTGGAAGCGCCGAGATTGGACACCGCCACAGCCGTAGGCAGAACGCCCTCGATAATCCATGGCTGGCGACCGAATTCCGCGACGATCCAGCCACATTCTGCAGCGATCCATGGAAGCGGGATCGCGAAGACAGCGACGCGCAACAGCAAGGGATAGCGATCCAGTCTGTGCCGCGCAGACAGATAGAAGAACACTGTCATAAGCAGGATAAAGAAGAAGCCCAGCCCGACCATAATGCGGAAGGTCCAGAACAGCGTTGGCACATTCGGAACCGTGTCGTTCGCAGCCTGCTCAATCTGCGCGTCCGTAGCCTCGCGCGGATCGTCCAGATAAGGCTTCAGGAGAAGCGCATAGCCGAGATCGGAGCCGCTATCTTCGAATGCCGTCCTGACATCTTCGGGAATGGCGTCAGTACTGCCGGCAGCACGGATCTTTTGCAGTGCATCGTAAGCGACAATGCCGTTTCTGATGCGCTCTTCCGCATGCTCGACCAATTCCTCGATGCCGGGAATCTGTGTATCCAGCGAGCGTGTTGCAATGACACCCATCGCCCAGGGTATATGGACGGCATAATGGGTCTTGCGCGCTTCCTGATCGGGAAAACCGAACGCAGTGAAGGAGGCTGGCGCGGGCTCCGTTTCCCACATGGCCTCGATAGCGGCGAGCTTCATCTTTTGATGTTCTGTGGCGAGATAGCCGCTCTCATCCCCCAACACCACGACCGAGAGCGCCGAGGCAAGACCGAAGGAAGCGGCGACCGTCATCGAACGCTTGGCGAGTTCGAGGTGCCGGCCCTTGAGGAGGTACCACGCAGAGACGCCGAGCACGAAGACGGATGCGGTGACATAGCCGGCCGACACGGTGTGAACGAACTTCGCCTGCGCCACCGAATTCATGAGCACCGCATAGAAATCCGTTACTTCCATGCGCATGGTTTGCGGATTGAAGGCAGAACCCACCGGATTCTGCATCCAGCCATTGGCGATGAGAATCCATAGCGCCGAGAAGTTCGAACCGATGGCGACCGCCCAGGCCGAAGCCAGATGACCGAGCTTGGAAAGCTTGTCCCAACCGAAAAAAAACAACCCTACGAAAGTGGCTTCCAGGAAGAAGGCCATCAGTCCCTCGATGGCCAGGGGTGCGCCGAAGATGTCGCCGACATAGTGACTGTAGTAACTCCAGTTCATCCCGAACTGGAATTCCATGACAATGCCTGTGGCGACCCCGAGCACGAAGTTGATGCCGAAAAGCGTGCCCCAGAACTTCGTCATCTGTCGCCAGATGGTGCGGCCTGTCATCACATAGACGGTCTCCATTATGGCGACCAACACCGACAGTCCGAGCGTCAGCGGGACGAACAGAAAGTGGTAGAGCGCGGTTATCGCGAATTGCAACCGCGAGAGATCGACGATGTTCAGTTCCATTGTACCATCCGGTTGTCCGGCTCCTTTGGTCGTCGGGGTAAGCGCTCAGTCCGGTCTCAAACCATCGAGCAAGAGCTTGTATTCGGCTGTGCCGCGGCGCGCCTCGTCGACGATGCAGCCTCCATCCATGCGAAGGATGCGATCCGCACCTTCAGCCTCGCGGCGTATATGTGTCGACACGACCAGCGTCTTGTTGGCCGCAAACTGGGCTACCCGCGCGATCACGTCATTCGCGGTTTCGCGATCGAGCCCTTCAGTCGGCTCGTCGAGCAACCAGAGTGGTGCATCGCACAGCACCAGCCGCGCGAGTGCAAGCCGCCGCGCCTGCCCGGCCGAAAGTCCGGCGCCGCCCTCTCCCAGAACGGTGTCGAGGCCGTAAGGCAATCCTTCAAGCAGTCGCGATAATCCCGCCGCTTCCAGCGCATCACGCATTGCGCCGTCATCTGCCAGGGGATTGGCCAGCGCGAGATTGCCGCGCAACGTGTCGTTGAACAGTTCCGTGCGTTGGGTAAACAGGGTCGCGGGAAGGCTGGCTACAGTGCCCCCATGGAGCGGCATTTCGCCCGCGATGGCGGCCAGAAGCGAGGATTTTCCTGCACCGCTCGCGCCGATTACCGCAACACACTCACCCACTTTGATCCCAAGTGAAACGTCATCAAGGGCCGCTTGCAGAATGCCCTGGTGAGCCGCCGTCACGCCCTCCAGCCTTATCGCCGATTGCGGCTCGCACGAGAGGTTCTTTGCCGACATACTATCTTCCGCACCAAGTCTTGGACCAATGCGTCGAACGGCCGTGAGTGTACGTCCAAGTTCGACTGCGCCACGCCTCAATGCGGTAAATGGTTCGGTGGCCGTAAGGCCGATTAGAAGTGCCAGCGCGGCGACGGGCGCGCCGGTTCGACCTGCTTCGACAAGCTCTGCGCTAACCATAAGTATCGCAGCAAGCAGCGCTGTACCGGCAATACCGAGCGCCACGCTGACGCAGATTTCCGTCCTGTTCATGGCATCGTCCGCGAGGGCGAGACGCAAATCAGCCTCGGCGATCGCCTCGCGTTGGGCATCGATGCGTCCGGTCATGACCAGTTCACCCTGGCCGCGGACGAGGTCGACGCTGCGGGCGCGCAAAACCTCAAGGGCATGAACCCGTCGCCGCGCCGGCTTTTGCGCGTGGTGCGCAGCCAAAGCCGGCACACCAAGCCCCATGGCTAGCAAGAACGACGCGGAAGCGGCACCAAGTCGGATATCGATAAATCCAAGCGCAAAGCCAGCGAAAATTGCCGCACCGGCGGCGGAACACAGCGGCACGAGAACGCGCAGATAGAGTGAGTCCAGCGCGTCAATATCATTAGTTAGCCGGAAAAGAAGACGCGCGGGCCGCGCAGCCATTGCCCGGGCAGCACCTGCAACCGCCCAGCCGCGAAACAACCTTTCACGCAGCTCGGCAAGCACTTCCAGGGTTGCATCATGGGTGGCGATGCGTTCGCCATAGCGCGATGCGGTGCGCGCAAGCGCCAGGAAACGAATGCCCGCGGACGGAGCGAAAACATCGAAGGCAAGTGCTGTCGCCACCGAGAGGCCGGCGATGGCCGTGGCGGCTATAAACCAGCCGGACAGTCCCAACAGCGCAATACCGAAAAGCACAGTGACGAATGAAAGCAACGCGCCGGCAAGAAGCTTGTTGCGGTTGCCGAACCAGAAAAGGGAAGCGACAGCCCGAAGATTGCGATTGGCGATCATGAGCTCCTCCCGGACTCGTCGGGCGCTTTTAGCGTGATCACGCGCTCCAAACGAGCGGCCAGCACGGGATCGTGCGTGGCGACGACAAGTGTCTTGCCCCGGCTGATGCGCAGAAGGCTTTCAGTGATTTCTTGCGCCGTTTCCCTGTCCAAATGGGCAGTCGGCTCATCCACCAGCACGAGACCGGCGCGTGGCGTCGCTGCCGCACGTGCCAATGCCAACCGCAATGCTTCGCCGCCGGAAAGGCCGAAACCGCCTTCACCGATCATCGCGGGTCCCCGCGCGGCAAGCAACCGCGAGAGCCCGACTGTCTTCAGCGCGCTCGAAATGCGTTCGGCATCCACATTGCGGCGCCCCATCGAGACATTTCTCGATATGGTGCCGGGGAAAATATGTGGATCTTGACCGATCCAGGCGATGGAGGCGCGCAAATCCGCAGCGCTCACTTCATCCATGATCCTTCCGCCAATCCTGATCACTCCCTTCTCCGGCGCGATCAGCCCCGCAATCAAGGCAAGGAGCGTGGACTTTCCCTCACCGCTCGGCGCCATGAGCGCCACCCGCTCACCAGGCCGAACATGCAAATCGAAATCCGAGAAAACCGGCCTAACACCTTCCATATGACGAAAGGTGAGCCCTTCCACTGAAAGCGAAAGCCCGCCCTTGGTCATATCCCGCTCGCCCTGTCTGCCCAGAACGCCGACAGCGTTGCGCCCGGTCTCGGACAGTTTTTCAAGTGCCTCGAAAGCGGCCTTGCCAGCCGCGCGGTCATGCCAGACAGCGGAGAGATCGCGCAGCGGTTCGAAGAAGGACGGTGCCAGAAGCAGAATGAACAGTCCTTCGGTCAATGTCAGCTTGCCACCCCACGCTCCGAAATTCAGTTCGCCGAGCAGATGGAAACCCACATAGACGGCGACCATTGCGACGCCGAGCGCGGCGAACAGTTCCAGCACCGCCGAGGAGAGAAATGCGATGCGCAGCACCGCCATTGTGCGACGACGCAGCGTATCGGCATTGGCACGCAATCTCTTAGCGGTGCGATCCACGGCATCGAAGCTGCGGATGGTCGTCAGGCCGCGCAGGCGATCAATCAAAAAGGCATTCATGCTTCCCATTTCAGCAAGCTGTTCTTCGCTCGCTTCCTTGGCACGCCAACCGACCAGCGCCATGAAAAGTGGAATGAGCGGTGCCGCGACGAGCAACACCAGAGCCGCCACCCAGGAAAAGGCCAGTACGCAAACAATGATTGCAAGCGGCACGAGCGCGGCCTTGAACCGCGCTGGTCGAAGCCGGGCGATATAGGGAACGACGGCTTCCGCCTGTTCGGCTAGCGTGCTGGCCGCCAGACCGGAGGAAGGCCGCGTGGCATCGAGCGGCGACGTCTTGGCCAGCCCCGCCACAGCCGCATTGCGCAAGGTGCTTAATTGACTCCGCGCCTGCCGGAACGCAATACGGCCGCCAGCGCCGTCGATCACCGCCCGCGCGACACCGAGAATCAGAATACCCAACGCCGGCTGCCCGGCCGCCGCAGCTTCCTCGCCGGCGGCAAACCCGCCGACCGCCACGGCCAGAAGTGCAGCCTGGGGAATCCATAGAAGGGCCGCGATGGTCTGATAAACAACCGCCGACTTGCTCAAGCGGCTCACGGAGAACGCGACGTCCCCCTCTCGACGCACCACCGACGCGCCGGAGCGAGCAGCCCTGGCCATATGTGGACGTCGTCTTTTTATGGCGGCGTCAACCGTTGTCATGACGTCTTCGGCTCCGTGCGCTTGCGGCCGAGCGAAACGATGCGGTCCTTTGCGTCGAGCAATTTGGTCACCTTCGCGCCGAGGGTGAGCAATGTTGCGAGCTGCTCCGTTTCCAGATGCTTCACATCGTCATACCACTTCGTCAACTGCTCGATAAGCGACTGCATCTCCGCCAGTCGAGCCTGCGCATGCCGTTCTTCTTCACTGCCCGGTCTCTGCATGAGCAGTTCGCGCAACACCGAAAGCGTGGGATCGACCTCCCTCTTCTTGCGCTCTTCAGCCAACGTTCTCAGGATCTGCCAAACATCGTCGGGTGTCGTGAAGTAATCCCGCCTGTCATCGGGAATATGCTTCATCACCACGAGGTTCCACGCCTGAAGCTCGCGCAGGCTCATAGAAACATTGGACCGTGAGATCGATAGGGCTTCGACAATGTCGTCGGCGCAAAGCGGTTGCGAAGACGCGTAGAGTAAAGCGTAAATCTGCCCCACTGTGCGGTTGATGCCCCAACGACTGCCCATCTCTCCGAAATGCAGAACGAAGGACTGCAAGAGTGGCGGAAGGTTCATGGCAAGCGATCCTGACATAAATTTCAGAAATTACTGAAACTTGTGTATGCACGTCCCTCGAAAAACGCAAGCGGACAGGGAACAGGTGCGCCACTATGCAGCAGGCACCGCGCTTAGGCATGGGAGCACGGCCTGATTGTGCGGCGATGCCGGCGTATCGTTTAACTTGGATGTAGAAGGAAGAAAGCTCAGCGGATCGCCTGAGCCGGCACCTTGAAGCGCGCCACCAGGCGCAGACCGAAAACCGCCATCACAAAGAGCATCCAGACCGGATCCGCCCGGCGGAAGAAAAAGCTTTCCAAGAAGGCGTTGAACAGGCTGAAGGTCACCACCATCATGAAGAAATCGGCCAGAAAGACGTTCTCCCGGGATAGCGGCGTGCGTATGTAATCACGCAGCGGCACGAGAAGGAAGGTGATGATGGCGACACCAAGCGCAGGGAGCCCCATGCCGAGCGCGAGGTCGATATAACCGTTGTGTCCGTGAACAGTTCCGCGAATATCCCATGCCCGGTCGAACGGATGGTCGGAGGTGAAGACGATTTCCGTCAGCCAGAAATTTTCGAAACCGTATCCGAAGAACGGCTTTTGCACGATCATACCGCCAGCAAAATCCCATATCGGTGTGCGTCCCGTATAGGTGAAGTCCGGCGCCAGCGTCGCGGCCATGTCCTTCAACGGGCCGATGAAGACGATGCCGAGAGTGGCGACCGCCAGCGCGCCGACCGCGGAAATCACCAACACCGGCACCAGGGAGCGCAAACCGAAAATGCCGGGGAGTACGATCAACATACCGGCCAGCGGCACTGTAGCCGTTGTCGTTTTGGAGCCTGTATGGAATACAAAAATCATGGCCAGAAGCGCCATAATAGCCCCCGACCAGCGCCAGCCTCGCCGCCACAGATAAAACCCCGCGAAAGACAAACCGGCCATCATGGGACCTGCGATATTCTTGTGCGTAAACACACCGCGCCAAAGGCCGGCGTGCTGCGATTCCAGGTCATAGGCTTGGTGGACGGCCACGTCGCGCATGGCAATGACGCCGAAATACGACAGCCCGAGAATCACAAAGCCGGCAAATACAATCACCCGCGAAAATGCGTCGGCATCGCGCGGCAAGGTCAAGACTGCAGCCACCGTGAGAATGCCGATGATCGAGAATGCCACCGTACGCATCGTGTCCGTCGGCACCGGTGTGTTAAGTGTAGCAATCGCAAGAAATCCGAAGAGAAGCAGCCACCATGGACTGAGCAGAGCGACAAGTACCCGTCGATCAACCAGCGTCAGAAGCGAGGTCACGGCGATCGCACCCAGAACGCCAAATCCGAGCTGATTGACGATATCGCCGCCACTGCCCGTCAATTCCGGCCCCGAAGGCTGAAACGGACGGAAGGAAATCATCAAAACCGTTAACAATGCCGCCGCAATTACGGTGGATGGTTGCCCCGTGGCGGTCATCCGCTTGACGAATGACGATCCACTCCAGCGCTCCTCGGCGACACCGTTCATCGGCTCACCCATTCCCGGTGGCACCCGGCGGTTGGCAAGCCGCATCCGTAATATTTGAAGAACTCCGCTTTTCTCGCCATTCGGGATCAAGACCTGTTGCTCGCAGCCCATAAAGCGCCGTGCCGATTAAGACCGCGTTAAATATAATCACGGATGGCCGTAACGCTCCCACGAAGACCGAGAAAGCACATGATTAACGCACTTCTTGTGTAGCCGGCTCACTGTTGTGATCGTCATTTGTCAATCCGTGGTAAATCTTCTGCGGTTTAAGCGTGGGCAGCACTTCCTTGGCGAAGAGCTCCATGCCTTCCAACGCGACATCGTTGGACATCAGACCGTTGGCACTGAACAGGCAGCGAATGCTGCTCGAACCCGTGCGCTCAGAGAGCGCGCGCAATTGCGCGTGGCAATCTTCCGGAGTTCCCGCGATGGTGAAATCGGCCAGCATAGTGGCGCGGTCGCGCGGCACAGGCGGCGTTGTACCGCGCTCCAGCGCACGCGCGGTGCGCCGCGCATTGAGTTTGCCAAGAAGCGTGTCGACCCGTCTTTCTGCCTGCGCCCTGGTCGCCGCGATCACCACGTAGCGCGACAGCGATGATCCGGCGAGCGGTGCCCTTGAAGCGCCTTGTCGTTCTAGTGCCGCATTGAAGACGGGAAGTTGCCGCGCCTCGTTTGGCTCCAGGCTCAAAAGCAGCGGGAAACCGTACTGCGCGGCAACATCCACTGTCTCCTCCGAAACGCCGGCAATGTAGACCGGCGGGTGAGGCTTCTGAACGGGCGGCGGCCCAACGGCAACATCCGAGAATGTCCAGGGCCCAGCCTCGGCAGAACATCTCGGGTTCGTCCAGGCGTCAATCATGATCCTAAGCGCCTCGTTGAAACGCCTAGGCGCATCGTTGCGCGAAATTTGGAGCGCGGTGAACGTACTCGGTTCCGTGCCGCGTCCGATGCCGACATCCACGCGCCCGCCGCTTTGGAAATCGAGCTGCGCGATCTGCTCGGCGAGCAGGAGGGGGTGATAGAGTGGTAGAACGAGGATCGATGTGCCGAAGCGCAGACGCTCCGTTCGTGCCAGGATGTCCGCTCCGAGCAACAGTGTGGAGGGATAGGGCAGCGTCTCGCGGCCGAAATGGAATTCGTTGAACCAGATACCGCCAAAACCGAGGACATCGGCTCGTTCGACAAGGCGCATCAGCGCCTTGTGGTCGCCCAATGCCCCTTCGCGGGCAAAACCAGCAAGATCAACACGCATGACGCGGCCCGCATGGGAACCGGATACCGCACAATTCTAACCAGCCGATGTCGGCCTCTGCCGAGTGGAAGTTCGGCATATGCCGAAGGTTTGGTAACCCGCTGGACGGGTACACCACCGGCAAAGCGCCTATGTGCATTTCAAACCTCCTGCCGGCGCACCTCGTCCAGCGTTCATGGTCGATGCATGTGGCAGGTCTCCTGGCTAACGGCTCAAACGATCGCTCCACCTTCCCGGCTTGCGCCAGTGGCATTGGAAAGACCTTGCCGCTTACAGTTGCGAGGGCAGCCCCGGAATTGGCCTGCCAAGCAGACCGCGCCGGGTTCCCTTTTCATCCGCGAGGCGCGGAACCGCATGCGAACGACACCCTAGCGGCGAAGCCGCCGGGGCGCAACTGATCAACACGCTAGTGCTCAATGACGAAATGATCGGGCGCGACCTCGATCATCCGTCGTTCGGGTCGCTCCCAGCCGAGCGGGCGCACCGGACTTTTCAGTTCGTCAGCGATGAGACCACGCCGGCGGCCACGTGTGGCCGGATCGGGCACGGGAACCGCATCGATGAGCTTTCGCGTGTAGGGGTGGCGCGGGTTCGACAGAACCGCATCGCGCGGGCCGATTTCGACGATCTCGCCGAGAAGCATCACGGCGATTCGATGGCTGACCCGCTCCACGACGGCAATATCGTGACTGATGAACAGATAGGCAAGACCGAGTTCACGCTGCAGATCGAGCATCAGGTTCACCACCTGCGCCTTGATGGACGCATCGAGTGCTGACACCGATTCATCGGCCACGATTAGGCTGGGTTCGAGCGCCAGGCCACGGGCGATGCAGACGCGTTGCCGCTGGCCTCCTGAGAATTCGTGCGGAAATCGCAGCGCGTGCTCGCGGGTGAGCCCAACAAGCTCCAGGAGATGCGCCACCTTGTCCTGCGCTTCCATGGGATTGCCGAGGCCATGGACACGAATAGGCTCGCCGATGGCGGACCCCACCGTCTGGCGTGGATTGAGCGAGCCGTAGGGGTCCTGAAAAATCATCTGCATACGCCGGCGCGCGGCGCGCAGGCTGGCCGCATCGGCATCCATCAGATTTTCACCCTCGAAAGAAACGCGGCCGGCAACCGGCTCCACAAGCCGTAGGATGGAGCGGCCGGTGGTGGACTTTCCGCAGCCGGATTCGCCAACGAGCGCCAACGTTTCGCCGGCACGCACCGAAAACGAAACGTCCTCCACGGCGTGAACCTGCCCCCTGATGCCGCCAAGCAGGCCACCTCGCACGGCAAACCGCGTCGTCAGACCTTCAACGTCGAGAATGGGGTTTCCGCGTCTGTCCGGTTCGTCGTCGGGCTCGGGGCCCAGACCGGACACGTCCATTGCCGGGAAGCGGCGCGGTGTCTGCGTGCTGGAGAGCGTTCCCAGTTTGGGCACCGCGCCCAGCAACATCTTCGTATAGCCCTCCTTCGGCGCGGTGAAGAGCTTCGCGGCCGGCGCTTCCTCGACCTTGTCGCCTTTGAGCATCACCACCACGCGGTCGGCGATCTCGGCTACCACACCCATATCGTGCGTGATGAACATGACCGACATGCCGATCTCGTTCTGAAGCTCCCGGATGAGTTCCAGTATCTGGGCCTGAATGGTCACGTCGAGCGCCGTTGTCGGTTCGTCGGCGATCAGCAGCTTGGGCTGACAAGCGAGCGCCATGGCAATCATCACGCGCTGGCGCATGCCGCCGGAGAAGCTGTGTGGATGCTCCCCCGCTCGGCGCCTGCCATCGGGAATGCGCACGAGTTCGAAGAGCCGTTGCACTTCCGCTTCGGCCTGGGCGGCATCCATGCCACGATGGCGGCGCAGCGCCTCCGCGACCTGAAAGCCGACGGTCAGAACCGGGTTCAGACTCGTCATGGGCTCCTGAAAGATCATCCCGATCTCGCCGCCGCGCACGTCACGCATCGCTTCTTCATTGAGCGTGAGAAGCTCCCGGCCGTCCAGCTCGATCGAGCCCTCGATGCGCCCCATGCCCTGCTGGATGAGCCGCATGATCGACAAAGCCGTGACCGACTTTCCGGAACCGGATTCGCCGACAACGGCAACGGTCTCGCCCCGGCTGATGCCGAAGCTCACGTCGCGCACCACGGGCAGCCATTTGCCGTCGACGCGAAAGGAGGTGGTGAGCCCCTTAATGGAAAGGATGGGCGTGCTCATTCTTCACCCCGCAATCTTGGGTCGATTGCGTCGCGCAACCCGTCACCGAGCAGGTTCAGGGCGAAGACGACGATGAGGATGGCGATGGAGGGGAAGAGAGCCAGCCAGAAACTGTCCAGAATGTTCTCGAACCCCTCACGGATCATGCCGCCCCAGGTGGCGGTCGGCGGTGCAACCCCCAGTCCGATGAACGCCAGGGATGCTTCCACACGAATAGCCGTGGCGAGCCAAAGCGACCCCATGACGAGGATTTCCGGTGCGATGTTGGGCAGGATATGGCCGAACATCAGCCGTGTGTCGGAATAGCCCAGCGCCCGCCCCGCCTCGATGAATTCGCGGTTCTTGACCGCGATCGTGGGGGCGCGCGCGATGCGCGCAAAGGGCGGAATGGCCGTCAGCGCGATGGCGATGACCAGATTGGCGATGGACGGCCCGAGCATTGCAACGACAATGAGACCCAGGATCAGCGATGGGAAGGCCAGAAGCACATCCATGATCTGCATGATGATGATGTCGGTCCGCCCGCCATAATAGCCGGCGATCATTCCGATCAGCGTGCCCAGCACCATCGCCGAGCCGATGGCGAGCAGGCCGATGGCGAGCGAGATGCGCGCGCCCCACAGAATGCGCGACAGCGTGTCCCGCCCATAATAGTCGGTACCGAACCAGTGTTCGGCGGAGGGCGGTTTGAGGCGGAAGAGTATATTCTGGTCGAGGGGATCGTACGGCGCGATCCACGGCGCCAGAATGGCCAGCGCGGCGACAATGAGGAAAACGCCGAGCCCGACCCATGAGGTCTTGTTGGCGTTGAACGCCCTTAAGAGGCCGCTGCCGGTGGCGGCGAGCGCGCTGCGCAGATAGGCGGCGCGTGAGAGGGAAGCCGTTGTCGCCTGGGTCATGAGTATTTGATCCTCGGATCGATCAGACCGTAGGTCAGGTCGGTCAAGAGATTCACGAGAACGACGATCAGCGTGTAGATCACCATCATGCCCTGCAGCATGGTGTAGTCGCGCTGGTTGAGCGCACCGATGATAAGCTTGCCGAGGCCGGGACGATTGAAGACGATTTCGGTGAGAACCGAGTTGCCGATCAGGATGCCGAGATAGAGACCGACGACGGTGACGACCGGGATCATGGCGTTGCGCAGGCAATGCCGCCAGATGATGGTGGCGAAGGCCAGCCCCTTGGCGTAGGCCGTGCGCACATAGTCCTGATTGAGCACTTCAAGCATGGCCGAACGCGCGACACGGGTTATGTAAGCCGCCATGATGAGGCCGAGATTGATTGCCGGCAGCGCAAGGTCGCGCAGTCGCTCTCCCAGTGTCGTGCCCTGCCCGGAGCTGATCACCGGGAACCAACGGAGCTGAATGGCAAAGACCAGAAGCAGGAGAACCGCGGAGACGAAAGCCGGGAAGGAAAGCCCGAGAAGCGATGCCATGCGTGTGATGTAATCGGGCAGTTTGTTGCGCCTGACCGCAGACCAGACACCGAGCGGAATCCCCACCGCTGCGCCCAGGATGAGCGAAACGATTGTCAGTTCGAGCGTTGCGGGAAGGACCTTCAGGATCTCCTGAATCACCGGACGCCCAGAGACCATGGAGACCCCCCAGTCTCCGACGATTACCCCGCCCAGAAACTGTACATATTGAACGTAGAGAGGCTGATCGAGGCCCAGTCGGGCGCGCAGCGCAACCAGCGCTTCCTGGCTTGCTTGGTCGCCGAGGATCGCCATCGCCGGATCGCCCGGCAGAATGCGAACGATAAAGAAAACGATGGTCAACACCGCGAAAAGCGTGATGACCGCGAAGCCAAGCCGTTTAAGGACGAATGCTGTCATGGCACGTATCGGTGCACCGGTCCTGAACCGGCGACGCTCTGTCCCTCACCGTGCGAACGCAGTTGAAGGACGGGGCCGCTGAACAGGACCGGGGCCTTACCGATCCCTATTCGGTGAAGTGTGCGGCTTCGGTGACCGGCGGGCTCAGATTGAGCGAGCCGTTCACCTCTACACCGAGATCGAGCGTGTCTTTCCAGGCCCACAGCTGCAGGCTCTGCACGATCGGTACGGCGCAAACCTCTTCCATGATCTTGCGCTGTGCGTCGGCCCACAGTTCGAGCTGCTTGTCCGGGTCGGTCTCTACACGCGCCGCGCTTATCTCGTCGTCGGCTATCGCACAATGCGAAAAGTTCGTCACCGCGGTTGGCGTGCCGACGATGGCGTCGGAGTGGAAGAACTGCGACAGATAGGTGTCGGCGACCGGGAAACGCGCGGCGGCATAGTGTGTGACCTGGCTCAGATCCTTGCGAATCTGCTCATGGAATGTGGCGTGCTCCACTGTCTCGATCTCGAGATTGATGTCGGCTTCGCGCAGCAGGGCCTGGATAGCCTCCATTGTCGTGATCATGCCAGGCAGAGTGGTGTGGATCGCCTTGATGGTGACGCCGTCTGGATGACCGGCCTCGGCAAGAAGCGCTTTGGCCTTGTCGATGGAATATTCGTAAATCGGTACGTCGTCGGTAAACCCGAGATAACCTTCCGGCACCGGCGACACCGCCGCCAGCGTAACATCCGGCCCTTTGAACTGAACCATGGCGTCGCGATTGACGGCATGGGCGACGGCGCGGCGCACGCGCACATCGTCGAGTGGCGGCATCGTCATGTTGAGATGGATGACCGACATTTCACCCGGCTTCATCACAGCGACCTTAGTGCCCGGAATTTGCGAGATGCGCTCGACCCAGGTCTGGTCCTGCTTGCCGTATATCATATCGATCTCGCCCGACTGGAACGCCAGGTCGCGCGAGGCATCGGAAGGAATGTAACGGTAGTAGATTTCCTTGATTTTCGGCGCGCCGCGGAAATAGTCCGGATTGGCCACCAGCTTTACATATTGCTGCGGCTGATATTCGTCGAACATAAAAGGGCCAGTTCCGATGGGGGTGCGCTCGAAGTCCGCGCCCAGGGCCTCAACCGCATCCTTACAGACGATGTTGCCGCCGTGATAGGGCACCAGCATTCCCAGCAGGCTGGGAACCGGATTCTTGAGCTCGATGGTAACTTCGTAGTCGCCGGTCGCCTCGACACGCTCGAAGGCAGTGTAGTCCTTGGCGAAAGCGGAGATATCGGGATTGGCCGAACGATTGAGCGAATAGACCACATCTTCGGCGTCAAGCGCACCGTAGTCGCCATGGCACTTTACGTCCTCGCGCAGCTTGAAAGTCCAGGTCAGGCCGTCATCCGACGCAGTCCAGCTTTCAGCTATGTCGGGCTCGATATCGGCGGGGCTTGCCTCACCGGGTTTGATGCGCACCAAACCGTTGAACATCCAGTGCAGAAGTCCCTTGTCTGGCGTGGACGTGGCCACATGCGGGTCGAGCTTGCCGGCATCGGCACTCCCCATGCCGATATTCAGCGTCTCGCCCGCAGCGAGCGCACTGCCTGCCATCAGCAGGCTTATTAATGTTGTTGCGATTGTTCTTTTCATTGATTCCACCTCTTCGCGTTTCGTTCTTTCGTGACGTGCTCCCTAAAGCGTGTCTTCGAGCCGACAGTTCACCAGCATTTCGGCCATCGCCGCCGTGTTCGGAAGGGCGACCGCCGTTGCAGCGAGCTCGGCAAGATCGCCAGGCTCTATCATCTCCTCGCGCGCCACTTTGGCAACACCGGCTGTGAGATCGGTTGCGACGAAGCTGGGGCAGAGTGCAGTGGCGCGAACGCCATATTCCCATCCGATGCGGCGAGTGCCGTGGGTCAGCGCCATCACCGCATGCTTCGTCATATTGTAGGCGATGTTCTCGTTGCGAACGCGCTTGCCGGAAAGCGAGGCGACATTGATTACCCGTCCATTTCCGCTTTTCTTGAGATGAGGCAGGCAGGCGCGGGTGAGAAAGAGCGGCCCCTTCACATTGGTGATCCACAGAGCGTCCAGGTCCGCCTCGTCGCCTTCTTCGATCGAGAATGTGTTGGAAGTGCCGGCATTGTTGATCAATGCGTCGATACGACCGAACCGTTCAACCGTAGCGGAGACCCAGGCCATATGTGTATCGCGGTCGCCGGCTTCGTATCGTGAGCACGCCAGCCTTTCTCCGGAAAGGTCGGCAAAAATCGATTTCAACGCTGCAGGATCACGGGCGCCGGCGCTTACCTGATACCCTTTGTCGTGGAAGGTTTTCACGAGCGCCCGGCCGATCCCACGGCTGGCTCCCGAAATCATGACCACACGGCCTTTTGGATCAAGCACACGCACCTCCTTCATGCCACCCCTTCATCCGTGCAAGGTCAACTCGGTCTGCTGGTCGAACCCGGCGCCAGCAAAGCGACCGAAGCGGAACGCAGCGATATCGAACTCCGGCACGGATTCGACCACAAGGTCGGCAGCCAGCGCTCCGGTTACCGGCCCGATGCCGAAACCGTGCCCTGAAAATCCTGTCGCGACCACGAGATTGTTGAAGCCCGGGACACGGTCGATGACAGGCAGCGCATCGGGCGTGAGGTCGAGCACGCCGCCCCACACCCCTTCGATCTCAGCCTCCGCAAACGCCGGCACGACATGAGAAACCTTGGCGATCGTCTCCATGATCTTGCTCATGGATGTCCGTGCAACCGGCTTTCCCGTTTTCTCGGCCAGCGCACCGTTCCAGGTTTCCGCACCGCTTGTGACACGCAAATGGCCGGTCACTTCCTGTCGCGCTGCCATATCGGCATTGGCCACGCCGAGAACCGGCCCGAGCATGGGTGGGCTGACAACGCTGCGCAGAACGGTCACCAGCGGGCGGCGTAACGGGATCGCGTGCCCCAATGGCTCCAGAAGCATGTTCGTCAGAATGCCGGGCGCAGCCAGCACAGCGCCCGCGGAAATCGTCCGCTTTCCGGTAATCGCACCGGTTATTTTTTCGCCGGCCGCCTGCAGCGACAGGACCGCTTCCCCGGTCGAAATCTTCGCCCCCTTCCTCTTGGCCATGCGTAGATAGGCCGTCACTGTGGCGATCGGATCCGCGTGACCGTCGGTAGGGCACCATGATGCAGCCAGAACCGCCGGCGACAAAGCGGGAACGATTTCACGCACCGTCGCACCGTCTGCCAGAAAAGAGATATCGAGCCCCGCCGCTTTCTGGTCTTCGACAAGAGCCTTTACAGTTTCGACCTCGGCTTCGGTTCGTGCAAGGCGGAGGTTTCCGTCCTGCCGGTAATGTGTCTCGGTTTCCAGCCTCCTGTCGAGCTCGCTCCAGCGTCTAACAGCGGCCCTTGCGAGCGGCAGTTCCGCCGGATGCCGGCCCGATTGGCGCACACCCGCCAACGTCCAGCCCGATGCCATTGCCGCCGGGCCGTATCGATCGATCACTTCTACGCTGACACCCCGTTCGGCGAGTTCGAGCGCCGCCGCGGCACCGGTTATGCCCGCTCCGACGATCAAAACGTCCGGCGCGCTCATGCGGCAATCCTTCTGCAAAAACGCGATAACGAGAAGGGCTCCGGGTCAACGAGCGGCTTCTCCCCGGTCGTCATCTGAGCGGCCAGATGGCCAACCCCCGGCCCGATGCCGAAACCGTGACCGGACAGCCCGGTGGCGATCAGCAATCCTTGCCAGCCGGGCGGTGTATCGATAACCGGAATTTCATCCGGCATCACATCGATCATACCGCCCCATGTTTCGACGGGACGGGCATTCACGAGTTGCGGGTGGAGTTCTCCGGCCGCTTTCATCACGCCGTCAAGAAGTCGGAGATCCGGCTTCGGATCGAAAACACGTACCCGCTCGAACGGGGTTTCTTCGTCGGCCCTCCACCGGGCGGACCCCAGCGGGCCGAAAAAGTCGCGCCCCGCCTTGATTGTCATGATCCGCCAGCGGTCACGCAGAACGGGAAGGAACGCCCCGAAATGGCGAAACGCAGCCGGGACCAGCTGAAACTCGGCCGCGCCGCTGCGCGCGATCGTATAACCGCCATCCATGCGCCTGCGCACCGAAGCGCGGGTGGCGCCCAATCCGCCGGAGACAATTTCAGGCGCCGGTGCGGTTCTCAAAACCGAGGATTTGACGGCGAGTTGCGGCAGATTAAGATCAAGATTTTCAAGAAATGTACGCGACCAGACGCCCCCGGCGAGAATGACTGACTTGCAGGCGATTTCGCCATGCTCGGTCACAACCCCGGTAACCGTGCCGTTCGCCCGTTCAACAAGACGAACAGCACAGTTCTCGAGGATGGTGACACCGAGTTTCGTCGCGTGACGAGCCATGGCAGGGACCGCAAGCGCAGGCTCAGCCGTTGCATCCGAAGGCGTGTGAATAGCACCGGCGAAGCGTCGGCCGCTTCGCCCCAGCATCCTGTCTGTCTCGGATGCAGACAAGAGTATCGTGTCGAGTTGAAACGGCTTGGCCGCTTGATGCCAGGCCTCGTGAGGCGCGAATTCGGCATCCGTCTCGGCCAGATAGGTGGTGCCGCGAACCCCATAGCCGATGTCTTCTTCCAACAGCGGGACCAGACGCGCCCAAAGGCGCGCACTTTCCACCATAAGCGGAAGCTCGCGCAAATCGCGTCCTGTCTTTCGGATCCAGCCCCAGTTTCGCGAGGACTGTTCACCGGCAATGCGGCCTTTCTCGCAAAGAACGACCGGTACTCCGCGTTCTGCAAGATGAATCGCCGCGCTTACGCCGACGATACCGCCACCGATGATCACGACATCGGTCCGACGGGGGAAGGAGAGTTGGACGGCGTTGGCCCGAACCTCGGTTCCGTTCACGTTCATGCCCCTCACATGAGCCGATGGATTTATCCTGTCAGTGAACGGCTGGCTGCGCTATAAGGCAAATAAGGATTCATTCCATCCTTATCAGGAAAACTTATAGTGAAATGCTGAGTCAACGATCCCTGGAAGCTTTTCGGGAAGTCATGCGAACAGGCAGCGTGTCAGGTGCCGCGGAGGAGTTGTTGATCTCGCAACCGGCCGTAAGCCGCCTGATCCGGGAATTGGAGGAGCGGCTCGATCTCCGCTTGTTCACGCGTCATGGCGGACGCATTGTGGCAACGCCGGCAGCTCATGAATTCTGGCTGGAGGTGGAGCGCAGCTTTACCGGACTGAAGCATATCGAGCGCGCGGCCGAACAGATCAAACGCGGTCAGCGAACGACACTGAGCATCGCCGCCGCGCCCGCTTTCGCGCAGGCGGCGCTGCCGCAGGCAGTGGCGGAATTGCATCGGCTTCGCCCGGATTTCAAGGCAGAGTTTTTTTCCATGACAACCCTGCCGGTCGTGCGTCAGGTGGCGCTGCGGCAATGTCAGGTGGGATTCGGCATTCCCACGCAACACAAGTCTGAGATCGACGTAGTCCGCACCGGCGCACTTCCATATCGCTTCATCGCCCCGGCGGGGCATTTTCTGCGGGAGAAGGCCGCCATCGAGATCGATGATCTTTCCGGCCTCGACTTTGTGGGTTTTGTGGATTCCACCATGACCGGTCGCAATTTCGACCGTCGCTTTGCGAGGATGCGCAGGCCGCCCGTGGTAAAAATGCGTAGCTATCTCTCTATCGTGATCGCCGCCCTGGTGCGACGCGGGTTGGGTGTCGGCCTCGTCGACCCGTTCACTGCCGAGGAGCACGAACGCTCAGGCGGCATAGTCCGGCCTCTCATCGCCGAAGAGCGGTTCGAGTATTCGGTCATCAAGCCTCTTGGCGAGAAACTAAGTCCGGAGTGCGAGGCTTTGGTCGAAATTTTTGAAGGTTTGGCCGAAGCCCATCGGCACTGATCCACCCATTCAACATTGAACCAGCGCCAGGCCGTGACGGAAGGCCATCATTCGAAACGGCGTGAAGATCACCGCGATCGGCAGCGTTATCCCTATCTTAATTGTCAAGCAGCCAACGGCTCGCATAATCGCCGCGCTTGAGGCGCGAGGGTGTTTTCATCCTTTTACTTTTTCTCCATCGGACAATTCCGGACCTGGAAAGAGGATGACCGGTGTTGTGGGATCGAGCCCTTTCAGAACCTGAGCGCGAATCCCGTTGTTGCGCCCGATCTCCAGAGCTCTCAATCGGGCACGTCCGCCTTCGATCACGAAAACCGCCCATCCGTCCCCATCCCGGAAGAGTGCACTCGACGGCACACTCAAAACATTCTCCTCGCGCCAGGTGACGATGCTGACTTCAACCCTGTAGTTGGCGCCGAGAGCTTCACGTTCGGAGAAAGGACCGGAGAAACCGATAACGGCGTTTACGCGCTGTTCTTCCACGCCAAGCGCCGACACCTTGGTGAAACCGGACGGATCGATGCGCCGCACGACACCGTCGAGAGTGCCCTCGCCCCCCCAATCGTCGATGACGACAGGATCACCTGCCGACACACGTACGGCATCGGTTGAGAGCAGTTCGACGACGATCTCGAGATCCTTCGCCACATTGCCGATTTCAAGTATGTCGGCACCAGCCTGTAAGGAGGTTTCGCTCTTCTGCCGAACCTCCAGAATTCGGCCGGACACCGGAGCCTTTATCGGCAAGGATTGCGAAGCGTCTGCCATCAACGCATTCTCGGTCGCTATGAGCCGGGCACGAGCCTGGCGAAGATCGGCCTCACGCATGGCGATGGTGGCACGTGCAGCTTCCTGAGCGCCCTTCGCCGCGCGCCACGTTCGTTGCGCCTCATCCAGATTGGATTGCGACGCCGCCCCGGTGCCACGCAGCCTGCGCCTTCGGTCTAGAACTTCTTTGGCGAGGGCAAGATCGGCCAATGCACTCTCAAGCTCGGCCCGCGCTGCACCGAGAGCCGCCTCGGCAGCATCGACGCCGGCTTCCGCCGTG
>NZ_CAJXGF010000050.1 GCF_913053745.1 uncultured Nitratireductor sp.
GGCTCCATGCGCTGTAACCTTCGGTGACGGCGATGCGATCGAGCGCGACGTGAAGGGCGACGCCTTCGCGTCGGGACAGGGTTTTCGCCTTGCGTTTCAGATAATAAAGGGGTGCAGACAGTTTCACCGGAAACCTCCCGTTGCGAGCCGGTTTCGCAATCCCTCCTTATGCAGCCGCCCAAACAGTCGGTTTCATTGGCAGAATGCCTTGCATGAAATGTGCTTTCCCGACGGAGGGGGGCGGCGCAGGCAGCACCGGAATCGAGGATATCGCAAACGGCCCCTCCGCGAAACCGCACCCTCGCCTCCGCCAAGTCAATGTAGCGGCGTTTCCACACCAAGCATGTGTCGCGTTCATAATGGTTGAACGCGGGCTTTATGCCTTATTCAGGTGCCATTCAGGTGCGAATGGGTAAATCCTCTGCGAAAGCCGCGCCTCCCCCTGAAACATCGCGGCTCGTACTTGAAGAGGTAAAGTTATGAAACGCTTCCTGAAGACGGGCATTCTCTCGCTTACCGTCGCGGCCACAACGCTCGGAGCGATCTCCACGGCGGACGCCGGCCATCGCTATCGCCACCGGCACAGCAACAATGGCGACGCAATCGCGGCCGGCGTGATCGGACTGGCTGCCGGTGCCATCGTCGGCGGCCTGATCTCGGAATCGCGGCACGGCGACGGTCGTGTCTATATCGACCCGCCCTATCGGCCGGTTTATCGCGACCGCTATCCGGAACGCCCGGTCTACCGGGAACGCCCAGTCCGCTATCGCGCCGCGATGGAACCGTGGTCGCGCGAATGGTTCCGCTATTGCGCGAACCGCTATCGCAGCTTCGATGGCCGGACCGGCACCTTTATGGGATATGACGGTCAACGTCATTTCTGCCAGCCGCGCTAGTCTTGTCTGCCAGCCGCACCCAAGGGTTCCCTGCCCATACGAAACAAGGCCGGGCTTTGCCCGGCCTTTTTCGTCATGAAAAGCTGGATGTGCGGATCGACAAACGCATCCAATCGACACTCGGTGAAAAATAGAACCGGTCCCCGGACGCGCGATGACGAACAACGAATCTGAAACGCGAAACGCCGGTGACGGCATGCATGGCCGAGATCGCAGGCCAACGGGATACTTTCTGCAATTCGCAAGAACGCTTTTTTGCAATTCGCAAGAACGCTTTTTGCAATTCACAAGAACGCTTTTTGCGATACGCAAGAACGCTTCTCGCATTGCATGAGAACGCCACCGGAAAACGCTTTTGCGATTCTCTCTCGCGCGATTCAACTTTTAGTTGATTTTCAAAAGGCCTGTCAATCCACATCTGCATATCGCACAAGCTCTGCGTTTCGCACAAGCATTGAAGAGCTGTCACGGCCACAGACATTCCGGTTCGATAGAAGCGGGACGTGGCACAGACAGTCCCGAAGCCGGTATAACGCTTTGTCTCAACCGCCTGTCTGAAGGGCGCACCGGACCTGGACGGTCACCTCCGGGAAAGGTCTAGCGGAGGAACGGATTCGTGCGCCGTTCGTCACCGAAGCGCCCGCCGGGACCATGGCCGCAGAGGAAGCCGATGTCGTCTCCCAGCGGCAGGAGCTTCTGCTTGATGGAGCGGATCAAGGCGTCGTGATCGCCGCCCGGCAGGTCGGTCCGTCCGACAGAACCGTTGAAGAGAACATCGCCGACATGCGCAAAGGCGGCCTCGCGATTGAAGAAGACCACATGCCCCGGCGCATGTCCGGGGCAATGCAGAACCTCGAAAACATGCTCACCGAACGAGAGGGTCTCGCCTTCGTGCAGATAGCGGTCCGGCGTGACATTGCGCACGGTCTGATCGAGCCCGAACATACGTGCCTGGTTCTCCAGATTGGAGAGCAACTCGCGGTCGTCTTCGTGCGGACCGATCAACGGCACCCCGAGCGCGTCCTTGAGGTCCATGGCACCGCCGGCGTGATCGATGTGACCGTGGGTCAGCCAGATCGCTTCTATAGCGATTGCGTTGTCGTCGATGGCCGCGCGAATCCGGTCCAGATCGCCACCCGGATCGACCACCACACCGTTCTTTTCTTCTTCATCGAAAAGGATCGTGCAGTTTTGCTGGAAAGGCGTCACGGGAACGACGCCGGCACGGAGTTTGCCCATAAACCCTCTCTAGGTCCCGCCACACGAGGCCGGAAAACACGAAACGGGCAACCGCTTCCGGCTGCCCGTTTCAAAGAATCGACAAAAATCAGCTCTTGTTCATCGCGCCCATAACAGCGCCGACGATGCCTGTCAGGACACCGCCGCCGACAGCACCGCCAACGGCGTCGCCGAGCAAACCGCTCAGCGCACCGGCATCGCCGCCCATGCCTGAAAGAAGAGCGCCGCCGCCGACACCGCCAATGATGCCACTCAATATCTTGGCACCATGACCCATCGCCGCCTTCTTGACGACAGAGCCGATGGCTTCACCGCCGATAACGCCAGTCACCGCTTGCACGATAATGGGAAGTAGAGCTTCCATATCCGGTCCCTCTCATAGAGCCGACCTTCAAGGGCCGGCGCGCACATGAAAACGCGAATCCGGCACATGTCAAATAAGAGGCTGTGAATATTCGATGAGAAAACCTCCGGTTGCGCCCGCTTATTGCGCGGCCACGCGAAGTTCCGGACGCACCTCATTGGCATAGTCGTTCATCAGCAAACGCGTGATTTCGCCCACTTCGAAGCGATATGGGCCGATTTCAGAAACAGGCGTGACCTCGGCCGCGGTGCCGCAGAGGAAGCATTGTTCGAAACCTTCCATTTCCTCCGGCATGATGGCGCGCTCGACCACTTCGATGCCACGACGACGGGCAAGATCGATCACCGTGCGACGGGTGATTCCATCCAGGAAGCAGTCGGGAACCGGCGTGTGCAGGGCGCCATCCTTAACGAAGAAGATGTTCGCGCCGGTCGCTTCGGCCACCTGGCCGCGCCAGTCGAGCATCATCGCGTCGGCATAGCCTTTCGCCTCGGCCGCGTGCTTGGAGAGCGTGCAGATCATGTAAAGACCGGCGGCCTTGGATTTGGACGGCGCCGTGCGCGGATCCGGACGGCGATACTCGGCCATGTCGAGGCGGATGCCCTTCAGGCGCTGCTCCGGATCGAAATAGCTGGGCCACTGCCAGATGGCGATGGCGAGATTGATGCGGTTGCTCTGCGCCGAAACGCCCATCATCTCGCTGCCGCGCCAGGCGATCGGGCGCACATAGGCATCAGAAAAACCCTGACGGGCCAGAAGCGTGCGGCAGGCATCGTCGATTTCCGCGACCGACCATGGGATCGTGAAGCCCAGGAGACGCGCCGATTCATGGAGCCGCTCGGTGTGCTCGGTCAGCTTGAATATCTCGCCGCCATAAGCACGCTCGCCTTCGAACACGGCGCTGGCATAATGAAGGCCGTGGCTCAGTACGTGAATCCTGGCGTCTGCCCATTTGACGAATTCACCATTGAGCCAGATAAAGCCCTCGAGCTGATCAAAAGGAACCGCTGCCATGTAACCTCTCCTGCCGGTCCGTTTCCGTGGAGCCGGACAAACCGAAATGCCGCCCGCAGACGACGCCTTCAACCGTCTCAGCCTATGCGCACCTGAAAGGAATTTGAAGGATGTTCCGAAAAATGACCTTCTGAATACCTTTTCGTTCGCGCCGAAGCGAAAACATTGTCAAAAATTACCATATGCCAAAATTAAGTCAATAAGACTGACATAATTTTTCTCCAAACGCCGGAAACGACCGCAAGCAGCCATGAGCATGAATGACGCCGAACCAATCAAAACCCCGCTGACGCTGGATGACGGCGTGGATTTCGCCATTATCGAGCATCTCTTTTTCGCCTATCGCGATTTCACGGCGGACCCCGACGCCATCCTCGACGAATACGGTTTTGGACGGGCGCATCACCGGGTCCTGCATTTCGTCAACCGGTTGCCGGGCCTGACCGTGGCCGAATTGCTGGAGGTGCTGCGGATCACCAAGCAAAGCCTTGCCCGCGTTTTGAAACAACTGGTCGACGATGGGTATATCGTGCAGTTTCCCGGTCCCCGCGACCGGCGCCAGCGCGAGCTTTATCCGACACAGAAGGGCCGCAACCTGGCACTGGCGCTGGCACTGCCACAGTCCCGCCGCATCCGTGCGGCACTTGAGGAAGCGCAGCCGGGCGACAGTGCCGCGGTGGCGCGTTTTCTGCGCGCCATGGTGAACCCGGAATTGCGTCCCCAGATGGACAAATTGCCAAACGGACGTTCTAAGTAGGCATACCATGCGCGCTGTATCAGTTCAGGAGGTCGTCAAGATGAGCGAAACCGGCAGTCTCGAAAAGGATCAGCCTGTCCTGAGCGATGATGCGCCGCATTTGCTGGTGGTGGACGACGACACACGCATTCGCAGCCTGCTGAACCGTTTTCTGAAGGAGAACGGATTTCGCGTGACCATTGCCGGTAACGCGGCGGAGGCGCGCCGCAAGCTTGTGGGTCTCGATTTCGACCTCGTGGTGCTGGACGTGATGATGCCCGGCGAAGACGGGGTCTCACTGACCAAGGCGCTGCGCGAGGAGAAGGATACGCCGATCCTGATGCTCACGGCGCTTTCGGAAACCGACAGCCGGGTCTCGGGACTGGAAGCCGGCGCCGACGACTATCTGCCCAAACCGTTCGATCCGCGCGAGCTGGTGTTGCGCATCAACAGCATCCTGCGCCGCAGCAGTCCGCAATCCACCCCGAAGGTGGAACAGGTCGTGTTCGGCCCGTACGCGTTCCAGATCGCGAAGCGCGAGCTGAAACATACGGGCAAGCTGGTCAAGCTGACCGACCGGGAGCGCGACATCATGGTAATCTTTGCCGAGCGCGCGGGCGAAACCGTGCCCCGGCACGAACTGGTGGGCGAGGATTCGGAAGTGGGCGAGCGGACAATCGACGTGCAGATCAACCGCCTGCGCCGCAAGATCGAACGCGATCCGTCCAATCCCGTCTATCTGCAGACCGTGCGCGGGATCGGCTATCGGCTGAGCGTGGAATAGAGCCGGCCGCTCCGGATCAGATCGCCAGCGCCCGATAATTGGCGATGTCGGCGGCGATGCCCAGACGCGCGATCATCTCGTGACGGTCGAAACCCGTTTGCGCATGCATGCGGGCAACGGCCTCGCCGGCGCGCTCGATGGCGTCCGGGCTTTCCCACTCAACCAGTGTGACGAAGTTGAACGTGCCCGGCCCCGACGCCTGCTCGAGAATGACATCGCGGACGAATCCGGGCTGCTGCCGCAGGGTCTCGTGCGTGGCGGAAACACGCTCCAGGAATTCCTCTCGGGCCGGAACCGGAACGGCGAACTTGTCGACCCGGTAAACCGGCGCGGAAGAAGCGGTTTTCGAACTGAATGGCATGCTGTCTCCTTAAATAAACCGGCGGTAGATCCACCGTTGCGCGCAGGCTCCAACTTCAAGCCGACTTGAAGTCAAGGGCCATTGATGTGAAGGGTGCGGAAAACCTGTTCCCTCTTGCGCGTCCAATGCATAGGATCGGGCGAGATCGCAGTTCGGGAATGGGTGCCCTCAAGGGCGAATGGCGGATTTGCAAGTTAGTTCAGACGATAAGATGACACCGCTGACGCGCTTCAGGCGTGCGCTTGGCACGATGCGCAGGCCCTGGCGGCGATTCTGGCGCATCGTTTCGCGCTATATGCCCAAGCAACTTTACGCACGCTCGCTGATCATCGTCATCGCGCCCATGCTTCTGTTGCAGTCGGTCATCGCCTTCGTGTTCATGGAGCGCCACTGGCAGACGGTGACGCAGCGGTTGAGCCAGGCGGTCACGCGCGATATTTCGGCCATCATCGATATGATCGAGACCTATCCCGGCAATGACGGCTATGCGCAGGTGATCCGCATCGCTCAGGAACGGCTGGCGCTGAAGATCGATCTCCTGCCACCGGACCCCCTGCCCGCGCCCGGCCCGAAACCCTTCTTCTCCATCCTCGACCAGACGCTCAGCGAGGAGATCACGCGGCAAATCAACCGCCCCTTCTGGCTCGACACGGTGGGCAACTCCAACATCATCGAAATCCGCATACAGCTCGAAAACCAGGTGCTGCGCGTCTTCGCCAGACGCAGCCAGGCATACGCATCGAACACGCATATCTTTCTTTTGTGGATGGTGGGCACATCTCTGGTGCTGATCGCCATCGCCGTGGCGTTCCTGCGCAACCAGATCCGGCCCATCCTGCAACTGGCCACGGCCGCCGACAGCTTCGGCAAGGGGCGACCGACGCCCAGCGACTTCCGCCCGCGCGGTGCCGAAGAGGTCAGGCGCGCAGGCAGCGCCTTCCTTTTGATGCGTGAGCGCATCGAACGGCAGATCGAGCAACGTACGGCGATGCTGACGGGCGTGAGTCACGACCTGCGCACCATACTGACACGCTTCAAGCTGCAATTGGCGATGGCCGGCAACAAGGAAGACGTCGAAGCCCTCAACCAGGACATCGAGGACATGCGCTCGATGCTCGAAGGATATCTGGCGTTCGCGCGCGGCGAGGCTGCGGAGGACCCCGGCGAGTTCGATCTTGCCGCGTTTTTCGACCGCGCCGTGGAAGAGGCCGGCCTACGCGACTGCACACTCAAGGTCGAGACCAGCGGCGATACACACCTCCATGTCCGTCCCAACGCCTTCAGCCGGCTGCTGACCAATGTGATCGGCAACGCCTTCCGCTATGCCTCCAACGTTGCGATCACGGCGCACAACACAGCCGGAACGCTGACCATCACCGTGGACGACGACGGGCCGGGTATTCCCTTTGAGATGCGCGAGGATGTGTTCAAGCCGTTCGTTCGGCTCGACGAAGCGCGCAATCAGGACGAGAGCGGGACGGGGCTTGGACTTTCCATCGCCCGCGACATCGCCCGCAGCCATGGCGGGGACGTGACACTGGACGACAGCCCACTCGGCGGGCTTCGGGCGGTGATCCGGGTGCCTTCCTGACGCGCCGGCCCGCCTGGCTTCAGCGCATGGCCGGGCGCGGCGGATGATCTAGCTCGAAGATAAGCGCCTGCGCGCCATCGGCCTCAAGGCGGATACGCCGCGCGCGGACGACGAACACGATGGCATCGCCACTTCCGGCCAGTTCGACGAAATCGCCCTTGCCCACCCATTCGCCAAGGACAAGCCGACCGAGCCGCGCTTCAAGCCCGGCCTCTCCAACCTTGCGGCGCGCGGCATTCGTCAATTCGATGATCGTCTTCAAACGCACGACTCCTGCTGTCGATAACCTTGCGGAAGGAAGGGCGCGGTCTTGACCTTTCGTCCGCGGCGGATTGCACGCTATCCTTTCGTCTAACACACTGAGTCGCGACCGGACCACAGACGATGCAGTTTTCCGGCCGCTTATCGGAAGGAGGGGGCCCAATGACCTCACGCTACGCAAAAATCGCCATGACGCTCGCACTCGCTGCTTTCGCGTTCATGGTCACCTTCAACAACATCACCGATTACGGCTCGAATTTCGCGTTCGTGCAGCACGTGTTCAGCATGGACACGACATTCCCCGACAACGCGGCCATGTACCGTGCGATCACCACGCCGGCGCTGTGGCATGCGGGCTACTGGCTGATCATCGCCGGTGAGGGTCTCACCTTCGTGCTGCTTCTCCTGGGCGGCCTCAGAATGCTTGGCGCGCGCGGCGCCTCGGCCGCGGAGTTCCACGCTTCCAAGAAGCTGATGATCGCCGGCGCGACGGTCGGTTTTCTCGTCTGGTTCTTCGGCTTCATGGTCGTCGGCGGCGAGTGGTTCCTGATGTGGCAGTCCGACACCTGGAACGGGCAGGACGCCGCCTTCAAGTTCTATGTCGCAATCATCGGCGTTCTGATCTTCGTCAACCAGCGCGACGACGAAGTCGCCTAACGTCCTATTCGAAGTTCGATGGAAGGCCGTGCGGGTTCGCGATCCGCGCGGCTTTTTTGTTGCGTGAAAAATCGGCAGGCGTGTCGGATCGTCGTGACGTGCTTCGTCCTATCACCAGAACAACCGGCCATCCGCCGGATACACGCAGGAGAAACACTCATGTTCCGCACCATGTTCCGCACCGTACTGACCGCCGCAGCGATGCTTCTGACAGGCATTCTTCACGCGACCGCCGAGCCCGTGGGCGACCGCGTCGAAGTGAACGGCATGCAGATGTATTACGAAATCTCCGGACAAGGCGATCCGCTCGTCGTCCTTCACGGCGCCTACATGAACATCCCGACCATGGGCGCGATCATCCCCAGGCTGGCCGAGACGCACAAGGTTTATGCGATCGAGTTCCAGGGACATGGCCGCACGACCGACATCGACCGCCCCATCACTTATGAGAACCTTGCCGACGACGTGGCCGCCTTCATGGATGCGGTGGAACTCGAGAAAGCGGATGTGTTCGGCTATTCCATGGGCGCCGCCGCCGGGCTGCAATTCGCCATCCGCCATCCCGAACGCGTCAACAAGCTGATCGCCGCGTCCGTCGCCTACGACGCGGAAGGCTGGCAGCCGGCGTTCAAGGCATTCATTCCACAGATGACGGTGGAGATGTTTCTTCAGATGCCGTTTGCCGAGGAATACAAGGAACTGGCCGCCGACCCGGACGGTTTTCCGGCGCTGGTCGAAAAGCTGATCGCGCTCGAACACGAGCCGATGGCCTGGGGTGAGGACGTGAAAGCGCTCGACATGCCGGTGCTGATCATCAGCGGCGACGCCGACGTGAACACGCTTGAACACGCCGTATCCATGTTCCGGTTGCTGGGCGGCGGCGATATGGGCGACATGGGCAAGCCGCTGCCCGAATCGCGCCTCGCCGTCCTGCCGGCGACTTCACACACCGCCGTCATGGGACAAGTGGATCTGCTGCATGCGCTGATCGAGCCATTCCTCATGGGGGAAACGCCGAAAAGCATGTTCGAGTGAGAGTGCGGAACAAGCCGTGCGGACGGAGCGCTCCGCACGGTTTTTCATTATGCGAAAGAGCCGCCGGGGCCCCTGCAGCGGCGATTAGAACACCGGCTTGGCAAGCATCAGCCAGACGATTGCAAGAACACCCAAGAATGCAGGAAAGCCGCAGGCAAACCAGATGCGGTAAAGCCGGTAATAGCGATCCGGCAAAGGCGCGTTATGATCGGCCGCCTGCCGCGCAAGCCGGCGCAGCGCCATCTGGATCCAGACAACAGGAAGCCAGAAGGCCCCCACCATAACGTAAAGCGCTATGGACAAGACAAGCCATCCCTCGGTGAGATCCCAACCGAGGCGAAAGGCGAGCCACAGGCCGGTGACGGGCTGGATCAGCACAGCACTCGCTGTAAAGAGAAAATCGGCGATCACCACGGTCGAGGCCACATGAGCGATCAGAACCGGGTCGCGGCTTCGGTGCGCCATGAACATGAAAAAGGCGATGCCAGCCCCGGTGCCCAGAAGCACACAGGCGCCGACGACATGCGCCCAGCGAAGTGCATTGTCCAGAAGCATCAGCGCTCCTCCAGAAGAAGCGCCGTCATCCATGCAAGAACGGTTCCCGGCAACACTTTCATGTACGGACCAAGCGGGTCGAGCCACAATTGCGGAAGGAAGGTCGTTCCGGCCAGAAGGTAAAGGACCGAGACCACCAACATACCCAGACAGGCCCGACGGGCGAACGGGCGGTACAGGATGGCAAGTCCGAGAACCATATCGACCAGCGATCCCGCGAAGACGGCAAACGCCGACACCGCACCGGGAAAACCCGCTGTGGTGAGCAACCCGGTTGCCGCATCGAAGCGCAGAAAGCCGATGAGCCCGGACAGGAACCAGAAAACGGCAAGAAGGGCGATGGCGAGCGGCAGGGCAAGCGATAGTCGGGAAAACCAGCGCTCCTGAGACGTTGCCGGAAGGTGCGCCAGCGTTTCGCCGAGCCGCGCGACAGGCCGCCTCATCGCCGCGCGAAACGCGGCGTCGTCTCCGTCAATGCCGCCGGCCATGACGGCCATGGCCGTGGAGCGCAGGGGCGAGCGCCAGCCGAGAAGGCCGAGCGCGTCTGCCCCGAAGCCCACTGCCGCACCAAGCCAGACGGGAAGAGAGACAACGCGGCGCGGCGCGGGGAAACCGAGCCAACGGCGAAAGGCAAGCGCGACATCGGCAAGCGTGCCGGCGTCCCGCTCCACCAGTTCGATGTCGCGCCCGGCAACGAAAGCGGGAGAAACGGCTGCGACGACGAGATCGGTGAGATCGCGGATCGAGACGGTGCCGACGCGCGCCTTCGGGTGCACGAGCGGCAGAATGAAGGGAAAGCCGGCCAACATGCGCAGAAGCGCGGTGCCACCGTAGGCGTTCTGACCGATGACGAGGCCGGGTTTGAGGACGATCCAGTCCAGATCGCTTTCGCGCAGGCGCGCGTCGGCCATGCCCTTGGTACGCATGAACTCGGTCGCGGCACAAGGCGAAGCGCCGGGCGCGGAAATCTGGATGAAGCGATCGACGCCCGCTGCCTCGCAGGCGGCGAAGAGCGCGATCATGGCGTCATGCTGGAGGGCTTCGAGATTGTCGCGCGCGCCGCTCTGCAGCGCGCCGGCGCAATTCACGACAGCATCGATGCCGGCAAGATGAGCGAGCCAGTCGGCGGGAAGCCTGGCGGTGGCGATATCGAAGCCGATCCATTCAAACTGCGGCGCCAACCGGCGACCGGCCTCGACGGTACGTCCGAGCCCGACAGGTTCGTGCCCCGCGGCGGCGAGCCTTCGCATGACTTCAAGTCCGATGAAACCGTATCCGCCGAGCACCAATATGCGCATGGTTGCCTCACGGGGTGGCCCGGCGCGCCATCACTCGGGGACCGCCCCTAGTGCAAACGGCTGCCGTTGGGCACTTTCTTGTCAGAGCCGGCGAGAACGATCGCCCCCTCCTCGTCGGCAAAGCCCATGACGAGAATCTCGGACATGAACTTGCCGATCTGACGCGGCGGGAAATTGACCACCGCGACCACCTGCCGACCCAGCAGATCCTCCGGCGTGTAGTGGACCGTCACCTGCGCGGAGGATTTCCTGATGCCGATCTCGGGACCGAAATCGACTTTCATCTTGATCGCCGGCTTGCGGGCTTCGGGAAAAGGCTCCGCCTCGACAACGGTGCCGATGCGGATATCCACTTTGAGGAAATCGTCGAAGGCGATTTCCGGTGCCTTTTCCGATGACATGCCCGCTCCCCTGTCCTGCCAACTATGCGTTGCCGTAGGTCTCGAACAGAACGCTGTTCAGGGCTTCCTGCGCGGTGCTGCCCGACCAGATGACATACTGAAACGCCTGATAATAGCATTCGCAGGCTTCAAGGGCGCTGTTCAGCATGGTTTCGACCTGCTGCCCGGTGGGCTCGACGCCGCCCGACAGGACGAGCGCCTGACGGAACATCACAACGTTTTCGCGCTCCCAGAGGTCGAAATGGCCGAACAGCATCTGCTCGTTGATGAGCGAAAGGAGCCGCATGACTTCAAGAGTACGCTTCGCAGGCACTTTCAGATCAAAGGCGCAAGCCACGTGCAGCGCCTCGAATTCCTCCATCCAGGAGAAGGACACGTTGTAGTCGGTCCATGTGCCGGCCACGGCGATGGCGATCTCGTCGTCGCCATTGCGCTCGAAGCTCCAGTCATTGGTGTGCGCGACATGTTCGATGACATCCACGGGATGCGCATCACGGGTCATGTCGAGTTCAAGAAGGCTCATTAATCTGCTTTCCCGTATCTGGAGGCGCCGCAACACCCCGCAAGAATCCACATGGGGAGCGAACTCCCGCAAGACGTTTCAAACCTGAAACACAGTGTGGAGCGACAACGACAACGCATGGAACTTACGCGGGCCCGCCCCTGCCCGACTGCATGACCAGTTACGAATCACGCTGTAAATTCAGTGTATTGATGCAGAGTCGCGTGACCAGACCTTTTTTGCAGTGAGAGCCGGAGGCGTGTGGATAGAAGCGCCGCGCAACAAGGGGCCGGGCAGCGTAAGCGACTCTCGAACAAGGATTTTTCGACGCCATACACAGGCGACGGTAATAAAAAATTATTTTTTCGTCCGGGCGGATGACGCCGGTTTCGAATCGGATTTTGCAGTCTTCGCCGCCCCGCCCTCGGCCAATCGGGCTTCAAGTTCATCGATGCGGGCCGTCAAAGCGGCATTTTCCTCGCGCGCCTTCAGCGCCATTTCGCGAACCATCTCGAACTCTTCGCGCTGGACGACGTCCATCGAATTCAGAACGCGCTCGGCTTGCGCCTGAAACGCCGTTTCCACCTCGCGGCGCACACCCTGCGCCGCACCCGCGGCGTCGGTCATCAGCTTGGCGAACTCATCGAGGATTCGGTTGCTTCCGTTGGTCATGGCTCATTTCCCAATTGTACCTTTGACCTAGTGCCCCGAACGGACGAATGCAAGGCAAACCGGGCGCACACTCAAGCGGCGCGCCGCTTTTGAGCTGCCTTGACCTCGCCCCGATGCTCCGCAATACCACCCGCATTCATGTTCATGCGCCGGGAGGCCCGATTGACCGACTATGTGACGATGCCGCTGGCCGCCCTGCCCTTTCCCAACATCGACCCGGTGGCACTGCAGATGGGGCCGATCGCGGTCCATTGGTATGGGGTCGGCTATGTGGTCGGCATCCTTCTCGGCTGGTGGTATGCGCGCCGCCTGGTCTCGAACGAGCGGCTTTGGGCCGACGGCAAGCCGGCGCTGACGGCCAACGATCTCGACGATTTCGTTTTGTGGGCGGCCATCGGCATCGTCGCCGGCGGGCGGATCGGCTATATCCTCTTCTACGATCTGCCGCGCTATCTCTCCAATCCCTTCGACATTCTCGCGGTTTGGGAGGGAGGCATGTCGTTTCACGGCGGACTGCTCGGCGTGACGCTCGCAATGCTGCTGTTCGCCAGGAAACGCGGCATCAACACGTGGAGCCTGTTCGACACGATTGCCGCCGTGGTGCCGATCGGGCTCGGACTCGTGCGGGTCGCCAATTTCATCAATTCGGAACTATGGGGCCGTGTCACGGACGTGCCTTGGGCTTTCGTCTTTCCCAATGGCGGACCGGAACCACGGCACCCCAGCCAGCTTTACGAGGCGGCGCTCGAGGGGCTAGCGCTGTTCGTCGTGCTGCGGCTCCTCACTCACAGGGGGCTGAAACTCAGGATGCCGGGCTTCGTTGCCGGCGCCTTCGTCTGCGGCTACGGCCTTTCGCGCATCGTGGTAGAATTCTTCCGCGAGCCGGACGCGCATATCGGCTATCTCGTCGGCGGCTGGCTGACCATGGGCATGGTGCTTTCTGTGCCGATGGTGGTTGTGGGCGTTTGGGCGATGCTCAGGGCACGGGCCAAGACCGCCCCGGCAACCGCGGGATGACGGCGCTCGAGGACCGCATCAGGGCACAGATCGAAACGGCGGGGCCGATAAGCGTCGCCGACTACATGGCGCTTTGTCTGTTCGACCCGGAACAGGGCTATTACACGACGCGCGAGCCTTTCGGAGCGGCGGGCGACTTCACCACCGCGCCGGAAATCACCCAGATGTTCGGGGAACTGTGCGCCGTATGGCTCTACACGGCCTGGAAAGCGAGCGGCACGCCGCAGGCGCCGGTCGTGGCGGAGATCGGCCCCGGACGCGGCACCTTGATGAAGGACATGCTCAGGACCTGGGCGAAAATCGATCCGGCTTTCAGCCGACGGATGCGGCTTTGCATGATCGAAGCAAGCCCGCGTCTGAGCGAGGTGCAGCGCAAGACGCTCGCAATGTCCGCGCCCGAACCGATCTGGATCGCCGACATCGACGCGCTGCCGGCAGGTCCGCTCTTCATCATCGGCAACGAGCTTTTCGATGCCGTTCCGGTGCGCCAGTACGTGAAGACCGATTCGGGCTGGCGGGAGCGCGCGGTCGGTCTCGATTCGAACCAAAGGCTTTCTTTCATGGCTGGGGCCGGCGCACCCGACGAGACACTGCTGCCGCCGGGCGCCAAATCGGCTCCCGAAGGCGCAATCGTCGAGCTTGCGCCGGCACGCAACGCATTGATGACGCGCATGGCCGAACGCATACGCGCGCAGGGCGGCGCCGGGCTCTTCATCGATTACGGCTATGCCAAGCCGGGTCTCGGCGACACGCTGCAGGCGCTGCGGGGCCATGCCTATCGGGATGTTCTGAAGGAACCGGGCAAGGCGGACCTGACGGCGCATGTGGACTTTTCCGCCCTCGCCCAGGCAGCAAGAGACGAAGGCCTCGCCGCCGAACTGATGAACCAGGGCGACTTTCTCCTCAAACTTGGAATTCTGGAGCGGGCTGGGCGTCTGGGCGCGGACAAGAACGCCACGGAACAGCAGGCGATCCGGGAGGCGGTGGAACGGCTGGCCGGACCGGACCGGATGGGGACGCTGTTCAAGGCCCTTGCCGTAATGCAATCCACAGTGGCGGTTCCACCATTCGTTTCGCCGCATTGACTTGGTTTCGCCCCTGCCCCACCATCCCGCCGCTGGTGAGGTGGATCGAGGGCGCGATGCGATACTCAAATCCGAGAACCACGCCGGAAACGTTAACTTGCCGGTGTCCGATCAAAACCGAAAACCGCGCGATGCGCTCCGAATATCAAGCGGATTTCGGCTTTTGGACATTGGAGAGCATCTGAAAAGGCGGCGCATGCTTGACACAACGAGGCCGGAGCCCGTGCGGTCCCCGCGACTGGACCGTGAACGGGAGAATGGCGTGGGGCATGGTTTCTTCACCCGCGCCGGCGGCCTTTCGAAAGGGCTGTATGAAGGTCTGAATGTCGGCTATGGCTCCGGCGACGCACGCGACGCGGTGACGGAAAACCGCCGGCGCGTGGCCGAATGGCTGGGCGTCGGTATCGACGAACTTCTGACCGTCCATCAGGTACACTCGCCCCACGCCATCATCGTCGACGCGGCATTCGGCGGAACACGCCCCGAAGCCGACGCGCTGGTGACCGACCGGACAGGACTGGCGCTTGGCGCACTGACGGCCGATTGCGGGCCGATCCTGTTCGCCGATGGCAAGGCGCGCGTTATCGCCGCCGCCCATGCCGGCTGGAAAGGCGCGCTCACCGGCATTCTGGAAAACACTGTCGCGGCGATGGAACTTCTGGGCGCGGAGAGAGAGAACATCACCGCCGTGCTCGGCCCCTCCATCAGCCAGGAGAATTACGAGGTCGGCCCGGAATTCGTCGAGCGCTTCGTCAACCACAACCCGGCCAACCGGACCTTTTTCCGCCCCTCGGGCACGCCGGGCCATGCGCTTTTCGACCTCAACGGCTACACGGTGGCACGGCTCACGGCCGCTGGCGTCAACGCGACGCAAACCGGGCACTGTACTTATGCCGAGGAAGAACGCTTTTATTCGTATCGTCGCGCCACCCATCGCGGCGAAACGGATTATGGACGCCAGATTTCAGCGATCGTCTTGGAGGACATTTGATGGCGCTTCATTTTGACCAGGCAGAGTTCGATTCCCGGCGCGACCGTCTCATCATCGAAATGGCGGAACGCAAGCTCGACGCCATGCTGCTCTTCGCGCAGGAGAGCATGTACTGGCTCACCGGCTACGACACGTTCGGCTTCTGCTTCTTCCAGTGCCTTGTCGTGAAGGCCGACGGCTCGATGGTGCTACTCACACGTTCGGCCGATCTGCGCCAGGCGCGCCACACCTCCAACATCGAGAACATCGTTCTTTGGACCGACCGGCAAGACGCCAATCCGGCGGTCGAGCTGCGCAACCTCATGAACGATCTCGACCTGCTGGGCGCACGGATCGGCGTCGAATACGACACGCACGGGCTGACCGGACGCAGCACACGTCTGCTCGACGAGCAATTGCAGACTTTCGGCAAAATCGAGGACGCATCGGATCTCGTCGGCCGGCTGCGGCTCTTCAAGAGCGAGGCGGAGATCAAGAAGGCGAAACGGGCCGCGAAACTCGGCGACGAGGCGCTCGAGGCGGCCCTGCCACTCATCAAACAGGGCGGCGACGAAGCGGCGATCCTGGCGGCCATGCAGGGTGCGGTGCTCGCCGGCGGCGGCGACTACCCGGCCAACAACTTCATTATCGGCTCGGGCGAGGATGCGCTTCTGTGCCGCTACAAATCGGGCAGACGCAAGCTCAACAAGAACGATCAGATCACGCTCGAATGGGCCGGCGTCTACAATCACTACCACGCTGCAATGATGCAAACGGTGCTGACGGGCAAGGTTTCCAAGCGCCATCAAGAGCTTTTCGAGGCGGCCCGCGACGCACTCACTGCCGTGCAGAAGGCGATGACGCCGGGCAACACTTTCGGCGACGTGTTCGACGCGCACGCCCGCGTGATGGAAACCCATGGCCTGACGAAACACCGGCTCAACGCCTGCGGCTATTCTGTGGGCGCGCGCTTCGCGCCGTCCTGGATGGATCCGCAAATGTTTTACGCCGGCAATGAAGAGCCCATCGCGCCCTGCATGACGCTGTTCGCACACATGATCATCATGGATTCCGAAACCGGCAATGCCATGTGTCTCGGGCGCACCTACCTGACGACGGAAGACGATCCCCAGCCACTCTCACGCTACGGGCTGGACCTGATAACCAGGTAGAGGCAATATGGCCGCGCATGAACGAAGGCATTCAAGGGGGGCTTCGGTATTTTAGCAAAGCGCGCCATTACGAGCATTGCCCTTGTCAGTGCTGCAAGCCTTGCCGGCTGCAACACGGGTTCCATGCTCGACCTGAACTCCGGACCAACGCCGGCGACTGCCGTGCCCGGAACGCAATCTCAACCGGTTCAAACGCAGCCGCCGACAGCAACCGCGCTCGCACCGCCGACGGATGCGGCAAGCGAAAGCGCGGCAGCCCCCTTGCAGGCAGTAACCAGCGATGCGCGGATTCAGTTTGCGCCCGTGATCGGTGCGACCGCGGAGGCCGTACCGGCGCTTTCCAGGCGGCTGGAAGCGCGGGCGCGGCAGAGCGGCCTGGCCATCGTCCCACAGGGCGGCAACGCCTCGATGATCATGAAGGGTTATTTCTCGGCCATCGCCGATGGCGGCAAGACGACCGTGATCTATGTATGGGACGTGCTCGATCCCTCGGGCAACCGGTTGCATCGCATCCAGGGCCAGCAGGCTACCCCCGGCGGCAATGGAGACGGCTGGTCGTCCGTCACCAGCGCCACGATGGAAGCGGTCGCGGATTCGACGATCAACCAACTGTCCACATGGCTCACCCAGCGACAGAGCTGATTTTTTCGGATTTCATCGTGATTCTTCGTCCAGGCGCTTGCAATACAGCCTCACGCCGTTAAAAGCGCGGTCAAGCGTCAAGGCCTTCTCCGAGGACATTCCATGAAGCTCTTTGCGGGCAATTCCAACCGGGTTCTGGCAGAGGCCGTTTCCCGCTATCTCAACATTTCTCTCGGCAAAGCCACGGTACGGCGTTTCGCCGACCAGGAAATTTTCGTCGAGATCCAGGAAAACGTGCGCGGCGAGGACGTTTTCGTTCTGCAGTCGACCGCCTATCCGGCAAACGATCATCTGATGGAACTACTCATCATGATCGACGCCTTCCGACGGTCTTCGGCGCGGCGCATCACGGCGGTTCTACCCTATTTCGGCTACGCCAGGCAGGATCGGCGCACATCGGGCCGCACGCCGATCTCCGCCAAGCTGGTGGCGAACCTGATCACTCAGGCCGGTGCCGACCGCGTGCTGACGCTTGATCTGCACGCCGGCCAGATCCAGGGCTTTTTCGACATTCCCACCGACAACCTCTTCGCCGTGCCGGTGATGGCGCGTGACGTGAAGGCCAATTACACGCTTTCCAACGTCATGGTGGTTTCGCCCGACGTGGGCGGCGTGGTGCGGGCGCGCTCTCTGGCCAAGCGCATCGATGCGCCGCTGGCCATCGTCGACAAGCGCCGCGACCGGCCGGGCGAATCCGAGGTGATGAACGTCATCGGCGACGTTAGCGGCAAGGACTGTCTGCTGATCGACGACATCGTCGATTCCGGCGGCACGCTTTGCAACGCGGCCGACGCGCTTTTGAACAACGGCGCGACCAGCGTGACCGCCTACATCACCCACGGTGTTCTTTCCGGCGGCGCGGCCGCGCGCATCAGCGGCTCGCGCCTCAAGGAGCTGGTCATTACCGATTCCATTCAGCCGAGTTCAGCCGTCGAAGCGGCGGAGAGTATCCGCACCATCACCATCGCCGACCTGATCGGTGAGGCGATCTCGCGCACGGCAACGGAAGAATCGGTGTCCAGCCTCTTCGATTGATTTCATCCTTCGGATGCGAAAAAGCCGGCCATGCGTGGCCGGCTTTTTTTGTCCATCCCGGCCGACGGAACTCAGGCGGCGGCGCGATCCTGGGCCGCACCGACCCAGGCTGCGAACCGGTCGACGAAACCGGACAGAAACGCCCTGGTGTCTTCGTTGGCAACGTCGTCGTTGCCGTCGATCAAGTCGGGCTTCATCTGGAGATAGACCTCAGGGCTCGTCATCAGCGTCGCCCCCATGCTGACCATGATGGAGCGCAGATGGATCTGGGCGGCAATCGACCCCATCGCACCGGGGCTCGCACCAACGACGGCGGTGGGCTTTCCTGTCCAACTGTTCTTGCCCCAGGGCCGCGAACCCCAGTCAATGGCATTCTTGAGAATGGCGGGAATGGAGCGATTGTGCTCCGGCGTGACAAACAGAAGACCGTCGGCGGCAGCGACGCTGTCCTTGAGATGCTGGGCGGACGCGGGATAATCGGCAACGTCGTCATCGTTGTACATCGGCAGGACCGACAGATCGAAGTATTCGAACTCGAGACGCCCTTCAGCGAGCTTTTCGAGCGCTTTGGCAAATTTGAGATTGATCGACTCTTTGCGATTGGAGCCGACGAGAACCACGACTTTCTTCATTTTTCATTCCTCTGTCCGGCCGGGTTCAAGTTCCCGGTGGTATCTTTTGGTAACCGGGCCTATATCTGTCAGTGGAAAACGGGTTGCAAGAAGGCACCTTTATGAAACCGCGTTACGGACACATATCCGACAGATGCCGCCCCATCAGCGAAATCCTGTCGCTCATCGGCGACAAGTGGACCTCGCTCATCATCGGACGGCTCCATGAAGAACCGCTGCGTTTCAACGAACTGAAGCGGCGCGTCGACGGCATTTCGCAAAAGGTTCTCACCGCCTCGTTGCGCGCGCTGGAGCGGGACGGTTTCGTGGAGCGCATAACGCATCCCACCGTTCCGCCGAGCGTGGAATACCGGCTGACGCCGTTCGGGCAGGAACTGGCCGAACCGCTTTCCGCGCTGAAACATTTCGCGCTCGACAACGCCGGACGCATGGACGCAGCGCGCGCACGCTACGACGCGCGCAATGGCGACCAACAGGCAGGAACCCGCAAACCGCAGCAGATTGTGCCAGCGGCCTTGCCTTGAAAGGCGTCGCGCTCTTGCGCACAGCCCTTCCATCGGCTATAGACCCGCCGTCCGCGTAGACACCCTTGGAGGCAACGCGGATGGAAGTTCGCCCGATACAATGCGGTCTTCAGGCAGCGCTTCTCGCGCCGCCGTTTTCCGTTTCGGTCGGCTTTCACGCTTTCGGATTTCCGGAAGCGCTCCAAAACATGAAAGGACAGGCCATGAGCCATCAGACTTACGAGCTGAAGGCCGAGGCGCGCGAACGGGTCGGTAAGGGGTCCGCCCGGGCTATTCGGCGCAACGGTAGAATTCCCGCCGTCATTTACGGCGACAAGGGTGCCCCGGTTTCCATCACACTTCCCTACAAGGAAGTGTTCATGAAGATCCACAGTGGCGGCTTTCTCACCACGATCGCGACCATCGACGTCGACGGCAAGACCTACCAGGTCCTTCCGAAGGACTACCAGCTCGACCCGGTCCGCGATTTCGTCATGCATGTCGACTTCCTGCGCATCGGCAAGGGCACGGTCGTGACCGTCAACATTCCGGTTCACTTCCTCAACGAAGAGACGGCACCCGGCATCAAGCGCGGCGGCGTTCTCAACGTCGTGCGTCACGAAGTCGAGTTCACCTGCCCGGCAACGGCGATCCCCGACTATATCGAGGTGGATCTGGATGGCATGGATATCGGCGATTCCGCCCATATCTCGGCCGTCAAACTGCCGGAAGGCGTGGAACCGACCATCACCGACCGCGACTTCACCATCGCAACCATCGCAGCCCCGGCCAGCCTGAAATCGGAAGGGTCCGAGGCCGACGAGGAAGAAGAGGGTGCGGACGAGGAAGCCGAGGTCGAAGAGAAGGAGGGCGAGGGCGAGGAGTAATCCTCCCCTTTCCTGCAAAATCTCATGCTGCTCATTGCAGGGCTCGGCAATCCCGGCCAGCAATACGAACGGCACCGGCACAATGTCGGTTTCATGGCGGCGGACGCGATTGCGCGCCGCCATAGTTTTTCGCCGTGGTCGAAGAAATTCAAGGCGCTGGTGGCCGAAGGCCGCGTCGGCGGCGAGAAGGTCCTGCTGATAAAGCCGCAGACTTTCATGAACCTTTCGGGCCAGGCGGTCGGCGAAGCGATGCGCTTCTACAAGATCGGTCTGGACGACCTGATCGTCTTCTACGACGAGCTGGATCTCGCTCCGGGCAAGCTGCGCATCAAGACGGGCGGCGGCTCGGGCGGACACAACGGCATCAAATCGATCGACGCCCATTGCGGCAAGGATTATCGGCGCGTGCGCATCGGCATCGGCCATCCCGGCGACAAGGCACGCGTCAACCCGCATGTGCTCGGCGATTTCGCCAAAGCGGACCAGGCATGGCTCGAACCGCTGCTGGAGGCGACGGCCGACAATGTCGCCATGCTTGCCGAGGGCGACGAATCGGGTTTCATGAACCGGGTCAGCCTTGCGGTGAAAGGCAGCGGCGCGGAGCCGGCCGAAAGGCCGGAGAAGAAGCCCGCGAAGAAGAAAAGTCATATTCGGCAGGCGCGGCAGCAGGGGCCCTCCGCCCCCATTCCGGAAAGCGGCCCCATGGCGGCCATGCTGAAAAAACTCCTCGGCCAGAAGGAATAGGAAATGGGTTTCAAATGCGGCATCGTCGGTCTGCCCAATGTGGGCAAGTCGACGCTCTTCAACGCGCTCACAAAGACGGCCGCCGCGCAGGCCGCCAACTATCCCTTCTGCACCATCGAGCCCAATACGGGCGAGGTGGCCGTGCCCGATCCGCGCCTGAAGAAGATCGCCGGCGTGACCAAATCCAAGGAGGTCATTCCGACCCGGATCTCCTTCGTGGACATCGCCGGCCTGGTGCGCGGCGCCTCCAAGGGTGAAGGGCTGGGCAATCAGTTCCTCGCCAATATCCGCGAGGTGGACGCCATCGTGCATGTGCTGCGCTGCTTCGAGGACGACGATATCACCCATGTTGAAGGCCGGATCGACCCGGTGGCGGACGCGGAGACCGTCGAGACCGAGCTGATGCTTGCCGATCTCGAGAGCCTGGAGCGCCGCACCCTGCAGATGCAGAAGCGCGCCACCGGCAAGGACAAGGAAGCCCAGACGCTCCTGCCGATGATGGAGCAGGCGCTGGCGCTGCTGCCGGACGGCAAGCCGGTGCGCATGCTCTTGGACGGCATCGCGGCAGAGGATTTGAAGATCCTGCGCGGCCTCAATCTTCTGACCTCAAAGCCGGTGCTCTATGTGTGCAACGTGGCCGAGGGGGACGCGGCAGAGGGCAACGCCCAGAGCCAGCGCGTGGAGGAAATGGCCAAGGCCCAGGGCGCGGTCACCGTGGTGATATCTGCCGCCATCGAAGCCGAGGTGGCCCAGCTTTCCGACGAAGAGGCTGCGGAATATCTGGAAGCCATGGGGCTCGAAGAACCCGGTCTCGACCGCCTCATCCGCGCCGGCTATGCGTTGCTCGATCTGATCACCTTCTTCACCTCCGGTCCGAAGGAAACGCGCGCCTGGACGGTGCATAAGGGCGCCAAGGCGCCGCAGGCGGCCGGTGCGATCCACACGGATTTCGAGCGCGGTTTCATCCGCGCCCAGACCATCGGCTACGACGATTTCGTCACGCTTGGCGGCGAAGTGGCCGCGCGCGACGCCGGCAAGGCGCGCGACGAAGGCAAGGAATATGTGGTGACGGACGGCGACGTGATGCTGTTCAAATTCAACACCTGATCCCCGACACACACACACATACACACACACGGGGGGCGTCGGACAGTCGAACGGCGCGCGACGCGTGCGCCCCTGGCCACGCTTGCGCGCCCCCTGGTCTTGACGAAGCGCGGATAGACGGAAATCTTCGTCCCCGGCTTCAGGAAACGAGATCATGATAAAGACGTACATTGCCGAGAACGAACGCCTAAAACCCGTGGATCTGTCGTCCGCCGAACGGGGAGCCGTCGTCTGGGTGGACATGATCGCCCCAACGGAAGACGAAGAAAAGGCCGTCGAAACATGGCTCGGCATCGCCGTTCCGACGCGCGCCGACATGGAAGAGATTGAGATCTCCAGCCGCCTCTACAGCGAGGACGGGGCGCATTTCATGACCGCGACCCTGCCCGCTCATGCCGACGGCGACCAGCCTGAGATGGGGCCAATCACCTTCATTCTCACAGCCACGGGGCCGCTTGTGACGGTGCGGTATCACGAGCCTCGGGCCTTCCAGACGTTTCCGCAACGCGCCGAAAAGGCCGCGCTTGGATGCGGCAGCGGCGAAGCGGTGCTGATCAATCTTCTGGAAGTGATCACCGATCGGCTGGCCGACATTCTGGAGCGTGCGGGAGGCGAAGTGCTGGAGCTTTCGAAAGGGATATTCCATCCCTCTGAGAAGAAGGCTTCCAAGCGCGACCGGGGCTTCCAGATCATCCTGCGCCGGATCGGCCGCAAGGAAGACCTGATCTCCAAAATGCAGGACAGTCTTTTGACCATGCAGCGCCTGTCCGGTTTCTTCGGCGCGGTTTCGGCCCGCGGCAGCAAGGATGGACGCGCGCGGATCAAAACGCTGTCACGCGACATCGACTCACTCTCCGATCACGCAACCGCCCTCTCCCAGAAGATCGGCTTTCTGCTCGACGCAACGCTCGGCATGATCAGCATCGAACAGAGCGCCATCATCAAGATTTTCTCGGTGGTTGCCGTGATCTTTCTTCCACCGACGCTGGTCGCCTCGATCTACGGTATGAATTTCGAGATCATGCCGGAGTTACAGTGGCCGTTCGGCTATCCTGTCGCGATCGTCCTCATGGTGTTCTCCGCCCTCCTCCCGTTCTGGTATTTCAAACGCCGCGGCTGGCTCTAAAACTTCCTCGATCCCATGCTTGAAGATCGCGCGTCTTGCGGCCATAAGGTTCAAGCCTGAACAGGATTGAGACATGACGGACAAGAAGTGGGCGTTCGAGGAACTCGAGCCCGGAGTGACCATTCCCTTCGGAGAAAAGACGGTGGGCGCCGACGAAATCGTCGCGTTCGCCAGCCAGTTCGACGCGCAACCGATGCATCTCGACGAGGAAGCCGGCAAGGCCAGTATCCTGGGCGGGTTGTCGGCTTCCGGATGGCATAGCTGCGCCATCTTCATGCGCATGCTCTACGATGCCCTTCTGGCCGACTCTACATCGCAGGGCTCTCCAGGCATCACGGAGGCGCGATGGAAACGCCCCGTCATCGCCGGCGATACGCTCACCGGCCACACGACCGTCCTAGAACGCCGGGCATTGAAGTCGCGCCCCGGGATCGGCCTGGTGACGTTCCGCCATCTGGTGACCAACCAGAAGGGCGAGACGGTGATGGAAATCGAAAATCCGATCATGTTCAAAATGCGCAAGGCGGGAGACGCAAGATGAGTCTCGACCGATTTTTGCGCCTGGGCGAAACGATGACGCTGGGCACACACACGTTCACCGCGCAAGAGATCATCGCGTTCGGGCGCGCCTACGATCCCCAACCCTTTCACACGGACCCCGAAGCCGCACGCGAAAGCGTGTTCGGCCGCCTTTGCGCCTCCGGCTGGCACACCTGCGCGATGTGGATGCGTTACAATCTGGAAGGCATCGAACGCGATGTGTTCGGCGATTGGGACGGTTCCGGCGCCAAGCCGGAATTCGGCCCGTCACCCGGCTTCTCGAACCTGAAATGGCTGAAGCCCGTCTATGAAGGCGACGCGATCACCTTCACACGCGCGGTGACCGCACACCGGCCGCTCGCCTCGCGTCCCGGATGGCATCTCGTAACGCTTGCCGCCGCCGCACACAGGCAGGACGGCGAGCCGGTTATGACCTTCGACAACGGCGTGTTGATGAAGGCCACGTAGCAACGACCCACGTCGAGTGATCCTGCGCCCGACGCCGAAAAGCAGCGTCTTGGCTATCAAAATTTCAGCGAGAGCCCGAACGTGACGTCATGCCGATTGGCGTTTTTGCGGAAGGAACCGGCGTAACCGACGGATGCGGCGAGGCCGCGTTGCGGGTCCTCGAATCTGAGCGCCCCACCGATGCCGAAAATATCGCGTCCAAGCGTCGTGGTGGAGGCTCTCATCTTTCGGCCGAGAAGGTCCGTGTCAACGGCATGGTCATCGCGTCCCAACATGCGCGCATGGGACAGTTCGAACTCAGGCGACACAACCACTGGGCCAGCGGCGAATGGCCGTGAGAGGCGCATGCCCAAACCCATTCGAGCAGAAACCCTCCGGCCCGCATGCAAGGTGTAACCGAGAAGCGGAAGCCCCCTTTCCGTGACCCGGCCGTATGATTGTGCCGTTCCGGTGAAGCGAGCGAAAACGCGCATATCGGCCGGACCGAGGTCGTAGATGCGCCCGGTCTCCGCATGGGCAAACGCCCCCCATGCGATGGACGAGGAGCGCGCTTCGGGTTTGCTGCGCGCCAGCACCGTGCCGTCAAGCCCGGGAAGGGTGCGGCGGGTGTGTTTCTGGAGAAAAGACGCAACGCCGGCAGCCCCCTTCGCATACCAGGCACCGTCTTGCCAATCGCCGTAGCCGAAACCGTGGAACCCATGCGCACTGGCCGAATTGGCGGTCCCATCCTCATCGGTCCGGCCCATCGTATGGGCGAGCCCAATGCCCGCTCTCAGCCCATCTTGCTCCTCGAGGTCCACACCGGCAGCGAACGCCCGGCTGCGCGCGTTCGTCGCGGGCGAGCCCGGCGACATGGCGATCCGCATGGATGCAAGGTCGCCTGCCACCCAGAGATGTTTATGGCTCCCAGCGCGGGAGACATCGGCGAAGGGTAGCCGCGATACCTGCTGCATGGACAGCTGACGGTTGAAGGCGGCCCCGGCAAATATTGAACGCCCGTGCGGCGCGATGGTATCGACGACATTGCCGAGGGAAAGTCCGCCCCATCCATAAACCGCATCGATACCGGCATCCCCCAAATCCACCGCCGTATGCAACACGAGCCGGCGCAGATCGCGCATGTCGGCGCGGGGAAATATCTGCCGCGAGACCGCGAGCGTTCCGGTGACATGGGGCGCGGCGGAGGAGGTTCCCCTCGCGGTCATGTAGCCACCGCCTGATTTCACCGAGCGGATCCCATGGGCGCTGCCGACCCGCCCCTCTCCACCGGGAGCCGCCAGACACCACGTCGCTGCAACGCCGCAGCGCGCCGAGTAGCGTGCCCGTTTGCCACGCCGGTTCAGCGCGGCCACGGCCAGTGTCACGTCTTCCAGTTCAGGATAATACAAGGGCAGACGCGCCGGCGCTTGCGGAATGCTCGTTGCGTCGTTGCCGACCGCCCAGACCGTTACCGTACCCGTATGCGCCGTATTGCGGATCGCGGCCAATGCCTGCGGAAAATATCTCTGCAAAAAGTCCTCGTCGACTATCCCGCCCGGCACCGCATCGTCATCCATGCCAAGGGATGCGTTCACGAGGTCGATCCCGAACGCCTTAAAGTACTGGTATGCATAGCTGGTATAGGTATCAAATGTGTACCTCCAAATATCCCCGGAGACCATGACCACGGAAGCATCGTAGGCGACGCCATGCATACCGCTGAAGTCGCGGTTGGCCGCGATGATCCCGGAGACGAACGATCCGTGCCCCAGGGAATCGCCGCCGACAGGGGTCATCCGCCCGACGAGGAGCGACGCATCCAGATCGAAACTGCCCGCAGTCAACCGGCCAGCGAACTCACGATGGCCGGTATCGATACCGCTATCGTAGACACCGACACGGACGCCCTGTCCACTAAAGCCCAAGGCGTATGCCTTTGCGGCATCGATAGCGCCCAGCCCCCATTGCGCATCGGTTTCGGGATCACTGCCACCGTCTAGCTGAGCAGAGGCGAGCGAAGCATCGTCGGCAAACGCAACATCCGGAAAAAACAGAATCAATGCATGGGATAGAAATATAATATAAATGTAATACATTTGAATCTTCGCCCATAATAGAGATAAACTAATCTCTATTCATAAATGCAATCACGAAGATTAAAACAGAAAAAAATCTTCAATACATGAAGACAAAAAATGGCAGCGACTGCCGGAGACTTCAATCGCCCTCGAAGGCGATGAGCGTGTGGACATCGACGCCGAGGGCTTCGAGCCTGGCGCGACCGCCAAGGTCCGGCAGATCGATGACGAAACACGCAGCGACAATCTCCGCTCCCATCTGGGTCAGAAGCTTTACCGCACCCTCCGCGGTGCCGCCGGTCGCGATGAGGTCGTCGACAAGGATCACCTTTTCGCCCGGTGTCACCGCATCCTTATGCATTTCCATTTCGTCGATGCCGTATTCGAGACTGTAGGCGACCCGTACCGTGTCGTGCGGGAGCTTGCCCTTCTTGCGGATTGGAACGAAGCCCGACGAAAGCTGATGGGCGATCGCACCGCCGAGAATGAAACCGCGCGCCTCGATGCCGGCGACCTTGTCGACCTTGGCGCCCGCATAGGGGTGGACGAGTTCGTCCACCGCACGGCGGAAAGCCCGCGCATTGCCAAGAAGTGTGGTGATGTCGCGAAACAGAATGCCGGGCTTGGGATAGTCCGGAATGGTGCGGATCGCGGAAAGAAGCGTGTCTTGAAGTGTCTGAGAAGCTGCCATGTGCCCTGCCCCGGTTCTCCTGTTTCTGCCGCGTTACGGCACAAAAGAAAAGGGCGCACGCGGCGCCCTTTCGTTTTTTCGTGTGGTCGGCGCCTTAGTGGACGTCCGACCAGATCTTGCGCTTGGTGAGATACACCAGCCCGCCGAAGAGCAGAAGGAAGATCATCACCACGAAACCGGTGGATTTGCGCGCTTCCATGTGCGGTTCGGCCGCCCACATGAGAAATGCGGAAACGTCGCGGGCGTATTGATCGACCGTCTCAGGCGCGCCGTCGTCATAAGCCACCATGCCCTCGGAGAGCGGCGGTGCCATGGCCAGCGAAGCCGACGAGATGAAATACGGGTTGTAGTAGGTCCCTTCCGGCACCTCGTGTCCCTCGGACTCTTCCTCGTAACCCGTCAGAAGCGCGTGGATATAATCCGGACCGGCCTCGGCATACTGCGTGAAGATGTCGAAGACGAAGGTGGGGAAACCGCGCTCGACGGCACGGGCCTTGGCGATCAGCGAGAAGTCCGGCGGCACGGCGCCGTTGTTGGCGGCGGCGGCCTGCTTGTCGTTTTCGTACGGGCTCGGGAAGTAGTCCGACGGGGTGGCGGTGCGGGTGAACATGTCGCCGTCCTGGTTCGGGCCGTCCTCGACCTCGTAATTGGCGGCGAACGCCTTCACCTGCTGTTCCGAGTAGCCGAGTTCCTCGAGCGTGCGGAACGATACGAGCTTCATCGAATGGCAGGCCGAGCACACATTGGCGTAGACCTTCAGCCCGCGCTGCAGCTGGGCCTTGTCATAGGTGCCGAACGGCCCCGCGAAGCTCCACTCCAGCTGTTCCGGCTTTTTGATCGG
>NZ_CAJXGF010000051.1 GCF_913053745.1 uncultured Nitratireductor sp.
TCGACAGCCCGGCCTATCGTTTTCACGCTCTGCCGCGGCCCCATGAATGGCAGTGGGGCGGCTCGGTGGAGCTTGGAGAATTCAAGGATGGCGAAAACGTCTATGTGCGATTGCGCCAGGTCAATGGGCAGATGGCCTGGGCGTCGCCCGTGTTTTGCCGAATGCGGGGCAGTGCATGAGGAGGCGTTTCGTCCGACCGGTGCAGATCTGCCGGAAAGCAAGAAGTCAGGTGGGAACAAACCAAGGGAGAGTTATCATGAAAACATTGAAGACATTGGCGACGGCCGTCATCGGCAGTTCGCTGCTGGTGTATTCGGCCAGTGCCGCCGAACTCAACATCGTTCACGGTGCCATCGGCAAGGACAACGAGGTTCTGCGCGCGGAACTCGACCGGTTCGAGGAACAGACGGGCCACACGGTCAACATCGTCTCGATGCCCGAATCCACCACCGATCAGTTTGGCCAATACAAGCTTTGGCTGGCCGCTCAGTCGAGCGATATCGACGTCTACCGCATCGACGTCATCGGGGCGCCGCAAATTGCGGAGCATTTCATTGATCTCAAGGAGCACACTAAGGACATCATCGGCGACTTCGTCCCTGCTTCGGTTGAATCGCAAACCGTCGATGACAAGCTGGTCGCCCTGCCCATGTTTCTCGGCGCGCCGGCGCTCTACTATCGCAAGGACCTTTTGGAGAAATACGACGAACCGGTGCCCGAAACGTGGCAGCAGATGACGGAAACCGCAAAACGCATCATGGATGCCGAGCGCGAGGCCGGCAATTCCGACATGTGGGGTTTCGTCTTTCAGGGAGCCGCCTATGAGGGGCTCACCTGCAACGCACAGGAGTGGATCGCCAGCTTTGGCGGCGGGCGCATCGTCGAGACCGATGGCAGCGTCGGCATTAACAATCCCAAGGCGGTCGAAGCGCTGGAACTCGCCAGATCCTGGATCGGCAATATCGCACCGGAAGGCGTCCTCAACTACAAGGAAGAGGATTCACGCGGCGTCTTCCAGTCCGGAAACGCCGTGTTCATGCGCAACTGGAACTATGCCTACGCGCTGGCCGCCGGCGACGATTCTCCGGTCAAGGACAAGTTCGCTGTCACCACCCTGCCTGTCGGCGCGGAAGGCGAGACGTCGGCGGCGACGCTGGGCGGCTGGCACCTAGGTGTCTCCAAATATTCGAAGCACCCGGATGAGGCGATCGAACTGGTGCGCTTCCTGAACAATTACGACAATCAGAAGGAGCGCGCGATCGTCACCTCGCGCCCGCCGACACTCAACGCCGTCTATGAGGATGAAGAGGTGGGTGAAGCGCAGGAGTTCATTCCGCTCTGGAAGCCTGTCGTCGATAATGCCCTGCCGCGCCCGTCGGCGGCAACCAAGCGCAAATACAATGAAGTGTCGTCCGAGTTCTGGACCGCCGTTCACAATACGCTTTCCGGCGATGGTTCGGCCGAACAGAATCTGCGCAAGCTGGAAGCCAGGCTCAATCGCCTGCGCGGTTCGGCCTGGTAGGAGACGGGCAATCCGCGCTGCGCCTTCCCGCACGGCAAGGCGCAGCGTGTTTTCCGAAATGGAGGGTGGGACCACGTGGCGAGCAATGCCGGCATATCAACGCTTTCCAGGCAACGCATCGTGTCTGCCTGGTTGTTTCTCACGCCGATGCTGCTCGTGCTGGCGTCCGTCGCGGCCTATCCGCTCATCCGCACGATCTATTTCGGTTTCACCGACGCTTCCATCGATCTCATTGCCGAGGCGCAATGGGTGGGTTTTCGCAATTATCTCGAATATCTCGACTACGGTGACGGGGAGGGCGAGTATTTCGGGCTTCTGGTGGATGCCGATTGGTGGCGGGCCGTCTGGAATACGCTGCGCTTCACCATCATCTCCGTTTTCTTCGAGACCCTTTTCGGATTGGTGATCGCGCTGGTGCTGAACCGCGAATTCCGTGGACGAAGCCTCGTTCGCGCTGCGGTTCTCATCCCCTGGGCGATTCCAACCATCGTGTCGGCCAAGATGTGGGCGTGGATGATGCACGACCAGTTCGGCATTTTGAACGATATTCTGCTCAGGCTGCATATCATCGCCGAGCCCGTTGCATGGACCGCATCTCCGGACACGGCGATGCTTGCTGTTCTCATCGTCGATATCTGGAAGACCACGCCTTTCATGGCGCTGCTCATTCTGGCCGGTCTGCAGATGGTACCCGGCGACATCTACGAGGCGGCGCGTCTGGATGGTGTCGGCCCGGTAAGGCTTTTCCGCCGTGTTACCTGGCCGCTGATCATGCCCGCCGTTCTGGTAGCCATCGTGTTCCGGGCGCTCGATGCGCTGCGCGTCTTCGACATCATCTATGTGCTGACACCGAACAATGAGCGCACACGCACCATGTCGGTGTTTGCGCGCGAAAACCTCTTTGACTTCGACAAGTTCGCATACGGTTCGGCCGCTTCGACGCTGCTGTTCCTGATTATCGCCCTTTTGACCATCAGTTTCATCTGGGCGACGCGCATGAATGTGGAGGCGGACGAACGATGACGTTTCCCGGCTGGATCAAGACAAGCGCATTCTATGCTCTGGTGAGCGCGATCGTCCTGCAGGCGGTTTTCCCCTTCTATTACGCGATCCTCACATCGCTGGAATCGGGGCAGTCGATCTTCGACGTCAACTATCTGCCGCAGGCTGCTTCGCTGGCGAATTACTGGGCCATGATTTCCGATGGCGTCTTTGGAAAGCAGATATTGAACTCCGTTTTCGTGGCGACGGTGGTGGTTTTCATCTCCCTGTTTCTGGCCGTCACCGCCGCTTATGCGTTGAGCCGTATCCGGTTCCGCGGTCGCGGCCTGCTGCTGCTGACGATCCTCTCGGTTTCCATGTTTCCGCAAATCGCGGTTCTTTCAGGCCTGTTCGAGGTAATCCGTGCCTTCGGCCTGTTCAACTCGCTGTGGTCGCTCGTGTTCTCCTATATGATTTTCACGCTTCCGTTCACGGTCTGGGTGCTCACCACCTTCATGCGCAAGCTGCCGGTGGAGATCGAGGAAGCGGCCATCGTGGACGGGGCCTCTTCGTTTACGATCATCTGGCGCATCTTCCTGCCGCTCATGTGGCCGGCCATGGTCACCACCGGGCTGCTGGCGTTCATTCATGCGTGGAACGAATTTCTTTTCGCGCTCACATTCCTGTCGACCGATTCCCAGCGCACGGTCCCGGTCGCCATCGCTCTCATTTCCGGCCTCAGCGAATTCGAGATCCCCTGGGGCAACATCATGGCGGCGTCGGTGATCGTCACGCTGCCGCTCGTCGTGCTCGTTCTCATCTTCCAGCGAAAGATCGTCTCCGGCCTCACCGCCGGAGCCGTTAAAGGGTAACTCATGGCTTCTGTTGAACTCAGGTCGGTCGAAAAATCCTTCGGCAGTGTCGAAGTGCTACACGACATCAATCTGTCGCTGGAGAAGGGCGAGTTCATCGTTTTCGTCGGCCCGTCGGGCTGCGGAAAATCCACTCTTCTGCGCTTGATTGCAGGTCTGGAGGATATCACCGGCGGCGAACTTTTCATCGATGGCACATGCGTGAATTCGGTTCTGCCGGCCAAGCGCGGCATCTCCATGGTCTTCCAGTCCTACGCGCTTTATCCGCACATGAATGTCTACGACAATATGGCGTTCGGCCTGGAGCAGGCGCGGCTTTCAAAACACGAGATCGACCGGCGCGTGCGGGAAGCGGCCGGCATGCTTCAGATCGAGCAGTATCTCGACCGCAAGCCCAAGCAGCTTTCCGGCGGTCAACGCCAGCGCGTCGCGATCGGCCGCGCCATCACACGTCAGCCGAAAGTGTTTCTGTTCGACGAACCGCTATCGAATCTCGACGCGGCGCTGCGTGTCGACACGCGCATCGAGATCGCACGCCTGCACAAGCGTCTTACCGGAACGACAATGGTTTACGTCACCCACGACCAAGTGGAGGCGATGACGCTGGCGGACCGGATTGTCGTGCTCAATGCCGGGCGGATCGAGCAGGTCGGCACGCCGCTCGAGCTCTATGAGCAGCCGGCGAGCCGCTTCGTCGCCGGGTTCATCGGCTCTCCGAGAATGAACTTCATCGAGGGGGCGGAGCCGGCCGCTGCCGGCGTCCACGCGCTGGGCGTTCGCCCCGAGCATCTCGATGTCTCGCGAACCGAGGGGCGCTGGAAGGGTACGGTCGCTCTGGTCGAAAAGCTCGGCAGCGACACGTTCATCCATGTCACCACGGACACGTCGGGCATGATCAATGCAAGAGCGGTGGGCAATCACGGGTTCCAGGCCGGCGACACGGTGTTTGTCACGCCGCGCGAAGGCAGCATTCACCGCTTCAACGAAGACGGCAAGCCAGTCGGTGGGCCAGTCGGTGGGCCGGTGGCGGAAGAGGGGTCGGAATGAGCGAACGAACGATATTTGTCATCGGCAATGCAAATCTCGACCTCGTCACGGGTTGCATCGATGACTGGCCGGAACCGGGGACGGAAATCTTCCTGCCCCAGTCGGATTTTCGAACCGGCGGATCGGCGGCAAACACCGCGCTTGCCCTTCAGCGGCTGCAACATCCATGCGGTTTTCTGTCTGCGGTGGGCAGCGATTCGGCGGGTCGGATGATCGCGCAACAATTCAGCGGTCCGCTCGATCGTGTGGCGGCATTGCCGCTCCGCACCAGCATTTCCGTCGGCATTCTGCATGCCTGTGCCGAGCGCACCTTCTTTTCCACCAACGGCCATTTGGATCGTCTCGATCTGGCGTTTTTCCAGACGGTCACAGAAAATGTGGACATGTCCGCCAGTCTGGCTCTGCTCAGCGGGGCCTTCACCATGCCGGCATTGTTGCCGGACCACGATGCTTTGCTGCGGTCCCTCAGGGAGCGGGGTGCGGAAACGGCAATCGACCCTGGCTGGCCGGGCGAGGGGTGGACACCGGAAGTGCGTAGCCGGGCGACGGCCTGGCTGGAGCGTGCCGACCATGTTCTGCTCAACGAAAAGGAAACCGCCGGTCTTGCCGCCGCCGACACGCTGGACGAGGCCTTGATCTGGTTTGCGCCCCGGCTGCGCAAGGGCGCGCGGCTCATCGTCAAGCGTGGCCCGGAAGGTGCGTTGTGTCTCTGTGACGGGACGGTCGTCGAATGCGGCGCGCGCGATCTTTCGGTGTTCGATACGGTGGGGGCGGGCGATGCCTTCAACGCCGGTTATCTGCATGCCGTCGCCTCCGGCGCTCCCATTCGGCAGGCACTCGCCCGTGGCATCGATGTGGCCGGCCGGGTTATTTCGGAGTTCCCCCGCTCTTCCTCTCCGCTAGAGCCGGCGGCCTGAACGATGGCGGGCAATGTTCTGCTGCTTATTGCCGACGATCTCGGGCGCATGCTCGGCTGCTATGGCGAGCGGGCGGTCGACACGCCTCACATCGATGCGCTGGCCGGCTCAGCCACGCGCTTCGACATGGCCTTTACGTCGACGGCTTCGTGCAGCGCCAGTCGCTCGGTGATCTATTCGGGCCTTCATACCCACGAGAACGGTCAATACGGCCTGCATCACGACAATCACCATTTCATGACCTTCGACCATGTCGAAACGGCGCCGTCCCTGTTCAATCGGCTCGGCCATCTCACTGGCATTGTCGGCAAGGTGCATGTGGGGCCGCCATCCATTTACCCATGGGCGGTGCGCGACGAGAGCGCGACCCGCAATATCGGTTGGGTGGCGCGCCGTGCAGAGGCGTTCTTCGAACGGGCGAAGCGCGAGGCGCGCCCCTTTTTCCTCACCGTCGGTTTTGTCGATCCGCACCGCGATATGACGCGCGGCGGGTTCGGCAATGATGAGGATTTCGACACGGACGTCGGCAAGAAGCGCTACGCGCCGGAGGACGTAACGGTGCCGCCCTTCCTGCCTGATATTGAAGAAGTGCGCACGGAATTGTCAGCCTATTACAGTTCCGTCCACCGGCTCGATCAGGGGGTGGGGCGCGTGCTTTGCGCCCTCGAGGCGGCGGGTCTTGCCGACGACACGCTGGTCTGCTTCCTGAGCGATAATGGCGCCCCGTTCCTGAATTCCAAGACGACATTGTACGACGCCGGCGTTCATCTACCGCTGATCATGCGCGTTCCCGGACGCCGGGGCGGAATCGCCAATCCCAATCTTGTCTCGTTCGCCGACGTACTGCCGACCTTTCTGGACTGGGCAGGCTGGCAAGGCGGGGAGGGCGCACGCCGTGGCCGCTCGGTGCTGACAATTCTGGAGGAAACCGAGCTTCTGCCCGACTGGCAGATCGTGTTCGGCTCGCACACATTCCATGAGATCACCAACTATTGGCCAACCCGTTTCCTGCGCACCCCGCGCTACAAATATCACCGCAATGTTGCCTGGAAACTGGATTTTCCCTTCTCCGGCGATCTTTATGGATCGCTATCCTGGGAAGGCATACGCAACCACGCACCGCCCATGATCGGAGAGCGTTCGCTCGAAAACTATATTCGCCGTCCCGCGGAAGAACTCTACGATCTGGATGCCGATCCCGAGGAGGTTCGCAATCTTGCAAGCGATCCCGATCATGCGGAACGTCTGTCCGATCTGCGCACGCGCATGGAGCGCTGGCAGCGGGAGACGCGGGACCCGTGGCTTTTCCGCGACGGCGTTTCAGTTCGCGCGGTGTCGCACCATCTGCAACAGGGGCTCGTTCTTCCCGACCGGTTCGACTTCGATGTGACGCAACCCGGCGATGGAGACCCGGGGCACTCTAAAAGCGCCCCGGTGCGCGGCCTCAAGGATTAGCCCGGTTCTTCGGTTCTCGCCGGGAACGGCTCAAGCAGGGTCCGCCGGAGAACGGATACGATCAGACCACCATACAGGGGGCGGTTTGTTCGAGCGGGCGGCCGGGACGCGCGCCGGTCTTCTCGCCATCGACCCAGACCTCGCGTCCGTTGACGAACACCCGGTCGATGCCGACAGCCGGACGGATCGGAGTTTCGAAAGTCGCGCCTTCGGCAATGGTGTCGGGATCGAAGACCACGAGATCGGCAAAGCCGCCGACTGCAATGCGTCCGCGGCCGCCCAATCCGAAACGGTCGGCGGGCATGGAAGTCATGCGCCGCACAGCCTCCTCCAGCGAGAACAGCGAGAGGTCGCGGGCATAATGGCCCAGCACGCGCGGGAAAGTGCCCCAGACGCGGGGATGAGGATGCTTGCCGGTGGGGATGCCGTCCGAACAGATGATCGTGTGTTCGTAGGACAGGATGCGCTGAACGTCGTCTTCGCTCATGATGAAGAAGATGCCGGTTGCGGGCAGGAGCTTCTGCAAGGCGCTGTCGATGTCGGTGCCCCATTCCTTGGCAATGTCGGACAGATCGCGGCCCGCCATCTGCGGATGGGGGATGCTCTCGGCCACGATCACCCGGGTCGCCTGTTTGTGCCTGCCGGAATCGAGAATCGTCGACGAAGCGATCCATGGGGTGGTGTCGAGACCCACATCCTGTTCCTGCATTGCGTCATCGATCATTTTCAGCGTGGTGACCGACATGCCATGGTTTGCGAGCCCCGCACATTTGTGGTGGGAAACATGCACGCCGCAGCAGGCTTCGCGCCCGACGGTGAAGGTCTCCTCGAGACCCTGCACCACTCGGTCGCCCTCGTCGCGCATATGGGTGACATAGAGTTTTCCGTGGGCCTGGGTGACTTTCGCGACTTCGATCAGCTCCTCCGTCGTGGAAGCGCGTGATGGCGGGTAGAAGGGCCCGGTGGACAAGCCGATGGCGCCTTCGCCGAGCGCGCGGTCCAGCTTGCGGCACATTTCTTTCAACTGTGCCGCGTCGGCGGGTTTGTTCAGGTCCGGCAACTCGTTCACGCGCAGGGTGGAATGCCCGATCAGGCAGGCCGCGTTGACCGCCGCCGGTTCCGCCAGAAGCCGGTCGCGATAGGCCGCGTAGGTTTCGAAGCTCAGCGCCTCATCCTCGATGATCATGCGCAAAGGGGCAGGAATTTCGCCTTTTGGAACCAGCGGCGCGATGGAGAAGCCGCAATTGCCGTTGATGATGGATGTGACGCCCTGGGAGGTCATGAATTCCATATCGGGCTGGGTGAACATCGCCGCGTCGTGATGCACATGCGGGTCGATGAAGCCGGGTGCGACGACCCGGCCCTTTGCCTCGATCTCGCGGCCGGCAGTCCAGTGCTTCAGATCTCCGGTGGCGACAATGCGCTCGTCGCTCACGGCCACATCACCCTTGCGACGGGGGGCGCCTGTTCCGTCGATGATGTCTGCGCCGCGGATGATGAGATCGGCGTGCATGGGAAGGCTCCTGTTTTGTTGCGTCGAAGGTCAGGTGGCGTCGCTGTCCGCGGGCGGCACGCCGTCATCGCCGCACCAGCGCGCGGCGAGATGAATGAGAATGAAAACGATCATGATCGGCACGGCCACGGCGACCCAGAAGGTGCTGAAGGGCAGCGCATCGGCCATGGTGCGGCTGTGGCGCAGCAGAAAGCCGCGCGCCGGGTTCATGTTTGGGCCGTAGAAAACGTACCACAGGATCGGCAGGAGATAGATCAGAACCACGGCCGATCGCATCAGCGCGGCTGCAAGTCCGAGAAGGACATGCCGTGAAGCCTCGCCGCTGAAGAGCGCCGGGTCGAACCGGCGCTTGAAAGACATCGTGGCTCCCATCAGACCGGCCCAGATCATCGCGTATCGCGCCAGTTCCTCGGTGTAGGCCGGCGGCTGGTTGAAGACATAGCGCGCCAGAACCTGGAGCATGACAGCCCCCACAAGGACCACCAGCGCCACTCCGGCAACGACCGTGGCGACACGATTGAGCCCGTCGCTAAAGCGGATAACGTTTTTGGCGATGCGTTCCATGGGGGCAACCACTGCTTAGTTTGCGACGGCGTCGCGCGCGTCGGTCCAGATCTTCAACTGATCGTCCGGAAGCGAGGGCGACCAGGTGCTCTGCGCAAGTTCCGCCATCTTCTCGCGCTCGCCTTCGGCAAGCTCGGTGACGGTAACGCCGGCAGCTTCATGTTTTGCCCGCACGTCGCTGGCCCAACTGTCGACCCAATCCCGGTTCGCCTTCTTTCCGGCTTCCAAAGCGGTGTCGATCTGGCTTTTCTCCTCGTCGCTCAAAGAGGCGTACCAGTCTTCCGAGATCAGAACGATCCGCGAGGACGGTGTGATGTCCGCCGGAGTGAAGTGCTTGAGAAACTCGGTGTGTCCGGTGCGGATGGCCGAATTCGGCGGATTGAAATAACCGTCGGCAACGCCGGTCTGGATGGCATTCGCCACTTCCGACCAGGACACGATCGTGCCGGTCGAGCCCAGGGCTTCCTGAAGCGCGATCTGTTCGCTGTTGAGCGCGCGGAAGCGCAGGTCGGACATATCCTCGACCTTGGCGATGGGCTTCTTGGAATTGTGAATGCCGATATCCATGCCGATATAGTTCACGTCGACGAAGCGCACGCCATTGTCGAGAAGCGGAGCGTTCATCTGTTCGGCAATGTCGGTTTCCGTCAGCACCGCGTCGATCTCTTCACGGCTCTGGAAGAAGAAGGGGAGCTGGATGCCCTTCATCAGCGGCGACATGCCGAAACCGGTGGAAAGGGCGGCCAGATTGACCTCGAGAAGGCCCTGGGCCACCTGGTCGAAGCGCTCTTTTTCCGAGCCCAACGTATCGGACGGGAAGATGGACACTTCGAAATCGGTGCCTTCGAGTGCATCCGCGAAGCCGTGGGCGAAGGCCGCTTCCGGATTGGTCGCCGTATCGTCGGCGCCGTTCATCGCGATCTTGATGTCGGCCGCGTGCGCGGTGGCGGTCAAGAAGGCCAGTGCCGAAATGGCGAAGGCTTTGGGTAGAAAGGTCATTTTTCTCCTCCGTTTTGTTTTGGTTTCATCAAGCGAGCCCCAACAGGCGTGGAATGATCAGAGAAATCTCCGGGAAGTAGGTCAGCACCAGCAACAGTGCGACTTCGGCCAGGAAGAAAGGCAGGGTCGCGCGTATCAGGCGCCAGTAGTTCATGCGAACCGTGGTGGCGAGGATCAGCAGGACACCGCCGAGCGGCGGCGACAAAAGGCCCGTGGTGATGTTGAAACAAATCACAATGCCCAGGTGTACGGGATCGACGCCCATGGCGATTGCGACGGGTGCGAAGATGGGCGCGAACAGCGCCACCGCGGCTTTCACGTCCATCGCCATGCCGGCCACGAGAAAGATCAGGTTGATCAGCATCAGGTATTGCAGCGAGCTCAGGTTCCAGTCCTCGACCGTCGCCTTGATGGCCTGGGGCCATTGCAGGAGGGCGGCGATATAGGAAAAGGTGGAGATCGCGCACAGGATGATGAAGAGCCCGCCGAGCATGACCGCCGTACGCTGCAGGCTGGCCCCCACCTGCCGCCAGGTCAGATTGCCATGTGTGAAACCCACAACCAGGGCGGCGATCACCGCCACGACCGCCGCTTCCGCCGGGGTCATGAAGCCGAAAAGCGTTCCGCCGAGAATGATCACCGGCAGTGTCATGGCCGGCAAGGCCTTCAGCAATGAAGGAAAAAAGGCGGGCACTTCCTCGCCACGTCCGCCGGGGTGATCGTCGCGATGGGCGTAATAGGCGTTGATCGCCATCAGAACGCCGGCCAGGAGCAGGCCGGGCAGAATGCCGGCGGCGAAAAGCGCGGTGACGTTCGTCTCCATCAGCGCGCCGTAGAAGATCAGGATCGATGAAGGCGGGATGATGGGCCCGATAATCGATGATGCGCCGGTTATCGCCGCCGCGTAATCGAGCGGATAGCCGCGTCGACGCATCTCCGGCACCAGCGAATTGCCGAGCGCTGCCGCATCGGAAACCGCGGAGCCGGAAACACCGGCGAAGAAGACCGAGGTCATCACGTTGACATGGCCCAGACCGCCCTTGAGACGCCCCAGGAAGGACATGCAGAAATCGATCAGCGCCGTCGCCAGACCGCCACGGTTCATGAGATCGCCGGCGAAGATGAAGAGCGGCATCGCCAGAAACGCGAAGACGTCAAGTTGGCTGAAGAGCCGCTGGGGCAGCACCGCCATATACATCTGACGGTCCGCAGCGATGAAGGTCAGTATCGCGGAGGCGCCGATCACGTAGGCGATTGCGGCGCCGGCCATCAGACCGAAAACGGTAAATGCGATAATCAGCGGCGCCTGCATGGCTCTTCGGTTTCCCTCCCCGGTGGCTCATACAAATCTGGCGAAACGGCTTGCATTAGGAAATAGAAAATATTTCACTATTCCATAGTGTATATGTATGGATGACCGAGAGAGGTGGGAGACAGCATCTGTGAAACCATTGACGTTGCAGCGTTTGCAGGTGTTCTGTGCGGTTTACGAGCGGCAGTCGATCACCGCGGCCGCGCGCCAAATGAACCTTTCGCAACCCACGGTCAGCCGCCATTTGCGCGATCTCGAGGCGGCGATCGGCTTGACGCTTTTCGTTCTCGACAAGGGGCGGGTGATCCCGACGGTGGAGGCCGACGCCATCTATAACGAAAGCCGGTTCCTGTATGACGGGATCAGTCGGCTGGAGCGGCGCATCGATTCGCTGCGAAAGGGTGTCGGCACGCGATTGCTGGTGATGTCGGTCGGACTGTTTACCCCGCATTTCGTGCCCAACGCTCTGCGCAAGGTGCTGGACGCGATGCCCGGCTTGCGGGTCGCGGTGGATGTGGGCACCGCCCAGCAACAGATTCAGGCTATTCGAGCGGGCATGGTCGATGTCGGGCTGGTCATCGGCAAATTCCAGGCGGACGACATCTCGACGGAGCCGCTTGGGCGCGGCCGCCTCGTCGTGCTCAGCCCGAAGGATGGTCCGTTGACCCGGCTTGACCGGGTTCGGCTGGAGGATCTGAGCACTGCACCGATGTTGGGACTGACGCCGCGCGGTCCCATCGGGCGTGTGCTGAACGAGGCATTACTGGAGCGCGGACTGCCCTTTGACAATACGGTGACCGGCAACACTCTGGTCACCGTTCCACATCTGGTGTCGGCGATGCAGCGCTCGGCGGTGGTCGACGAATTCACCGCTGCATTTCACGGGCTCGACGGGCTCGTGACCTTGCCGCTGGAGCCGGATCTGCCACTGGAGATCCAGTCGATTTCCATCGGCGCCAGTGCCAGCAAAGTCGCCAGTCAGCTCTTCCTGAAGGAAATGCGCCAGATGCTGGTCGATTGGGAAGCGGGTAAGATGCGGTTCTAGGGCCGGGCTTCGGGCACCGGCGATCGTTCTCCAAAGCCCGTTCGTTCGGCATGATCGGAAACGCCGCTGGCCGAGGCCGGCGCCGGGACGCGATCTCGGATTTATCCCAAAACCCCAAAAGCCTCGTTATGCCCGTGACTGTTCGGCATCAGCCCTTTTGACGACGCGGTGCTGATCTTCGACAAGGCCCTGTTTCCAGTAGCTGGAGATATAGAGTTGGTCGGCTCCCAGGCCACGCTCGCCGCGCAAGTAGGACCGCATCCGCCGCATGACCTCGAATTCCGTTGCGGACCAGGCGTAAACGCGGCCCTGTCGCCAGGGAATAGCTCGGGCGGCCTGCTCGAACAATTCGGGTTTAAGTCCCGGTTCTGGATTGATGAGCCAATGCAGCGCGACACCCTCGGGACGCTGGAGATCCTGTTTGTCGTCCTGCGTCTGCACCTCGATCAGGACATCGCCGATCGCATCGTCGGGCAACGTGGCCAGATTGACCGCGATGGCGGGCAGAGCGGTCATGTCGCCGAGCACGAAATACCAGTCGGCATCGGGCGAGAGCGGTTTGGCAGGTCCGGGCCCCCCAACCCGTATCTCCTCGCCGGGATTGGCCTCTTGCGCCCATGAAACGGCCGGACCGCCGCTGCCTTCATCGCCATGCAGGGCAAAATCGATATCGAGGGCATCGGCACTCTGCCGGCGGATCGTATAGGTGCGCACCAAGGGCTTGTTGGCTGTGCTCTGGCCTGGAAGCATCAGCTTCACGTAGCCGCCATCCTGTCCATGGGGAAACGTTGCCAAACCTTGGCCGCCGATGGTTACGCGGCGCATGTTCGGCGTGACCATTTTTGTGGAGAGGACTTCGAAAATGCTCGGTTCGGATCGCTTGTTCATGGCCTTAATATGAATGTAGCCATCCAGTTTTGCAACGACCCTCGACAGGGAACGCACAACCGCCGGAAAACGGCCGCTCTCGCGCTTCCAAAAGACCTTGCAGATACGGATCGTTGCGGCACCGGCCCACAAAATCTTGCAAGGGTCACGGCTTGCGGAGGCCGCTTTGCCGCTGGCTCAGCGTTTCGAACCTTATCGCCGAGATAGCTTGCCTCGATATTGTTGCCGTCCGGATCCAGGAGCAAGGTCAGATAATACCGCTTGGGATACCTTCGCGCGGTTCCGGCGCACCGTTGTCCGTCCGTCATGCGGAAATCAGCAGTATAGGGGGTCAACGGCTGGTGGCGTCGGAGAATGTCTCGAAAATAATTTGCCCCATTTCAGGAAATGCCATCGGCAGATCGTCGCACAGGCTCTTGCCCTGAGTCATCAGGGCGATGATCATCGGGTCGGCATTCGCCGGTGCGAGCCTCACCAGATCGTGTTTGAAATAGGAGGCGTTGGCATCACCGGTCCATGAGTTGCGTCCGGCTTTCGACCAGATCGGAACACCCGCTGGAATCCCGCCGCCCAGGTATTCACGCAACTGGTAACCGGGGAGTGCCGCATCGGGCGCATCGGGGTTGCGGCGAAGCGTATCCATGGCGCGGACCCGGCTTTCAGCCGAGAGCGGGATTATCCCGTCGAAAAGCTCGTGGAAGGCACGGGCTGCGACCAAGGGCGTCAGCACGTTCAGATTCTCGCCCTTGCGACCGGCAAACTGCGCTTCGCGGCCGTAGCGTGTGTCATCCATCAGCTTCTGTGCGATGTTGGAGGTGGCGAACTCCTCCCACCCGAGTCTGCGGAAAAAGCGGTTTGTCTCGTTCCTTTTCTCCATCCATTGCGTAAGAGCGTCGCTATCGAGCAGAGTATCTCCGGTGGTCTCGGTGATCAGATCGATAACGTAGTTTGTCGCCATGTTGGAGGACCAGACGATCATGTCATGAAGCGCCCGGTCGAGATCTTCATGCGGTTCTATACGTCCCGCATCGAGGACGTTGAGAACGTGAATCAGGTGGAAGACCTTGACCAGGCTGCATGGGTAGCATTGCCAGTCTCCGCGCCAGGCATAGCCGACAGGGCGCGCATTCTGCCGTTCGCGCAAGACCACAAGGCCGAATCTCTCGGGGTGCAGGCCGTGCTGGCCAAATCGTGCGAGCAAACGTTCGACCGTAACTTCTCCGGCCCGTTGCCACCGGGAATCATGATCAAAGAACATTGATGATTTCTCCTGAACTTTCAACGCGGATCCGGCGTCGCCTTCCAGCAGCGCACGGCGCCTCCGCCATCAATGACGCGAAGCGTTTGCTGCCGGCTGCAGGCCGCCTCGGCCATGGGACAGCGGCCGGAGAACCTGCAACCCTCGATCGTCGAGAACGGGTCCGGTATCTCTCCGGACAGTGCCTTGCGGCTGCGGCGTCCGCGCCGGGTCACGTCCGGCACGGCATCGATGAGGCCGCGCGTATAGGGATGAAGCGGTCGCTCGAAAAGCTCCGCCTTAGCCTGCAATTCGACGACTTCACCGAGATACATCACGGCCACTCGATCGCAGAGGTGACGGATCACCTGCATATCGTGCGAAATGAAGATGATCGCGATGCCCCGTTCCGCACTCAATCGCTGGAACAGATTTATGATCTGCGCTTGAACCGAGGCATCCAGGGCGGATACCGGCTCATCCGCGACAAGCACCTGTGGCTGCGGACAAAGCGCACGGGCAATCGAAACGCGCTGGCGCTGCCCGCCAGACAGAGCGTGAGGATATTTTAAGGCAGCATCCGGGGGCATGCCGACCTGATCGAGGAGACGACGGCTCTCTGCGGTTCGTTCGCGCCGACCGACATCCGGACGATACCTCGCCACCACCTCGTCGAGTTGGGCACCGATGGTCATTCTTGGATTGAGCGACGAATATGGGTCTTGGAAAACCATCTGTACGCGACCGTCCGGATCCGGACCGGTCATGAGCTTGCCTCCGAAGGCAACGCTTCCCTCATCCGGTGTCTGGAGGCCGACAGCCAGGCGGGCCAGCGTGCTCTTGCCACAACCCGATTCACCGACGATGCCGAGTGTTTCTCCTTCCCTCAAAGCGAGGGACACGTTCCTGACGGCCTGTAGCGCGGGTGCCGGACGTCTCATGATCATGTCCAACAGGCCGCGACGAACAGGAAAACGGCGCGATACGGCGTCGAGAACCATTACCGACATGTTTTAACGCTCCAGAATACAGGCATCGGCGTGACCGGACGCTGTTCCGCGTCGATGCATGAGAACGGGCGCCGGATCTTGCGAGCAATTGCCGTGCGCGGCGGTACAACGGGGTGCGAAACGGCAGCCGGGTGGCGGTGCCAGCAGATTTGGCGGGCTGCCTTCGATCGGAATCAGCGGCTTGCCCTGTTGCGCGAGTGACGGAAGGGCTGCGAGCAAAGATTTGGTGTAAGGGTGTTGCGCTCGATCGAGAACGTCGTCGACGGCACCGGTTTCCACGATGCGTCCGGCATACATTACAGCCACACGATCGCAAATCTCGGAGATCACGCCGATGTCGTGCGTAACCATGATGATCGCGGTTCCCATTTTATCGCGCCGGTCGAGCAGAAGTCGCAAGATCTGGTCCTGGACCGTGACATCCAGCGCGGTGGTTGGTTCATCGGCGATGATGAGGCGCGGCTGGAGCGCGAGGGCCATGGCGATCATCACGCGTTGCCGCAATCCGCCCGACAATTCATGCGGGTAGGCGTCGAGGCGACGCTCGGGCGAAGTGATATGGACGTCGCGCATCAGACCCAACACACGCTCACGCGCTTCGCGGCGCGACACTTTTGCGTGATTCTCAATCACTTCCCCAATCTGGCGACCGATGCGCATGGTCGGATTGAGCGCGGTCAAAGGATCCTGAAAGATGAAGGCGATCTCATTGCCGCGGATCTTGCCGAGATCGCGCTCCGGCAAGGATGCGAGATCGGTTCGGTCGTCGAACATGATGCGACCGCCGGCGACCCGCGCATTGGCGCCGCCGAAAAGGCGGAGAATCGAGCGGCATGTCGCCGATTTGCCGCAACCGGATTCGCCGACGATGCCGAATATCTCACCAGGCTGAATATCGAAATTGACGCGATCGACGGCTCGGACCGCCCCGCTGGGTCCGTGAAACTCGGTGACGAGATCCTGAACGGAAAGGAGTGGCATCTGCTATCCCTTCGGTTTCAATGTTGCGGCGAGACCTTCGCCAACAAGGGAAAAGGCAACGCCGACCCAAGCGATGGCGAGACCGGGGAAGATGGTCATCCACGGTGCCTCGCGCAGGTAGTCGATGCTTTCGACGATCAAGAGACCCCATTCGGGCGCTGGCGGTTGTACGCCCAGCCCGAAGAAGGACAGTGCGGCGACGGCCTGCACGGTCAACACCACGTCCGACATCGAGTAGACGAGGGCCGGCGTCACGGTGTTGGGCAATATGTGCCGTCCCATCACCCGACCGTCGCTGAAGCGAAGCACGCGTGCGGCTTCGATGTATTCGAGTCTGCCGACAACCAGCGTCTCACCACGAACGATGCGGGCATAGCCGATCCAGTTGACCAGAAAGAACGCTATGTACAGATTGCTTTCGCTGGGACCTAGAACGCCAACGATTGCCAGAACCAGCACATAGAATGGAAAGGCCCAGACGATATCGGTAATGCGCATCAGGAAACGGTCGATCGTTCCGCCGTAGTAGCCTGCCACCAGGCCCACCCCGATGCCGACCATCATCGGGCCGAAAACGCACACGAGCGCGAGACGCAGATCGTACACAGCGCCCGCCATGACACGGGCGAAGATGTCGCGGCCGAAATTGTCGGTGCCGAACCAGTGGGTGAGGCTGGGTGGCTGCACGGCGGAGGCAAAGTCGAGTGCAAAGGGGTCGTGTGGCGAGAGAACCGGAGTCAGCACAACGCCCGCTACGAGAACGAGCAGCATAAGGCACCCGATCACACCGGCGGGACTCCGGAAGTAGAGAGATAAAAGTTGCTGCACGACGTTTAATCCAACCGGACCCTGGGATCGGCCAGGGAGTAAGCGATATCGGTGATGAGGTTCACCGTGACGACGAGGACGGCGAAGAACACCGTCAGGCCCCGTACGATCGGGAAGTCTCGCGAAATGATGGCGTCGATGAGCAGGCTGCCGAGGCCGGGAACGGAAAATATCTTCTCAACAACGACCGTGCCACCGATGATCCAGCTGACGCGCACACCGATAATCGAAATCGTCGAGATGAGGCTGTTTGGAAAAATATGCCTGCGGAAGACCTGAGAGGCCGAGAGACCTTTGGCGCGTGCGGTGTCAACATAGTCGGCCTTCATCGTGTCGATCAGCGTCGCCCGCAGGCTCTGCTGGACAAGAGCCGCAGTGGAAAGGCCGACAACCAGCGACGGCAGGAACAGGCGATGCAGATTTTCCAGAAAGCCCGTTCCCACACCGCCGGTCGGAAACCAGCCAAGGTTGAGTGCCAGGCCGATAATGAACACGAAGCACAACCAGAAAGGCGGCATGGCTATGATCAGCACAAAAAGCTAACGGATCGCCGTGTCGGCGAGCCGGCCACGTTGCAATGCTGCCAATGTGGCAAAAGGCAACGCGATGATCAGCGCGATGATCGTGGAGTAGACGACGATGCCAAGCGTGTAGGGAAGCCGTTCCATTGCCAGAGCAGAGATCGGCCGCTGATGGAAGATCGACGTGCCGAAGCTGCCGGTGAGACAATCGCGCAGAAAGATCAGATATTGTTTCCAGAGCGGCAGGTCGAGGCCCCACTGACTGCGCATTGCGGCCAGGTCCTCGGCGCTGGCGCGCGTTCCCATGGCCCGCTCTGCGGGGTCTCCCGGCATTACCTGCAGGAGCAGAAAGCTGATGATCGTTATGCCGATGAGAACCGGTATCAGAAGCAGAAAACGTCTGAGGATGGATTGAGCCATGATATGCGGGCCTGTAGGGGCAGCGCCGGGACAGGCGCTGCCAGATTTCACCTAGTTTTCGATGGAGACGTCTTCCAGGCGAAAGTTTGAAGTCGGAAGGATCGAGAAACCCTCCACATTGTCCAGCGCCGCCCATGCGGCGGAGGGGTGATAGAGATAGATATAGGGTGCTCCTTCATGCAGAATCTGCACCATCTCGCGGAACATCTCGCCGCGTTCCTCGCCGTTTGGCGTCACCCGCTCTTGCTTGTAAAGATCGTTGAGGCGCTCGCTTTTCCATTCGGTGTGATAGGCATTGGCGCGTTCCGGATTGACGGCCACGAAGCCGATGATCTGATCGGGGTCGACCGTATCGGACGTGGTATAGGAGAGCGCCATGTCATAATTGCCGGCTTTGGTCGTCTCCCATTGTGTGCCGCCCTCCAGCATCTGGATGTCGAGTTTGACATTGATGGCCTGCAACATGGCCTGTATCGCGATCGCCACGTTGCGATGACCGGCCTTGCCGGAATCCACCAGGATTTCGGCGCTGAAACCGTCGGGATAACCCGCTTCAGCCATGAGCTCGCGAGCCCTGGCGACGTCGTAGGGATAAGGTTGCAGGTCCTTGTCGGCATAGGCCATGACCGGCATTGCGCTGGCGGCGACCGTGCCGGCACCGTACAGAACACCCTTGATGAGAGCCTCCTTGTCGATGGCGAGGTTCAGCGCCTGGCGCACCTTATCGTTGTCAAATGGCTCACGCTTGTTGTTCAACATCACGAAATCGGCGCGATAAGGCATCGTGCTGCCGACCGAGATCCCCTCTTTCTCGTCCAGGGCTTCCAACTGGTTGAGCGGCGGGTCGAGGACGACGTGGACTTCGCCCGCTTCGAGCTTGATCACCCGTGCGGAAGCCTCGGTGACGACTTCGAGGACTGCGCCGTCGGCCGAAGGTTTGCCGGATTGCCAATAATGCGGATTGGGGGCGAGCACCACGCGAGATCCGCGCACCCATTCCTTGAGCATAAAGGGACCGGACCCGACCGGATTGTTGAAGAAGGCTTCTTCCCCCGCTTCGACCTTCGCCTTGGGCAGAATGGCGGCGGAGAAAAGTGCCAGATTGTTGAAGGCCGGCGTGAAGGGCTCGTCGAGTTTCATCACGATCTCCCGATCGTTCACGATCTCGAAATCCGTAATGGGACGGAAAAAACGCCCCCAACTCGACGCTTCCGATGCAGCGCGGCGTATGGAGAATTCCACATCCTCGGCTGTGACGGGCGTGCCGTCGGAGAATTTGGCTTCGCGCAGCTTGAACGACAGGGTCAATCCATCTTCGGAGACCGACCAGGATTCGGCCAATCCCGGTTCCAGCTTCTCGCCTGTCCGGTCAGGCCGCATCAGCGTGTCGTACAGCAGAAGCTGCGTCCAAATGGAACCGTTGTCGCTGGTCGCGATCGGGTCGAGCGACACGGGATCGTATCCGATGGCGACACGGATTGGTTCGGCCTGCGCGACTGCCGGTCCGGCCAGTGCCAGGCAACTTGCCAGGGCGAATGCCTTGATTGCTCGTCTCATTTTATTCCCCTTATCTTTATCCTCGACCAGGCAGAAACGCAGCCAAGCCTCGATGGAGTTGAACTTAGACTTGCCAAAGGGGGAGAAAAAATTATTAATAAGCGGGTATCAATCAGCTGGCTGATAATGAATCTGCGCGAGATCGAGCTTTTCGGCACCCTGATGCGGGTGGGGACCACGACGGAAACGGCACGTGTCCTCGGCATTTCGCAGCCTGGAGTGAGCGCGCAACTCAAGCGGTTGGAAGCGCATCTGGGCTTTTCGCTGTTCCACAGGGCAAGCAAACGGCTGGAGCCGACCGCCGAAGCGCAGCAATTGTTTGCAACCGCCGCGCCGATCTTCAGCACGCATGTCCATGTCCGCAGCAAAATTCCAAACTTGCGCAATGAATCCGAGCGCCCGGTGTGTATCTCGGTGACGCCGGCGATCGTGGAAGGTTTTCTGGCACCACGGTTGTTGCACGCCGGTTACGCCGACTGGCGCAAGCGGCTGCGCTTGCGGGTGACGGAGCCGGAGATCGATGTGAGGCGCGGCGATGCTGACATCGGACTTCAAATGGCTTTCCCGCCCAAAGCCGAGTTTCACGCCGAGCATCTGGCCTCCGTTGATCTTTATGCGGTGATGAAAGTCGGCGATCCGCTGGCCCGGAAGAAGCGCCTCCAGGTGGGCGACATCGCGCGGCGCGCCCTGGTGTGCTACGATCCGGAATGGTCACCCATGGGGGCCGTGATCCGGAGAGTCTTCGAGGCGCACGGCTTTTCCTACGATCCGCATTGCGTCGTGCCGTTCTGCTCCACGGTCTGTGATCTCATCGATGCGTGCGGCGGGGTGGGAATCGTGGATGCTTTCACGATTGAAGATTTGCCCGAAACATTGACGGTACGACCGGTCGCCGACGTTCCGGCGATCAGTCTTGTGCTGTTCTATCGCCGCAACGAACCGATCCGGGCCGACGTGCAGGCGCTGCTCGAAAGGCTCGTCTAGCTTCTTTTGAAACCGGTTTCGCCGGCCTTCCCCGCCAACCATTCTCCACAGGCAACGGCAGCGCCTCCATGCTGCACGCACGGAAGCCTGCTGCACTCCGAGGGCGTTCCCGCCCGGAGCTTGACATCTTCGCGCACTCCCGTTAGCTAATACGCATAACTAATACGTATTAGCAATCAAGGACCGTGCTTTCATGGCGGCGAAGCGCCTGACACAAAAGGACATTGCAAGGCTGGCCGGAGTCAGCCAGGCCACCGTTTCTCTGGTCCTTAACGGAACTTCGGAGGATACGCGCCGCATCCCCGAGCAGACGCGAGAACGGATTCAGGACGTTATTGCGAAAACCGGTTACGTCGCGGACCCGGTGGCCCGCCGCATGGTCAAGGGGCGCAACAATATTCTGGGCGTTTTCACCTACGAGCCGGCATTCCCTTCGGCGCAGGCCGACTTTTTCGCACCGTTTCTTTTCGGGATCGAGGAGGCGGCGCATGAGCGGGGCTACGACCTTCTATTGATGACGGCCGCCGCGCGAGGCCGCGACGGACGTAAGAAAATCTTCGACGAGACCAACCGCTTGCGTCTCTCCGATGGATGCCTCGTTCTCGGGCGTTCCTTCGATCGGGAAGAGCTGACACGGCTGGTGGCGGGCGATTTTCCCTTCATCGCTGTCGGCCGCCGCGACGATGCGGGTGGAGCTGTGCCCTATGTCGGTGCGGATTACGCCGCGGCCACGGCCGACCTCGTCGCTCGCGCGCACGGCCACGGCCACCGCTCATTTGCCTATGTCGGTCCGTCGGAAGGGGCGGAGTCCACGGTCGATCGTTGGAGCGGCTTTTGCGCGGCGCTTTCCGGAGAGATCGGTCTTTCCCTGCACTGGCCCGACGTGGGCAGCGACCCTCAGGTGCTTGTCTCGGCTGTGCGCGAAGCCGGGGCGACGGTGGTGTTCTTCACCGAACTGGCCGACGCCATACCGTTCAAACGCGCGGTTCTTGCCAAGGGGCTGGCGGTCCCCGGCGACCTCTCGATCGTCGTTCTGGGCAGTCATCTGCGTCCCGGAGCGACCGGCACCACCTTCACCGCCTACGCCATCCCCCGCGAAGAAATGGGACGGCGCGCGACGCTTGCGCTCATCGACGGGCTCGAGGGCAGATCGGACTTCGAACAAACCCTTCTCTCCTGCGAACGGGTCGAGGGCGAGACGCTCGGCCCCATAACATCAAAGAGTGAATTGTGACGGATTATTCTACAGATATCGCGATCATCGGGGGCGGCGTGGCCGGCGTCGCCGCGGCCCTTGCCGCGCTGCGTTCGGGGCGTTCGGTCATTCTGACCGAAGAGTATGACTGGATCGGCGGCCAGATGACGAGTCAGGCCGTGCCCTCCGACGAGCACTCCTGGATCGAGCAGATGGGCGGCAGTCGCACCTACCGAACGCTGCGAACCGCCATCCGCCAATACTATCGCGATTATTATCCGCTCAACGAAGCCGCGCGCAAATGGGACGATCTCAATCCCGGTGCCGGCTGGGTGAGCCGAATGTGTGTCGAGCCGCGCGTGCCGCTTGCGGTCATGGAAGCCTGGCTGATGCCTTATATGGGGGCGGGCAGGCTCAAGCTTCTGAAACCCTATCGGCCGGTTTCTGCGGACATGGACGGAGATCGCGTCCGTGCAGTGACGTTGCAGCACAAGAGCGGAAACGGGGCGGTGGTCGTTTCGGCGCGCTATGTGATCGACGCAACCGAACTCGGCGATCTTCTGCCGCTGACCGGGACGGAGTATGTCAAGGGCTTCGAAAGCCAAGCGGAAACCGGCGAGCCTTCGGCGCCTTCCCAATCCCAGCCGGATAATCAGCAGGCCATCTCGATCTGCTTTGCGGTCGATCATGTGGACGGCAACCACGTTATCGACAAGCCTGCGAATTATGATGAGTGGCGGGCTGTGCAGCCTGATTTCTGGGGCGGTCCCCTGATCGGGTTCAAAGCGCCTCATCCGCGCACCCTCGAAATCACGGAACGCAGTTTTACGCCAAACCCCGACGACGATCCGCTGCTCGTGGATGCCGACCAGCGGCGCAACGCCGGCGATGCAAACCTGTGGACGTTCCGGCGGATTGCCGCGCGCCGTAACTTCGTTCCGGGAGCTTATGAATCCGATATCTGCCTGGTTAACTGGCCGATGATCGATTATTTCGAGGCGCCGGTCATCGATTGCTCCGAGGATGACTATGCGCATCGCATCGGCCGGGCTGCCGAATTGTCGTACTCGGTGTTCTACTGGCTCCAGACCGAGGCGCCGCGCGTCGACGGCGGCGTCGGGTTCCCGGGGCTGCGGCTGCGCGGCGACGTTACAGGCACCGAACACGGTCTTGCGATGGCGCCCTACATACGTGAAAGCCGGCGCATCAAGGCTGTCACCACCGTCGTCGAACAGGATCTCTCCTACGCGGTGCGGGGGGAGGCGGGAGCCGTCAGCTATCGCGATAGCGTGGGCACCGGCATGTACCGGATAGACCTGCATCCCTCGACGGGCGGCGACAACTATATCGATGTGCCTTCCTGCCCGTTCGAAATCCCGCTCGGAGCCTTGCTCCCGATCGCGCGTTCGAACCTTCTTCCCGCAGGCAAGTCAATCGGCACCACACACATCACCAACGGGTGCTATCGGCTGCATCCTGTCGAGTGGAACATCGGCGAAGTCGCCGGGCTTTTGGCCGCGCACTGTCTGGAAACCGGCACGACACCGCATGCGGTGCAAGCCGACGATCGTCGGCTGGAGACGTTCCAGAGTCTGCTGCATCGCGAAGGCGTGGAGATCCGCTGGCCAGACATCAAGGGGTACTGATCCCAGGGTCCAGACGGACCGTGGATTCCAAGGAGGAGGAACCGCAATGAAAACGATAACCAGGTTGAAGACTGCAACGGCGATAGTGGGGTTTGCCCTTCATTTCGCGGCAGGCACCGCTTTTGCGCAGGAACAGGTGGAGCTGCGCATGACGATCTGGAGCGCCAATGAAGCGCATCTGGCGATGTTCAATGAAATCGCCGACAGCTTCACCGCGACCCATCCGAATGTTTCGGTCACTTTCGACTCGCTGCCCTTCGAAAGCTACACGACCACGCTTACGACGCAGATCGCGGGTGGCAACGCTCCCGACCTTGCCTGGATTCTCGAAACGACCGCCGCCGATTTCGTCAATTCCGGCGCACTCGCGCCCCTCAGCGATGCTTTCGCCAATACCGAGGGATACGACCTGAGCGACGTGACCGAGCAGGCAACCGCGCTTTGGCGGGCCGACGACGAACTTTACGCATATCCGTTTTCGACCTCGCCATTCGCAATGTTCGTCAACAACGACCTCGTCGCCAAAGCCGGAGCGCGAACCCCGGCCGAGTTGATCGAGGCTGGAGAATGGACCTGGCAAAATGCGATCGAAACGGCCGCCGCGGTGGCCGGCAATGGCGCTGATGGCCTGATCGTTCGCGATTTCAATTATCAGATCTGGCAGAATCTCGCCTCCATCTGGCGTGCCTGGGGCGCTTCCCCCTGGAGCGACGACGGCGACAGCTGCACCTTCGCAGAACCCGAAATGGTCGAAGCCATGACCTTCATACACGATGCGATCTTTGAGAAGGGCGCCATGCCCGAGCCTGGAGAGAGCGTGGATTTCTTCGCTGGCAATGCGGCCATGACAATCACCCAGATCTCGCGCGCCTCGCTTCTGCCTACGGGCGAGGCAGCATTCGACTGGGACCTCGTTCCGCTTCCATCCGGTCCGGCAGGCGCGTATTCCGTCGTCGGGCAGGCTGGTATCGGCGCCTTCGCGATGGGAGACAATGTGGATATCGCCGTTGGCTTTCTCGCTCACATGTCAAACGCGGAAAACAGCGCCAAGCTCGCGCGGTTCTTTCCGCCGGCGCGCGCAAGCCTGCTCAATACCGACACACTGGGAAAAACCAACCCGCTGCTCTCCCCCGAGCAGCTCGAAAGCGTCGTCATCAACGGCATCGCCAACGGAAAGGTGCTGCCGGGGCATGAAGGTTTTGCCGAGATACAGCAGGTCGTCCGCGCCGAACTCGATGCGCTATGGCAAGCGGATGCCGATGTCGAAGCCGTGTTGACCTCGGTTTGCGACCGCATAGTACCGATGCTCTAGCCGGGATTTCCAGGAGCAACGCAGATGAATGTCGCGGCCCGATCCACCACCGGCAAGCCCCACAAGCGCGCGTTCTGGACGATGGAGCGCCGCGACACCCTCGCGGGATACTTGTTCATCGCACCACAATTGATCGGTGTGGTCACCTTCGTTCTGATTCCGCTGGGGCTTGTGTTCTGGTATTCGTTGCATGAGTGGAACGTTCTTGCACAGACCTTCCGGTTTCAGGGGCTGGCCAATTATGAGGCCCTGCTTAACGACCCCGGCCTGCCGCAGGTTCTCGGCGCGACCGCAGTGTTTTCACTTGGACTCGTCGTCTTCAACATGGCGTTGGCGCTGCTGCTCGCGGTGCTGCTCGATCAGAAACTCAAGGGTATCGCCGTCTATCGAACCCTGTTTTTCTCGCCAGTGGTCGTTTCCCTCGTTGCCTGGACGATCGTCTGGAGCTTTCTGCTGCAGAACAATGGCGGCATCAACGCCTTGCTGGCGCTTGTCGGTATCGAGGGCCCCAACTGGCTGCGCGGGTCCGCCACGGCGATGACGTCGGTCGTCGTGGTGCAAGTCTTCAAGAATGTCGGGCTTAACATGATCCTCTTTCTGGCCGCCCTGCAGGGGGTGCCGAGAGAGCTCTATGAAGCCGCCCGTGTCGACGGCACCCCGGCATGGATGCAGTTCACCCGTATCACGATGCCTATGATCAGCCCGACGATTCTCTTGACGTCGATTATCACCATCGTGGGGTCGCTCCAGGTCTTTGCGCAAATCGCTGTGCTGACTCAGGGCGGGCCAGGCATGTCCACGACGGTGCTTGTCTATTATCTCTATCAACAGGCCTTCCAGTTCCACAAATTCGGCTACGGGGCGACGCTTTCGATCCTTCTTTTCCTGATCGTCGCGGTCCTGACCTTTGCCCAGTGGCAGATGCGCAGGAGGCTCGTCTTCTATGAAAACTGACCTTTCGCCCCGTATGAAGGTTGTCGTCTACGGGCTTATGACGGTGCTCCTGATTCCGTTCGTCTTTCCGACCTGGTGGATGGTGACATCCTCGATCAAGCCGATTTCGGACATCTTCGCCTTCCCGCCGGAAATCATTCCGTCCCGCGTCGATCTTTCGACCTATTCACGGGTGTTCGAGCTTCAACCCTTCGGGCGGCAGTACTGGAACTCCGCCTATATAGCGGCGCTGGTCACCGCCGGGACCATGCTCTTTTCCGCGATGGCGGGATACGCGTTCGCGCGCATCCGCTTTCCTTGCGCCAACGCGCTCTTCATGGTCGTTCTTGTCGGCCTCCTGATCCCCGCCGAAGTCACGATCGTGCCGTTGTTCCAGATGTTCTTGGGGTGGGACATGATCAACACGCACTGGCCGTTGGTTCTCGTGCCGGTCTTCGGCGCCCCCTCGGTCTTTGCCACCTTCGTCATGCGGCAGTTTTTCATTGCCCTTCCCAAGGAGCTCGAGGAGGCTGCGCGGGTCGATGGCCTGGGGCGGTTCCGGATCTTCTGGACCATTGCTTTGCCGCTTGCGCGGCCTGCGCTTGGCGCGGTCGGGATATTCACTTTCCTGCATTCCTGGAATCTTTATCTCGAACCGATCGTTTTCCTGTCTTCGCCCGAGCTTTTCACACTGCCTCAGGCGCTCACGCAATTCACCGACGCATATGGCGGCGCCATGTGGAACGTCCAGCTCGCGGCCGCCACCATGACGGCGGTTCCCGTTCTCATCGTTTTCGTTATCGCTCAGCGCCAGTTCGTCGAAGGGCTGGCCCATACCGGGCTCAAGGGTTGATTATGGCTTCCGTCACATTCTCAGATGTCAAGAAATCCTACGGCAATGTCGAGGTGATCCACGGGGTGGACATCGGGATCGCCGATGGCGAGTTCGTTGTCCTAGTGGGACCTTCGGGGTGCGGAAAATCGACGCTTCTGCGCATGCTGGCCGGGCTCGAGACCATAACGGCCGGCACGGTCGAAATCGACGGTCTGGTCGTCAACGAGCTCGAGCCCAAGCAACGTGACATCGCCATGGTTTTTCAGAACTATGCGCTCTATCCCCACATGACCGTCGCAACCAATATGGGATTCTCGCTCGAACACAGGCGAACGCCGAAGGCGGAGATCGCCCAAAGGGTTGAATGGGCGGCTGGAATTCTGGGCCTCACAGATTACCTCGACCGGTATCCGCGCGAGCTTTCGGGCGGTCAGCGTCAGCGTGTGGCGGTCGCCAGGGCGCTTGCCAATTCGCCGGACCTGATCCTGGCGGACGAACCGACCGCCAGCCTGGACCGGAACACGGCGGACCGCCTGATCGACGACCTCGCCAGTCTGACCCGCCTGCATAACCGCACGCTGATCGCCGTCAGCCACGACTATGCGCTGTTGTCGCGGATGGACCGGATTGTCGATCTTGCCGACGGCGCACTGACCGGCGAGACGGGCCATGGCTGACGCATTGGCCGGTATCTGGCACGACATTCCCGCGCCAGCCCAGGACCTGCTGGTCTTCGGCGCGTTGCTCCTGCCGGCGCTGGTTACCGGGTTTGTCGTCGCTTACGGCTACCGCCCCTTCCGCCTGGTCGGCGCGATGATATGGCGCTACCGGTGGACC